>JAUVXK010000188.1 GCA_030603635.1 Burkholderiales bacterium | reverse complement strand
ACTGGACGATCTGCCCAGCCGACGCCTGATCTACGGACCTTTCGACGTGGCCACGAGCGCGCCGCGCGCGGTGGAGAACTTCCTCGACACCTCGCATTTCGCCTTCGTGCACCGCGACTGGCTGGGCGATGCCAGGCACCCTGAGGTGCCCGCCTACGACGTGACCGAGACGCTCGACGGGCGCCCGGTGATCGAGCGCTACAAGGCGTGGCAGCCCCGCGCCACCGCTGCTGCACAGGGCGGAGACTGGGTCACCTACCGTTACGAGGTGCTGGGGCCCTACAGTGCACTGCTGTCCAAGCAGGGTGATGCGGGTGGCCCGCAGGACAGCTACACCATCTGGGCCTGCCCGACCACGGAAGAATCCTGCCGCCTGTGGTTTGCCCAGTACACGACCGACGAAGCGTCATCGGATGAGGTGCTGCGCGATTTCCAGGTCACCATCTTCTCGCAGGACCAGCCCGTGCTGGAGTCCCAGCAACCCAAACGCCTGCCGCTGAGCGGTGGGGAAGTGCACAGCGCCGCCGACCGGCTCAGCGCCGCCTACCGCCGCTACCTCAAGCGCTGCGGCATCACCTTTGGAGTGTGTTGAGATGCATTTGCCCCACATCACCCCCCAGCGTCTGCCTTCGGTGCTGCGCCGCATGCCCAAGGCCGAACTGCACATCCATATCGAAGGCTCACTGGAGCCGGAACTGATCTTCAAGCTCGCCGAGCGCAACGGCGTGAAGCTGCCTTACGAGAGCGTGGATGCGCTGCGGGCCGCCTATGCCTTCACCGACCTGCAGAGCTTTCTGGACATTTATTACGCCGGCGCCAGCGTGCTGTTGAAGGAAGAAGATTTCTTCGACATGGCCTGGGCCTACCTGCAGAAGGCCGCTGCCGACCACGTGGTGCACACCGAAATCTTCTTCGACCCGCAGACCCACACGGCGCGCGGCGTGCCCATGGGCACGGTGATCCAGGGCCTGCACCATGCCTGCCAGCGGGCGCACCAGGAGTTCGGCATCAGTGCCCAGCTCATCCTGTGCTTCCTGCGCCACCTCAGCGAGGAAGACGCCTTCGCCACGCTGGAAGCGGCGCTGCCCTACCGGCACCATGTCATCGGGGTGGGGCTGGACTCGAGCGAGCTGGGGCACCCGCCGGAGAAGTTCGCGCGCGTGTTTGCCCGCTGTCGCGAGCTGGGCCTGCACGTGGTGGCCCACGCCGGGGAAGAGGGACCACCGGCCTATATCTGGAGCGCGCTGGATGTGCTGAAGGTGGAGCGCATCGACCACGGCGTGCAGTCGATCCAGGATTCTGCCCTCATGCAGCGTCTGGCGCAGCAACGCCTGCCGTTGACGGTCTGCCCCTTGTCCAACATCAAGCTGTGCGTGTTTCCCACCCTGGCGCAGCACAACCTCAAGCAGTTGCTTGATGCCGGGCTGTGCGTCACGGTCAATTCCGACGATCCGGCCTACTTCGGGGGCTATCTGAACGACAACTTCGTCCAACTCTTCGAGGCCCTGGGCCTGGGGCCGCGCGAGGCTTACCAGCTGGCGTTCAACAGTTTCGAGGCCAGCTTTGCCGACGCCGTCACCAAACGCGCCTGGGAGCATCAGCTCAAGACCTTCTTCGAAGGCCTGCGCGAACACGACTGAGCCCTGCCCGTAAAATCGCCCGGCAACAGGAGCGCATGCATGACCATCAAAAGCGACAAGTGGATCCGCCGCATGGCCGAACAGCACGGCATGATCGAGCCGTTCGAGCCGGGCCAGATCCGCGAGGCCGACGGCAGGAAGATCATCAGCTACGGCACCAGCAGCTATGGTTATGACATTCGTTGCGCACCCGAATTCAAGGTGTTCACCAACATCCACAGCACCGTGGTGGACCCGAAGAACTTCGACCAGAAAAGCTTCGTCGATTTCCATGGTGATCACTGCATCATCCCGCCGAACAGCTTTGCGCTGGCGCGCACGGTGGAATACTTCCGCATCCCGCGCAACGTGCTCACCATCTGTCTGGGCAAGAGCACCTATGCACGTTGCGGCATCATCGTCAACGTGACCCCGTTCGAACCCGAGTGGGAAGGCTACGTGACGCTGGAGTTCTCCAATACCACGCCGCTGCCTGCCAAGATCTATGCGGGCGAAGGCTGCGCGCAGGTGTTGTTCTTCGAGAGCGACGAGGTGTGCGACGTGTCCTACAAGGACCGGGGTGGCAAATACCAGGGGCAGCACGGCGTGACGTTGCCCCGTGCCTGAGGAAATACCCATGTCGGCTCACGACCTGCTTTCATTCGGTCACCCGGTGGACGGGGTGCCGGACACCTCGCATCCGCATGCGGATCGGCGCATCGCAGGCAACCCGCTGCGCGAGACCTGGAATCTGGTCGATGCCCCCCTGGCGGGCGCCCGGTCCCTGAGCACCGGCATCTGGCGCTGTGAGCCTGGCCACTGGACGATCGCCTTCGGGCCCACCGAGCGCGAGGTCTTCACCGTCCTTGAGGGCCGATGCCGGGTGCGCCGCCACGACGGCAGCCACGAGGACGCCGGTCCGGGCCAGTCCATCCACATCCCGCCCGGTTTCACCGGCTCGTTCGAGGTCCTGGAGACGGTGGTGAAGGTGTACGTGATCGTCGAGTGAGGCCCCGCTCGCCTCAACGCCGCCACAGGGAGCGCCAAGCCCCCGACGGCAGCAGCACGGCTGCGATGGCGGCCATCACACACACCACGGCCACGCCGTCCTGCCAGCGTGGCCATTCGCCCGCGATGACTGTCGCACTGGCGGTTCCCACCAGCGGCACCATCATCACGCTCATGGCGCTGGTGGCCGGAGGCAGGTGCCGTGCCAGCGAGAACCAGATGATCTGGGCGATTCCGTAGTTCATGAACACGCCGTAGGCCAGCAGGCCCCACATGCGCAGACTGAAGTTCCAGTCGGGCCAGGGTTCGAACGTGAAGGCCATCGCCCACAGAGCGGCCGAGGTCAGCGCCATCATCCACACCGTCAGGGCCTCGACCGGCAGGGTGAGGGTGGCGCGGCGCATCATCAGTGTGCCCACGGCCCAGCTCATGGCTGCGCCCAGCATCACGAGCACGCCGACTGGCCGGCCCGCCATGGCGCCGAGTTCGTCGGCCAGCAGCAACGCCACGGCGGCCGCCACGGCGAGGGCGGCGAAGGCGGAACGGCGCGTG
>JAUVXK010000094.1 GCA_030603635.1 Burkholderiales bacterium | reverse complement strand
ACTGGCGGCCCGCCCTCAAGCGGCTGGGCATCCGGTGGCGCTCGGCGTACAACACCCGGCACACCTTCGCCACCGTGGCCCTGATGGCAGGCTTGCCCCCGGCCTACATCGCCAGCATCCTCGGGCACACCGTGGCGGTGCTGCTCTCTCGCTATGCCCGCTGGATCCCCGAAGGCACGGGAACCAGCCCACGCGAACTCCTGGCACGTGCCATGGGCGCACCCCAGATCGAATTCGTCCCAAATTCGTCCCAAGACCGGGCGGCCTAGAAGCGAAAAACCCCGGCTCTCATAGGAGAACCAGGGTTTCGGAATTGGTAGGCGCGATTGGACTCGAACCAACGACCCCCACCATGTCAAGGTGGTGCTCTAACCAGCTGAGCTACGCGCCTGGGTCGGTTGCAAGCCTTGCATTGTAGCACCTTTTGGTGCCCGTTTTCAACGCCTGCGCACGCTCTGCACACCAGGCACGTCCTGCACCGCGGCCATGACGCGCGACACGCGCATGGCGTCCGGCACCTCGACCGTGAACATCATCCAGGCCACGCCCTTGACCGACTGCGTCTGCACGCCGATCACGTTGATCTTCTCGCGCGCAAAGGCATCGGAGATGTCGCGCAGCAGGCCCTGGCGATCGATGGCCTCGACCGCCACGTCCACCGGGTAGTACGGTGCCTGCTCGCCCTTGCCTTTTACGCCACTCCACTGCACATCGATCACCCGGCCCGGGTGGCGCTGGGCCAGGGTGGCGAAGTCCGGGCAGTCGGCCCGGTGCACGCTCACGCCCTTGCCCCGGGTCACGTAGCCGCGAATGTCGTCGGGCGGAGCAGGCTTGCAGCACTTGGCGAGCTGGGTCAGCAGCGAGTCCATGCCGACCACAAGGACGCTGCCTTGCGGGGCGCGGTCCTCACCACGGGCCTTCTTGATGACGACCTCGTCCGGCGTGGGCAACACCTGCGGCGGATTGAGGTGCTGCTCCACGGTGCGCAGGGTCAGCTCTTCCTTGCCCAGCGATTCGCACAGCGCCTGGAGGTTCGGATAGCCCAGTCCGGAGGCGAGTTCATCGAGGTTGATGGCGGTCTTGCCCTCGCGCTGGAGCAGCTTGTCGAGTGCTTCTCGCCCACGCTGGATGTTGTCTTCGGCGGCCAGCGCGTTGAACCAGGCGCGCACCTTGCTCTTGGCGCGGTGGCTGACCAGATACCCCTGTTCGGGATTGAGCCAGTCTCGCGAAGGCCCACCTTCCTTGGCAGCCACGATCTCTACGGTCTGGCCATTCTGCAAGGGGGTGTTGAGTGTGACCATGGCGCCATCCACTCGCGCGCCTCGGCAGCGGTGGCCCAGATCGGTGTGCACCGTGTACGCAAAATCCACCGGTGTGGCCCCTTTGGGCAGCTCCACGATGGCGGCATGCGGCGTGAGCACGTAGATGGCATCGTCGAACAGGTGCTTAGCGCCGCCCATGTCGCTCTGCCACGCCAGCAACTGGCGCAACACAGCGATCTTGGCGTCGTAGTCGGAACTGGCGCTCACGCCCTCGTAGCCCTTGCTGCCCGCTTCCTTGTAGGCCCAGTGGGCCGCCACGCCGTGCTCCGCATGTTCATGCATGGCCTGGGTGCGGATTTGCACCTCGAAGGCCCTGCCCTGCTCGTCGCGCACCACCGTGTGCAGCGACTGGTAACCGTTGGGTTTGGGCTTGGAGATGTAGTCGTCGAACTCTTCCGGCACCGGGCTGAAGTGCGCGTGGGCGTAGGCCAGGACCCTATAGCAGTCGTCGATCTCGGGCACCACCACCCGCAGCGCGCGGATGTCGAACACCTGATCGAAGTCCAGCGACTTGCCACGCATCTTCTTGACGATGCTGTAGATGTGCTTTGGGCGCCCCTGCACCTCGGCGTCGATGCCCTGGGCCTTAAGGGCGGATTCCAGGTGCTGACGCACCTGCTCCACGTGGCTTTCCCGCTCGACACGTTTTTCGTCAAGCAGGCGTGCGATCTGCTTGTAGGTGTCGGGCTCCAGGAAGCGGAAGGCCAGGTCTTCCATTTCCCACTTGAGCTGCCAGATGCCCAGCCGGTTGGCCAGCGGCGCAAAGACATGCAACGACTCGGCTGCGAGTCCCACGTCGGGCAGGGTCTTGGATGCGGCGTGGTAACGCAGGGTCTGCAGGCGTGAAGCAAGGCGCAGCATCACGACCCGTAGATCCCGCGAAAAGGCCAGCAGCATCTTGCGAATGTTCTCGGTCTGGCTGGCTTCGAGCTCGGTGGCGCCGATGCGGGCCACGGCCGTACCGGCACCTTCCGCAGCGGCCCGCTGAGCCCGGATCTGGGCGGCCTTGACGCGCGTCTGACGCTGTAGCTGCACCAGCTTGGTGGTCTCGATGGCCACCTCGGCATAGTCAGGACCGAAGGCCTTGCTGATCACCTCTCGGGGCCGGTTGAGGTACTGACAGGCATAGACCAGATAGACACAGGCCTTCATTTCGGCCGTGCCGCCGATGGCGTCGATGATGCCGGCCACGCCGTCGGCGTGCTCCAGGGTGTTTTCGCCGGTGTCCAGCGTTTCGGCCAGGAGAAGCGGCTCGGCAAACGCCCGGGCTCGCTCGACTGCGCGGGGATCGGCCTTCTGCTGGGGGCGGGCCAACGCCGAGACCAGCGCGGGAACATGGGCGGTCGCGTCACCGGGCTTGTCGGCGACCATGGCGCCGGACAGGAATGGAACGGTTACGGTCATCATGCGTCCAGCAAAAAAGACCGAACCACGCGGACCTGATCATCCGCCACGAGGGTGGGTGCATGGCCGACGCCGGGAAATTCCACCAGACGCGCCCTCGGACCGCGCCGGGTCATCGCCTCCGCCGTTTCGTGACTGAGCAGGTCTGAGTCGGCGCCGCGCAGCACCAGCGTGGGTGCGCTGATCGCGTCATAGAGTTGCCATAGCATGGCCTCACCGATGCGCACGGCCTCGCGGGTGGATTCATTGTCGCCAGCGGCGAGCATGGCCTTGAAAGGAACCGCGATGTCGGGATCGTAATGCAGGGCCCAGCCGCCCTGGACGGCGCGCAACATCGGTCGAGACAGGGCCAGCCATTGTTCGGTGGTGTGAGGACCGAAGGTATGCGAGATCTCCCACAGCGCCTGCGCGGCCGCCTGCTCGGTGGGGTAGACGGGCTGCACCCCCAGGTAACCACCGATGCGCCGCAGGGAGGCTGGTTCGATCACGGGGCCCACGTCGTTGAGCACCAGCCTGCGCAACCCTACGGCCGGCTGGGCTGCGAGCGACATGCCGATCAGACCGCCCATGCTGGTGCCGACCCAGTCGATGGTGAGGGCGTAGGGCTCGGCCGTGCCGGTCACGGCCGCGTGGCGCCGGCGCAGGTGCCCCAGCAGTACGGCCAGATCGGTGGCGTAGGTGGGGATCTGGTAGGCCATGGGATCGGCGAGCCAGTCGCTGTGGCCGCGCCCAGCCACGTCCACGCACACCACGCAGGCATGCGGTGCCAGCGCTTGGGCCAGCACGTCGAAATCCCGCGCCTGGCGGCTGAGCCCATGAACGCAGACGACGACGTGCGAGGGACAGTCCAGTCCGGTGGCGTTCCACTCCCACCAGGCGATGCGGCGTTCGTCGCTGTGCCGGGCGCGGGGGCCGGGCACGTCCAGGTGATGCAGTACGGGTTCCATGGGCTGATTGTGTCTCCTGGAGGTTCTGGTCGATCCCGTGGCGGCGGGTTCCCCGATAATCCTCCGGCACCGATCGTAAATCATAGGAGTTACAGAATGCTGAACGGAAAGACGGCTTTGGTCACGGGGTCCACCAGCGGCATCGGACTGGGCATTGCGAAGGCCCTGGCACGCCAGGGCGCGAACATCGTGCTCAACGGATTTGGTGAAGTCGAAGCCGCCCGCGCCGAAGTGGCGGCACTGGGCGTGAAGGTGAGCTACCACGGTGCGGACATGAGCAAACCCGCCGAGATCGAGGACATGATGCAGGCCGCCGCAGCCGAGTTCGGCCGTGTGGATGTGCTGGTGAACAACGCCGGCATTCAGCACGTGGCCAACGTGGAGGATTTCCCCGCCGACCGCTGGGACGCCATCATCGCCATCAACCTGAGCAGCGCGTTCCACACCACGCGACTGGCGCTGCCGGCCATGAGGGCCGCGAACTGGGGGCGGATCATCAACGTGGCATCGGTACACGGTCTGGTGGCATCGGCCCAGAAATCGGCTTACGTGGCGGCCAAGCACGGCGTGGTGGGGCTGACCAAGGTCACGGCCCTGGAGACGGCGACCACCGGCGTGACCTGCAACGCCATCTGTCCCGGCTGGGTGCTGACCCCGCTGGTACAGAAGCAGGTGGACGCCAAGGCCGCCGCCCTGGGGCTGAGCAACGAAGAGGCCACCAAGCTTCTGCTGGGCGAGAAGGAGCCCTCGATGCAGTTCACCACACCAGAGGAGCTGGGCGAACTGGCGGTGTTCTTCTGCTCGCCGGCCGCCAATAATGTGCGCGGCGTGGCCTGGAACATGGACGGCGGCTGGGCGGCTCAGTGAGGCAGTCACTGCAGCTGTACGCTGCCTGAGACCGTGACCTGCACCAGCGTCTTGCCCGGTTCCGCCGGAACCGGGGCCGACGCCATGGCCACACCCGCATCGGCCGCCACCATCATGCGTGGGCGGACGGCGTATTCCTGACCGCCTTCGCTCACGGCCACCTCACGCAGGGTGTAGCCACTGAAGCCGAAATCCTTGGCCACCTGCTGCGCCGTGGCCTTGAAGCGGGCAATGGCTTCGCTGCGGATGCCCTCTTCCAGCGCCTGGCGGGCCTGGCGGCTCAGTGAAAACGACATCTGCGACACGGCCATGCCGGGGGTGTCGCCGGCCGTGGCGGCGATACGGGCGACGTCGCGGCCCTGCACCAGCAGCTCGGTGCTGCCCTGCCAGCCGATGATCTGGCCTTCGCGGTTGTGGCGCGGCTGAACCGTGAAGCCGCCGCTGCTCACTTCCAGTTCGCCTTCCTTGACCCGAGGCCGGATGTGGCGCAAGGCGTTGTCGGTAGCGGTCTTGAGCTGGCGCTGCACGGTGGCGGCATCGGCCGCCTGGGCGCGGTGGGTCAGCACCACGGTGAGCCAGTCTTGCGGGGCCTCCTGCTGGGCGCTGGCGCTGAGTTGCACGACGTTGTGCACGGGCGCGGGCGTCTGGGCCTGAAGACCGGCTGAAACCGACAACAAAGTCAAGCCGGCCAGCAGGGCCGGAGAAAAACCAAAGGTGTGCTTCATGCGGGAGTCCTCCATGTGGATGGCTACCAGTGTGCCAGCGAAACGAGGCTGTGGGCAGCACTGCCGGCCGCACAGCCGCAACATCTGTAACCGGGCGTTTCCCTAGGTGGTAAAGCGGTCGCAAAGCCGACACACAGTGTCACAATCAGCACTGTTACATTTTGGGGAGACACCATGCCCACCCTGCCGAACCGGCCCGACCGGATCATCGTCGTCGATGACGACGCGCGCATTCGCGATCTGCTGAACCGCTATCTGACCCAGGAAGGCTTCGATGTCTGGGTGGCCGAGGACGCCCGCACCCTGGACCGCCTGCTGTTGCGCGACACGGTGGACCTGATCGTGCTGGACCTGATGCTGCCGGGCGAAGACGGCCTGAGCATCTGCCGACGGCTGCGCACCGCCAACAACCGCACCCCGATCATCATGCTCACGGCCAAGAGCGAGGATGTGGACCGCATCGTCGGGCTGGAAGTGGGAGCTGACGACTACCTAGGCAAACCCTTCAACCCGCGGGAGCTGTTGGCGCGCATCCACGCGGTGCTGCGCCGTCGCCCACCGCCCGAAGTGCCGGGGGCCCCCTCCTCGGATCAGGAGGTGGTCACCTTCGGACCGTTCGAGCTGGACCTGGGCAAGCGCATCCTGCGCAAGAACGGGGTGGAGGTGGGGCTGACCACCGGGGAGTTCGCCATGCTCAAGGCCCTGGTGCGGCACCCGAGGCAGCCCATGTCCCGCGACAAACTGGCCCAGCTCGCCCGTGGCCGCGAGTTCGAACCCTTCGACCGCAGCCTGGACGTGCAGGTGTCCCGACTGCGCAAGCTGATCGAGGCCGACCCCTCCACACCCCGGTACCTGCAGACCGTCTGGGGCGTGGGCTACGTGTTCGTTCCCGATGACGAGGGCTGACGCCCGATGAGCCCAGCTGCCCCGTCCACCGTGAAGGGCATCAGCCTGTTCTGGCGCACCTTCTTGCTGCTGGGTGCGCTGCTGCTGGGTTCGGTCCTGGCCTGGTTCCAGACCTTCCGCGCCCTGGAGGAGGAGCCCCGTGCGCTGCAGAGCGCGCAACAGCTGGCCTCGCTGGTCAACCTCACGCGAGCGGCCATGGTGCACGCGGACGCGATCGCGCGGGTCTCACTCGTCAAGACGCTGGTCGAGCAGGAGAACGTGCGCATTGCGGTGCGCGAACCGTCCGACACCTACCTGGCTTACGACACCGATGCCTTGAGTCGGCGGATAAGCGAGTCGCTGGCATCGCGCCTGGGGTATCAGACCATCGTGGCGCGAGAGGTCAACGGCTTCGAGGGCCTGTGGATCGGCTTCGTGATCGACGACGACAACTTCTGGCTGCTGGCCGACCCGGAACGCGTGGGTAGTGTGCGGGGGCAGACCTGGCTGGTGTGGCTGGGCATAGCGGCCAGCCTGTCGCTGATCGGTGCGGCCCTGTTCGCGGGCTTGCTCAACCGTCCGCTCAAGCAGCTGTCCGCCGCCACGGCGCGTGTGCGCGATGGCGACTTGCGCCCCGGTTTGCTCGACGAAGAAGCGGCCACCATCGAAATCCGGGAGGTGAACATCGGTTTCAACCGCATGGCCGAACAGCTGGCCAAGGCCGAGACCGATCGCACCCTCATGCTCGCTGGCATTTCGCACGACCTGCGCACCCCGCTGGCCCGCCTGCGCCTGGAAACCGAAATGAGCGTGCCCGACGACACCGCCCGTCAGCTCATGGCTGCGGACATCGAGCAGGTGACCGCCATCATCGACAAGTTTCTGGACTACGCGCGCGCCGAGCACGTGCAGATGGGCACCGTCTGCCTCAACGACGTGATCACCGCCGCCATGCAACCCTATGCGGGCGCCCCGGACTGCCTGGTGCGGTTCTCGCCTGCACGGGTGTGGATGGTTCAGGCCGATGAGGTGGAACTGCGCCGCGTGATCGACAACCTGCTGGAGAACGCCTCGCGCTATGGGCGCAGCGCGGACCACACACTGGTACTGGACATCGTGGCCAGCGAGAGCGGCGATGCGGTGAAGGTGGAGATCACCGACCATGGCGCGGGTGTCCCACCCGAGTTGTTGCCCCGGCTGGTGGAGCCCTTCTTTCGCGCCAACGAGGCCCGCACGGCGGCCACAGGCTCCGGCCTGGGCCTGGCGATTGCCGTGAAAACGATGCAGCGCATGGGGGGACACCTGCTGATACGGCCGGCGACCACCGGGGGGCTCACGGCCGAGCTCAGCCTGCGTGCGGCCTGAGCCTCAAGCCTGCCGCATGAGCAGAACCACCGCCCGGCATTCGATACTCAGGCCCTGCCCCACCGGGCCCAGTTTCTCCGCAGTCTTGGCCTTCACGTTGACCTGATCCGGCTGCAGCCCGAGCACGTCTGCGATCCGGTCGCGCATCGCGCTCTTGAAGGGGGCCAGTTTGGGCGCCTGGGCCACGACGGTGGCGTCCACGTTGGCGATGGCATAGCCCTGTGCCTGTGCCGTTGCCCACGCGTGTGCGAGCAAGGCGGAGGAATCGGCACCCTGGAAACGGGCATCGGTGTCGGGGAACAGCGTGCCGATGTCGCCCAGCGCGGCGGCACCGAGGATGGCGTCGGTGATGGCGTGCAGCAGCGCGTCCGCATCCGAATGGCCCAGCAAGCCACTGTGGTGGGGAATGCGCACCCCACCCAGGACGAGGGGACGACCGGGAACGAGGGCATGGACATCCCAGCCTTCCCCCACACGGAACATGGGCATGGCGATGGCAGATGTCAACGGGTTCATGATGTGAGCTCCTGGCGGGCATCGGCATTCAACAGGGCTTCGGCCATGGCGAAATCCTCCGGATAGGTGACCTTGAAATTGCGGGCTGGCCCAGGTACGAGCAGCGGGTGTGCCCCGCCTGCCTCAAGAGCGCTCGCCTCGTCGGTGATGCCGCGAAACCCATCCGCCTCGTGCCGCTCCAAAGCGCCATACAGCGCACCCCAACGAAACATCTGCGGCGTCTGGGCCAGCCATTTGTCGTGTCTTTCCACCGTGGCCCCCACACGAGCAGGCGTCTGGCCGGGGGCGGTCTGCTTCAAGGTGTCGGGCAGCGGCAAGGCCAGCAGCCCGCCGACGGCATCGGGCACGCAGGCGCTGATCAGCGCTTCGATGTCGGCGGGGCGAATGAGGCAACGGGCGGCGTCGTGCACCAGCACCCAGTCCTGCTCCCGGGCACCCGCACCGGCAAGCGCCCGCAAGCCATGGAACACGCTGTGCGCGCGGCTGGCACCCCCCACATGCCACACCCGCACACGGTCATGTGGGCTGCGGTAGACCACATCGTCAGGCGCCACCACCACCCCAATGCCGGCCAACGAGGGCACCCCCAGAAACGCCTGGACCGTGTGGTCGATCACGCGCTGCCCTGCCAGGGCTTGGTACTGCTTCGGGCCGTTGGCACCCGCGCGGCTGCCCGTACCGGCGCAGGGAATCAGCGCGTACAGACGCGGAGGACCGTCGGGGCGTGGGTCAAAAGGCGGGGGCGATTCCATGGGCAATGGGCGGGCGGATGGCGTCATGGTTGTTCCAGATTCTAAAATCCCTGGGTCCAGACACCCCGCCCAACCCGGAGCGGGGTGTCTGCTTTTGCCGTTTGCACCTGCCATTCATGGAACTGCCCAAGCTCACCCCAGGCAAGCGCTTTGCGTTGCCCCGCCCCATCGGTTCGGCCGATGCCTTGCTGCTCGCCGATCTGGGCCAACGCGAAAAACACGCCGGTCGCCCGGTGGCCATCGTCACGGCCGACGCCACCGACGCCCAGCGCCTGCTGGAAGAGCTCCCGTTCTTTGCACCCGACCTGCGCTGCGCCCTGTTTCCCGACTGGGAAACCCTGCCCTACGACAGCTTTTCGCCGCACCAGGACCTGATTTCCGAGCGCCTGGCCACGCTGTGGCGCATCCAGCAGCGCAAGGCTGACGATGGCGCCGATGTGGTGCTGGTGCCCGCCACCACCGCGCTGTACCGGCTGGCGCCGCCGTCGTTTCTGGCGGGCTACACCTTCGAGTTCAAGGTCAAGCAGAAGCTCGACGAAGCCAGACTGAAAGCCCAGCTCACGCTGGCCGGCTACCAGCACGTGACGCAGGTGGTCAGCCCTGGCGAATACGCGGTGCGCGGCGGCCTCATCGACCTATTCCCCATGGGCTCACCCGTGCCCTACCGGGTGGACCTGTTCGACGACGAGATCGACAGCATCCGCACCTTCGACCCCGACAGCCAGCGCAGCCTCTACCCGGTGCCCGAGGTGCGGCTGCTGCCGGGCCGCGAATTCCCCATGGACGAAGCCGCACGCGCCAAATTCCGCGCCCGCTGGCGCGAACTGCTCGAGGGCGACCCGACCAAGAGCCGCATCTACAAGGACATGGGCAACGGCGTGGCCACCGCCGGCATCGAGTACTACCTGCCGCTGTTCTTTGATACCACCGCCACCATGTTCGACTACCTGGGTGACGACGCCACCCTGGTGCTGCACGGCGACCTGGAACCCGCCTTCCAGTGCTTCTGGCAGGACACGCGCGAACGCTATCGTCTGGTACAGGGCGATCCGGACCGCCCGGCGCTGCCACCCGACA
>JAUVXK010000147.1 GCA_030603635.1 Burkholderiales bacterium | reverse complement strand
ATCGTCGGTGTTGGTCTCGCCAGGCACCTTGAAGACGGTGACAGTGATCTTGCGGGCGACCTCGGGGCGGCTTGTGAACCACTCCGCATCGGCCCAGGACTGCATGACCTCCTTGGCCTTGGCGTTACCGGCAGAGGCCTTCTCAGCGACGTCATGGAAGGCATCGAACATCAGCAGGGTCTTTTTCAGGCCCTCGGCAGCCACGCCAGCAACCTCAGCATCGTCCAGCAGGTCGATCAGGGGTTTGACGTTGTAGCCGCCCACCATGGTGCCCAGCAGTTCGGTGGCCTTGGCCTTGCTGATCAGGGCAACCTGGATGTCGCCATGCGCCACGGCAGCCAGGAAGCTGGCCTTGACCTTGGCGGCATCGTCCACACCCGGGGGGACACGATGGGTCAGCAGATCCATCAGGAACTGCTCTTCCCCCGCTGGCGGGCTCTTGATCAGCTCGATCAACTCGGCCACCTGCTTGGCATCCAGCGGCAGCGGGGGGATGCCCAGCGCGGCGCGCTCGGCTGCATGTTCACGATAGGCTTGCAACATCTTAGGCTCCAGAAAAAAATCAGAAAAACTCATCGGGACGGGCTTTGTGCCACGTCCAGCAAATGCGGGGCAGGGTTGAGCTTCATGGCTTCGGCCGCCGCACGCTGCACGGCGTTGGCGCATTCGTCGGCCAGTCGGCGACCCTGACGCTGACTCATCAGCATGGATTTGTTGGCGAGCTGAATCCATACAGCCCCCTGGGCCCGATCCTCCAGACGGACGGCACCAGTGGTGGTCTCGACGGGGCGCATGCGATAGCGCTGTCCTCCCATCGTCAGGTGAAAGTAGCCGGGCTCTTCGGCCACCGGTTCGATCCGCACCGACTTGCCCAGTTCGCAGGCCTTCGCCCCCACATAGACCTTTGCCGCGACCGCCTGCTCCTTTTCGGTCAACGGAGCATCCGCAGGGGCCGGTGCCTGGACCGTAGGCACCTGTCGTGGGGCCGACTGCGCGTGCGCCCCCATCGGCAGCGCCACCAGCAACGACCACAAGAGACCACGGGACCAGGTGGCAGACAGGGGGCGATTTCCGTTTGGCATGTTCAACTCCTCTGGGCATCGCCCGGTGTCAGAAAAACGCGAACGTCGGATGGAACATGGACACCGGTTCGGTGCGCACGTTCCAGCAACTGCCAAAAATAACGGTAACTGGCCCTGTCGTGCAAGTATCCCTGATGGGATATCGGCGCCCAGTCGGCAGCATGCGCCGCCAGAACGATCTCGGCGGCCCGCTCGACCTCGTCCTGAGCCGGCGCGAAAGCCTCCAGAATCGGGACAATCTGATCGGGGTGGATGCTCCACATGCGTGTGTAGCCGAGCTCCCCGCTCGCGCGGGTCGCCGCACGCCGCAGGGCCTGAGCGTCCTTGAACTCGGTGACCACACAATGCGAGGGAACCTTGCCGTAGGCGTGGCAGGCGCTGGCGACCTCCATCTTGGCGCGCAGCACCAGCGGATGGCTGAACTGCCCCGCCATGCCCATGCCGTGCGAAGGAATCGCGCCAGCGTGAGCGGACACGAAATCCATCAACCCGAAACTCATGGACTGCACACGGGGGTGCGCCGCGATGTCGAACGCCCGGTGCACCGCCAGGGGCGACTCGATCAGCACATGGACAGGCAATTGGGACGCTCCAGCGGCATCCACCGCCATCACCGCCCGCTCGACGTCTTCGAGGGATTCGACCTTGGGCACCATCAGGTAGGCCAGTCGGCCCCCAGCTTGTCCCACCACGGTTGCCACGTCGGCCTCAAACGCCGGGTGGCCAACGGGATGTACCCGCACCCCGACACGCTGCAGCACCACGCCGTTGGCTCGCACGCCGAGCAGCAGCTCGGCTACCAGCGCGGCGTGCTCCGCCTCACCGCCGACGGGCGCACCGTCCTCGCAATCCAGCGTGACGTCGAACACGCAGGCGCCGCAGCGGTCGATGAACTCGGCCTGCAGGGCCAGGCTCTTGCGCATGCGCGCCTCGACGCCGCTGTAATGGTCGCACACCGGCAGCGTCACCGCGCCGGCTTGTGCGCCCAACAACACGTCGCGAGGATGCATGCGCGCGCCCTGTGACAGGATTACAGGAGGTGCTTGACGCCGTCCTGCTCGCCCTGGAGCTCAGCCAGGGTCTTGTTGATGCATTCCTGCGAGAAGGCGTCGATTTCCAGACCCTCGACGATCTTGTACTCACCGCCTTCGCAGGTCACGGGGTAGCCGAACATGACTTCCTTGGGAATCCCGTATTCGCCGTTGGACGGCACACCCATGGTCACCCACTCGCCATTGGTGCCCAGTGCCCAATCGCGCATGTGGTCGATGGCGGCGTTGGCAGCCGAAGCGGCCGACGACAGGCCACGGGCCTCGATGATGGCGGCGCCGCGCTTGCCCACCGTGGGCAGGAAAACGTCCTTGTTCCAGACCTGGTCGTTGATCATGTCCTTGACCGATGCGCCATCGATGGTGGCGAAACGGTAGTCGGCATACATGGTGGGCGAGTGGTTGCCCCAGACGGCCAGCTTCTTGATGGAGGCCACCGGCTTGCCGGTCTTGGCAGCGATCTGGCTCAACGCACGGTTGTGGTCCAGGCGGAGCATGGCAGTGAAATTCTTGGCGGGCAGATCCGGTGCCGACTTCATCGCGATGTAGGCATTCGTGTTGGCGGGGTTGCCGACCACCAGCACCCTGACGTTGCGCGAAGCGACGGCATTCAGGGCCTTGCCCTGGGCAGTGAAGATCTGGGCGTTGGCGGCCAGCAGGTCGGCACGCTCCATGCCAGGGCCGCGCGGACGGGCGCCCACCAGGAGGGCGTAGTCGGTGTCCTTGAAGGCGGTCATGGCGTCCGCATGGGCTTCCATGCCGGCCAGCAGCGGGAAGGCGCAGTCTTCCAGTTCCATCATCACGCCCTTGAGCGCTTTCTGAGCCTTCTCGTCCGGGATTTCCAGCAGTTGCAGAATGACGGGCTGGTCCTTGCCCAGCATCTCGCCGGAAGCAATGCGGAACAGCAGGGCATAACCGATCTGGCCAGCCGCACCGGTGACGGCCACGCGAACGGGCTTCTTGCTCATGAAAACACTCCAAAAAAGGAACGGTTGAAGAAAATGAAATCCTGTCGAGTGTACTCTGGTAAACCCTGAACCGTCAATTTGTCTTATGTCTTATATAAGATATGATTGACCCTCAACCCATGAGCACCCACCCGCCTCCCGACGCCAGCCTCTCGGCCCCCTCCTTCACTGAGGGAGCTGGCCCTGTCCTGTCCGCCCCCGCCTTCAGCCCGCTGTACCAGCAGATCAAGTCCCTCATCCTCCAGGGCCTGCAGAACGGTGAGTGGAAACCGGGCGACCTGATTCCCAGCGAACTCGAACTGGCGGCACGATTCCGTGTCAGCCAAGGCACGGTGCGCAAGGCGATCGACGAACTCGCGGCCGACAACCTGCTCGTGAGGCGCCAGGGCAAGGGCACCTTCGTGGCCACCCATGCCGAGCAGCACATCCAGTACCGTTTCCTGCGCCTGCACCCGGACACGGGTACGCTCGACAGCGAGGGGCCTGCCTCGCGCCAGATCCTGGCCTGCCGGCGACTGCGCGCCCCGGCGGAAATCACAGCCCCGCTCGGCCTGCGGGCAGGCGACGCACTGATCCAGGTGAGCCGCGTCCTGTCGTTCCATGGCGTACCCACCATCCTGGAAGACCTGTGGCTGCCTGGCGGTCCATTCAAGGGGCTCACGCTCGACACACTGGCCCAGCATCAGGGCCCGATGTACGCGCTGTTCGAGTCGCAGTTCGGTGTGCGCATGGTACGCGCCGAGGAAAAGATCAAGGCCGTCAGCGCCGATGCTCAGGCGGCCACCCTGCTCGACGTACCCCAGGGCACCCCCCTGCTGAGTGTGGAGCGGGTGGCTTACACCTACAACGACACCCCCATGGAACTGCGGCGCGGCCTCTACCGGACCGACCGCCACCACTACCGCAACGAACTGAGCTGATGCAACCGTTCGAGACAGAAACATTCCTGAACAACGCAGTCATGAATGTTGCGTTGCAATAGAATGCGACAGTTTTTCGTCAGGGTTTTCCTGCACATTCACACGCCGGTCAAAAAACCCGTTACCCGTCCAACCAAGGTCCTTCCATGACAGAACTGAGCAAAAAGCGGCCCGAGTTCCGCAACATCCATGCGTTCCGGGATCTGACCACCTACCGTCTGCCGGCGGCGGGTTGGGTCTCCATCCTGCACCGGATCAGCGGTGCCATGATGTTCCTGCTGATGCCTTTCATCATCTGGATGTTCGACACTTCGCTGTCTTCCGAGATCTCCTTCGGCGTCTTCACCTCGGCCTTTTCGGTGGGCATCGGTTTCGTGCCGGGCTGGTTCGTCAAGCTGGTGGTGCTGGCACTGATCTGGGGTTACCTGCACCACTTCATCGCCGGTGTGCGCCACCTCTACATGGATGCCACCCACAGCGTGACGAAGGAATTCGGCAAGAGTTCCGCCACGGCCACCCTGGTGTTGAGCCTGGGTCTGACCGTGGTGCTGGGCGCCAAGCTGTTCGGCCTGTACTGATTCAATCGGAGTAGCACACCATGTCCGTCAATTACGGTTCCAAGCGCGTCGTCACTGGCGCCCACTACGGCACCCGCGACTGGCTGATGCAGCGCGTCACTGCCGCGCTCATGGCCCTGTTCACTGTCGTGCTGCTGGCGCAGATCCTCTTCACCAGCGGCCCGATCGGCTACGAAACCTGGGCCGGCATCTTCGCCGCCCAGTGGATGAAGTTCCTCACCTTCGCCGTCATCATCGCCCTGATGTGGCATGCCTTCGTCGGCGTGCGCGACATCTGGATGGATTACGTCAAACCCGTGGGCCTGCGCCTGGCTCTGCATGTGTTCACCATCGTCTGGCTGGTTGGCTGCGCCGGCTGGGCCTTTCAAGTGCTCTGGAGGCTCTGATTCATGTCGACCACTTCTTCCCTGCCCCGTCGCCGCTTTGACGTCGTGATCGTCGGTGCCGGCGGCTCCGGCATGCGTGCGTCGCTGCAACTGGCCCGCGCCGGCCTCAACGTGGCCGTGCTGTCCAAGGTCTTCCCCACCCGCTCGCACACCGTGGCGGC
>JAUVXK010000082.1 GCA_030603635.1 Burkholderiales bacterium | reverse complement strand
AGATCGTCGGCAATCACCTGGACGATGCGCTGGGCATTTGCCGAAGACTCCGGCTGGCCGTTGGCGTCCAGCACCGAAACGGTGGATTGGGTGTCACTGCTGCGCACGACGATGCGGTAACGCACGGGGCTGGCTTCGTTGCGGCGGGCACCACCAAAGACCCGGCTCAGCAGACCCGGCTTCGCGCTTTCCTGTGTGGCGTCGGGTGCCACGTAGCGCACGAAATACACACCCTGCGAGCGATCGCGGTCTTCGACCGTGAAGCCCGTGCGGTCCAGTGCCAGACCGACGCGACGCCAAGCCCGGTCGAAGCCTTCATCCAGTTGAACGACCGGCACGTTGTTGGCCGTGGCAACGCGTGCGGCGGGCTGCACGGCACCGGCGGCAATCAGCGCCTGAGACTGTTCCTGGCTTACGCCCAGCTTCACCATGAGGCGACGCAGGAATTCGGCCTCAAGTTCGGGGTCGGCAGGTCGGGGTTGCCAGACCGTGTTGTCTTGACGGGCGCTGGAATACACCTCCACCATGCCACGGTGGCTGATGTAGATTTCGGTGCCTCCCCCAGGCTGGCGCTCCAGCCGGGTGCGGAACTTGTCGCGCTCGCCGGTCGAATAGAGGTTCTCAAAAAGCCGGCCGATGGTGGCGCGGATGAAGTCCTGGGGCAGCTTGGCCCGGTTTTCTGCCCAGTCGGTCTCCATCAGGCCGAGGTTCTGCTGATCGAGTGTGAGCAGGAAGCCGTTTTCCTGCCAGAAGTCCCGGATCGGCCCCCAGAGTTCTTCAGGCGCGCGCTCCACCACCAGCCAGCGCTGGGTGCCCGCACGTTCGATTCGCACGTCGCCGATCTGGCTGGCGGCGGTGGGCATGCCCTGTTGCGGCTGTGCGGTCTGGTAGCCACTGGCGGTGACCACGCCGCCGGGAACGGTGTAGCGGGAGTCACGCGTGAGCTGGGTCAGGTCCGGGGGGATTTCAAGGGCATTGACCTGTCGGGCACTCTTGTAGTCGATGCGGTCTTCTTCCAGGATGGAGCACCCGCTGGCCAGGGCAACGGCAAGGGCCAACGTTCCCCACCGTGCAAGGCTTGGACGGGGGTGGTATCGGGTGGCGGCGGTGTGTTTCAGGTTCATGGAGCGACTCATCGGAAGTTCGGCGCGTGGGAAGGGGGTTCCAGGGCAGGTGTCAGAGCAGACCCGCGGCTCGCAGGGCTCCGGCCACAACGGGCTGGTTCGCAGGGCTCAGCGGGGTCAGCGGCAGCCGCAGGGCGGCACCGCACCGGCCCATCTGGGCCATGGCCCACTTGACAGGAATGGGGTTGGGTTCCACGAACAGATGCTTGTGCACGGGCATCAGCTTCATCTGGATGACCATGGCGGTTTTGACGTCTCCGGCGATGGCGGCCATACAGAGCTCGTGCATGAGCCTGGGCGCCACGTTGGCCGTGACGCTGACGTTGCCCTGACCGCCACAAAGCATGAGCGCCACGGCGGTGGGATCGTCACCGGAGTAGACGGCGAAGTGTTCGGGGGTTTCCCGGATCAGCCACTGGGCGCGTTCGATGTTGCCGGTGGCTTCCTTGATGCCGACAATGCCGGGCACCTGGGCCAGACGCAGCACGGTGTCGTGGGCCAGGTCGGCCACGGTGCGGCCGGGCACGTTGTAGAGCACGATGGGCAGGTCGCCGGTGGCATCGGCAATGGCCTTGAAGTGCTGGTACTGCCCTTCCTGGGTGGGCTTGTTGTAGTAAGGAACCACCTGCAGCTGGCAGTCGGCACCAACCTTCTTGGCAAACCTGGCGAGTTCAATGGCTTCGGCGGTGGAGTTGGCGCCGCAGCCCGCCATGATGGGCCTGCGGCCTGCGGCCTGTTCCACCGCCACGCGGATGATTTCGCAGTGCTCTTCCACGCTCACCGTGGGGGATTCACCCGTGGTGCCCACCACGCCGATGCAGTCGGTACCTTCAGCGATGTGCCAATCGATCAGTTTACGCAAAGTGGGGTAGTCCACGCTGCCGTCTTCAAGCATGGGGGTGACCAGTGCCACGATGCTGCCAGTGATCGTTGTCATAGAGGAATGGGTGCGGTGAGGTGGTGGATCAAACGTGCATTCTACCCAGCCGCGCGCAGCAGGTAGCGTGCTGGCGGATCGATTTCTCGGACGTTGTGGTGTACGGCACAGATGCGTTGCATGTACCGGTCGGGGGCGGTGAGGAAGCCATCTTCGTAGGCAACGATGCGCAGGCCCGCGCACACCTGCAGCAACTCGCCCGTTTGCAGCAGGAAATCCGGCCGGGAGGGCTTGCCCACACTGGCGTTGCCATGGGCAAAGGTTTCGTAGATCAGCACGCCTCCCGGCGCAAGGCTGTCGATTATCTGTGTCCACAGCGGGCGCCAGAGGTAGTGGGTGACCACCACCGCATCGAAGCGCTGCCCTGCCAGAGGCCAGGGGCCGGACTCGATGTCGGCGCACACGGTGCGCACCTGTGGAGCCAGGTCGGCCAGCGTGGCCAGAGCCTCGGCGTCTCGGTCCAGAGCGGTTACGTGGCAGCCCTGGCGGACCAGCCAGCGGGTGTGCCGGCCGTGACCGCAGGCCAGGTCCAGCACGCGCGGGCCACCGGGACGCTGGTCGGGGATGAGATGGGTCCAGCGGCAAACCCAGTCGGACGGTGTCTGTGCAGTATGCGGCATGCGGGTTCAGAAGCAGGACCAGAGCCGGTCAGCCATGTCGACCATGAAATCGGGATGTCCGTACAGGCTGAACACCCCCAGCATGAGTGCGACGGCGATCGCCCAGCCCAGCCAACGCCAGACCGGCTTGGGTTGGGGTGGTCGGGGCCGAGGTGTCATGGCGGGGGAGGTCTTCATGGTGGATTCAGGCCGTGGCGCCTGCCATACGCTGGGGGCCGCGCTGAATGGGCTGTTCGCGTATGGGCCAGTTCACCAGGGCGGCAAAAATGCCCAGCGCAATCGAGATGTACCAGACGATGTCGTAGCTGCCCGTGCGGTCGTATAGCAGGCCACCAAGCCAGACCCCCATGAAGCTGCCCACCTGGTGGCTGAAGAAGACAAAACCTCCCAGCATGGAGAGGTGGGCCACCCCGAACACCTGAGCCACGATGGCGTTGGTGGGGGGCACGGTGGAGAGCCACAGCAGTCCCATGGCGCAGGCAAACAGGTATACCGACCATGGGGTCAGCGGAGCCAGCAGGAACAGAGTGATGGCGGCGGAACGCATCAGGTAGATGAACGCGAGGATCTTGCGCTTGGCCAGCTTCTGCCCGAGCACGCCCGCGGCATAGGTGCCGAACACGTTGAACAACCCGATCAGCGCCAGCGCGTAGCTGGCCACCTGGGGCGAGAGGCCGTTGTCCTTCAGGTAGCTGGGCATGTGCACGCCGATGAACACCACCTGGAAGCCGCACACGAAGTAGCCGGCCATGAGCAACTGGAAGCTGCGGTAGCCAAAGGCCTCGCGCAGGGCCTGCAGGATGGTTTGCTCGCGCACCACCGGTGTCGTGCTGCCGCTGAAGCCAGGCTCGCGCAGGCCCCAGGCCAGCGGTGCCATGAGCAGGGCGGCCGCGCCAAGAATGAGCAGCGCTTCCTGCCAGCCGAACTGGGTGATCAGGTAACCCTCGACCGGTACCATAAGAAATTGGCCAAACGAGCCGGCAGCTGCCGCCATGCCCATGGCCCAGGAGCGCCGCTCCGCCGGAATTTGCCGGCCGATGATGCCGTAGATCACCGCGTAGGTGGTTCCGGCCTGTGCGGCCCCAATCAGCACACCCGCCGTGAGCGCGAACACCAGCGTGGACGTGGACAGCGCCATGCCGGCCAGGCCCAGGGCATACAGCAGGGCGCCGCCCACCAGCACCCGGTAGCCGCCGAACTTGTCGGCCAGCATGCCGGCAAAAATGCCGAACAGGCCCCAGGACAGGTTCTGGATTGCCATGGCAAAGGCGAAGGTTTCGCGTGTCCAGCCCTGTTCCTGGGTGATGGGCTGCAGCCACAGGCCGAAGCCGTGTCGGATACCCATGGACAGGGTGACGATGGCGGCACCGCAGGCCAGTACCTGCAGGGCGGTCAGCTTCCGGTCGGGGGGGTGAGATGCGTCGGTTGAGGTCATCCGCCGATCCTACCCAAAACGCGGTGCCTGTGTGCGCACCGGTTCAACGCCCGATCAGCCCGCGGAAGCGGTCGCGCAGCCGGTCGTCCAGCGGGTTCTTGAGGTTGTCCTGCAACTTGTCCTGCACGGTGGAGCGCAGGGTGTCTGCCATGGCGCTACCGAGTTCCAGGCGCCAGTCGGGGTTGGCCAGCGGGCCGGTCAGGCGAACCGGCACGGTCAGGCCGCGCAGGTCACTCACCTCGCGCCCGCCCTGGCCCTGGCTGGTGGCCACCAGCGTCGGCTTGAGCAGGTAGTCCAGCGTCTGGTCGGGCAGGTTCACGCGGCCTTCGCCGGCCAGGCGTATCAACGGCGCCTTGAGGCTGAGATCCCGGTTGGTGGCAATGCCCTGGCTGATCTGGAAGCTGGCGCTCAGTTCGCTGAAGTCGGTTTTCTGGGAGGGGTCGGTGTTCAGGGCCGCCACACGTGAACTGCCGAGCAACTGTTGCGCGTTGCGCACCACCTGCGCCAGGTTGATGCCCCGGATGGCGCCGTCCTTCAGATCAAGGCTGGCGTTGCCTTGCAGGGCACGCAGCCAGTCCTGCGTGGTGGCCCCCCGGGTGTTCACGTCCAGCGTCACGTTGCCACGACCTTCCAGTTTGTCGTTCGCAGCCAGGTCTTTCAGCAGGGGGGCTATCGCCACGTTACTGAGCGTCTGGCGCAGGCTCAGCCGGTTGCCGGCCGTCTGCAGGCTGGCGCTGCCCGTGAGCGTGCCCTGATAGAGCTGGGCGTTGATGGGGGCCACGTCGATGCGCCCTTGCCGTGCCGTCATGCCCAGTCGCAGTTCGCTGAGCGTGAGGCCACTGGCCTTCAACTCGCCTATGCGTACCGTGGCGTGGCCGTTGAGGGCGTTGAGCCCGCTCAAGTCGATGGGGCTTGGCGCGGAAGCCGTTCCACCGCTGGGCGCGGGGGTGGCCCCTGGCTTGGCGTAGCGGTCCACGTCCAGGCGCTGAGCGTCCAGGTCCAGCTTGAAGGTGAAGGGTTGGAAGGCGCCCACCTCCAGTGCCAGTTTGACGGGGCTCCCGTCGAGGCGAGTGTCCAGCCGGGCTTCGGCGGTGGAGGCACCCCAGTTCAGGCCAGCCTGCCCGGTGAGTGGAAGGGTCAGGCGCTGTTGCGGCAGGCCGGGGTGGCGCAGGTCCAGCTCGCCTTGCAGGCGGGGCAGCGCCAACCGGGTGGATGCGATCTGTACGTCCAGCGGTGTGTTCAGGCGCAGGGTCATCTGGGCGTCTGCCGATGCCACCTGCGCGTCGAGCGCCAGTTGGCCAACACCCAGGGCCTCGCCTTCGCCTGCCACGTCCGTGGCCTTCAGAGTGATGTCGGCCCGTGTGCTGGCGCCTTGTGCGTCGCGGAAGGTGAGGCGGGCGTTCTCCAGTCCGATCGCATCCATGCGGATGCGGGGCAGGCTCGCTGGGCCGCCTTGGGGCGAGGCGGTGGGCTCGGAAGCGGCCAGGGCCAGCAGGTCATCGATGTTGAGCTGGCCATTGCGCTGCTGGACGAGCGTGGCCTCCAGGCCGCGCACCTGCAACTCGCGCACCACCACCTCGCCGGTCAGCAGCGGGCGCACCTCCACGGTGGCGCTCACGCCTTCCCAGCGGGCGAATGGCTGTTCGCTGCGTGGTTCCGACAGGCTGGAGGGGCCGATACGCACCGCCACCTGGGGCCAGAAGCCCAGCGAAATGTCTTCCGACAACGCCAGGGTTCGCCCGGTGCGCTGTTCCACCGTCTGGCTGAGCTGTTGCCGCAGGCGTTCTCCATCGAACATCACGACCAGTGCCACGGCGATGGCCACCAGTACCAGAATGAGGGCGGCGACCACCGCCAGGGATATCTTCAGGGCTTTCATGGGAGGCTCGGATTGGAAGAGGGATGTTACCCGTCTCTACAATCCGAGGCCATGACCGACCGATCCACACCTGTGAACGCCCAAGGCTACGGCGAGGGCTCCATTCGTGTTCTCAAGGGCCTGGAGCCTGTGAAACAGCGCCCGGGCATGTACACCCGCACCGACAACCCACTGCACATCGTGCAGGAGGTGCTGGACAATGCCGCCGACGAAGCGCTGGCCGGTTTCGGCCGCAAGATCAAGGTGGTGCTGCACACCGACGCCTCGGTGAGCGTGGAAGACGACGGCCGTGGCATTCCCCACGGCATCCACCCCGAGGAAAACGCCCCGGTGCTGGAACTGGTGTTCACCCGCTTGCATGCGGGCGGCAAGTTCGACAAAGGCAAGGGGGGAGCGTATAGCTTCTCGGGGGGGCTCCACGGTGTGGGCGTGAGCGTGACCAATGCGCTGGCCACCCGGCTGGAGGTGACCAGCTACCGCGAGGGCCACGTGGCCCGGATGGCGTTTTCCGGGGGCGACGTGATCGAGCCCCTGACGCGCCGCCCCAGCGGCGAAGGTGACCGCAAACAGGGCACCACGGTGCGTGTGTGGCCCGATGCGAAATACTTCGAGTCCGCCGCCTTGCCGCAGGGCGAACTGGTGCACCTGCTGCGCAGCAAGGCCGTGCTGATGCCGGGCGTCACCGTGTCGCTCGCGAACGAGAAAACCCGCGACACCCAGACCTGGCAGTACAAGGGCGGCCTGCGCGACTACCTTCAGCAGACGCTGAGTGCCGAGCCCGTGATCCCGCTGTTCGAAGGTGAGGGCTATGCCGACTCGGGCCATGAAACCTTTGCCGAAGGCGAAGGCGCCGCCTGGGCCGTGGCCTTCACCGACGAAGGCGCCCCGGTGCGCGAGAGCTATGTGAACCTCATTCCCACCAGCGCCGGTGGCACGCACGACAGCGGCCTGCGCGACGGCCTGTTCCAGGCGGTGAAAAGCTTCATCGAACTGCACGCCTTGCTGCCCAAGGGGGTGAAGCTGCTGCCCGAAGACGTGTTCGCCCGTGCCAGCTACGTGCTTTCCGCCAAGGTGCTGGACCCCCAGTTCCAGGGCCAGATCAAGGAGCGGCTGAATTCGCGTGACGCCGTTCGGCTGGTGAGCAACTTTGTGCGCCCGGCGCTGGAACTGTGGCTGAACCAGCACGTGGACTACGGCAAGAAACTCGCCGAACTCGCGATCAAAGCTGCGCAGAGCCGCCAGAAGGCCGGCCAGAAGGTGGAAAAGCGCAAGGGCTCGGGCGTGGCCGTGCTGCCCGGCAAGCTCACCGACTGCGAAAGCCGCGACATCTCCCACAACGAGCTGTTTCTGGTCGAGGGTGACTCCGCAGGCGGCAGCGCCAAGATGGGCCGCGACAAAGAGTGCCAGGCCATCCTGCCGTTGCGCGGCAAGGTGCTCAACACCTGGGAGGTGGAACGCGACCGGCTGTTCGCCAACAACGAAATCCACGACATCGCCGTGGCCATCGGTGTCGACCCCCACGGTGCCCACGACACACCCGACCTGAGTGGCCTGCGCTACGGTAAGGTGTGCATCCTCAGCGACGCAGACGTGGACGGCTCACACATCCAGGTGTTGCTGCTCACCTTGTTCTTCCGCCACTTTCCCAAGCTGATCGAAGCCGGCCATGTGTACGTGGCCCGGCCTCCGCTGTTCCGTGTGGACTTCCCGGCGCGTGGCAAGAAGCCGGCCGGCAAGGTCTATGCGCTGGACGAAGGCGAACTGACCGCCATTCTCGACAAGTTGCGCAAGGACGGTGTGAGGGAAGGCGCCTGGAGCATCAGCCGCTTCAAGGGCCTGGGCGAAATGAGCGCCGAGCAGTTGTGGGACACCACCCTCAACCCCGACACCCGCCGCCTGCTGCCGGTGCAACTGGGCGACCTGGACTTTGCGGCCACCGAAGCCCGCATCACCCAGCTCATGGGCAAGGGCGAGGCCGCTGCCCGCCGCGAACTCATGGAGCTCCACGGCGACGCGGTGGAGATTGACGTGTAGACATGGATCCGTTGGGCCGCCTGGGCGGATAGCGCCACCAGGCCCACGCCACCAGCAGCCCGAAGGCGGTGTAGACCAGCGCAAACACCCACAGCGGGGCTTGGTAGTAAATCAGGCGCTCGACCCAGTGCTGCACGAAGCTGGCCTCGTAACCGGCTTGCCCTGCCCGTTGCCTGAGCGTCGACTCGATCACTGTGAGCGGGCAGTACCGGTCGAACCAGGCCTGCAGCGCCACCACCGCAATCGCCACGAGGTGTGCCAGGCGCCAGCCCCGCGCGTTCACCCAGGACCAGCGCAGCCGGTTGCCTATGACGATGATGGGCAGGCCCAGCACCACAAACAGCACCACGCCCAGGTGCAGCAACAGCACCACGTCGGCGAGGGTCTGGTAAGGCAGGTTCATGGCAGGTGCTGCACCAGTTTATTGCACCTATGATATGGAGCCCCAAAGCCCCCATGAGCACCCTCGACCCCACCGCCGCGCCCGCCCCCTCGTTCTGGGCCGACCTGCGCGCTGCCCTTCGCGGCACTCAGGACGACTACACCCGCATTCCCCTCAAGCGTGCGGTGTTCCTGCTCGCCATTCCCATGATGCTGGAGCTGGTGCTCGAATCCACCTTCGCGGTGGTGGACATCTTCTTTGTCGCCCAGCTCGGCGCCTCGGCGGTGGCCACCGTGGGGCTCACCGAAACCTATCTGTTCCTGCTCTATTCGATCGCCATGGGGCTGTCGCTGGCGGTCACCGCCATCGTGGCCCGGCGCATCGGGGAGTCCCGGGGCGAGGAGGCCGCGCTTTCGGCCGTGCAGGCCATCGCCCTGGGGGTGCTGGTGTCGCTGCCTTTTGCCGTGGGGGGCATCGTCTGGGCGAAAGATCTGCTGCGGCTCATGGGCGCAGATGCCTGGGCCATCGAGCACGGCTACCGTTACACCCAGTGGATGCTGGGCGGCAACGCGGTGATTCTGCTGCTTTTTGTGATCAACGCCATCTTCCGCGGTGCGGGCGACGCGGCCACCGCCATGCGGGTGCTGTGGGTGGCCAACGGGATCAACATTGTCCTCGACCCCATCCTGATCTTCGGCCTGGGGCCGATTCCGGCCATGGGCATTGAAGGGGCCGCCATCGCCACCAATGTCGGTCGCGGTGTGGGTGTGCTCATGCAGTTGTGGATTCTGTTTCGCGGTAGCGAACACCTGCGCATCGTACGTGCCAGCCTGCGCTGGCATGGCGCCACCTTGCTGCTGATCGCGCGCACCTCCCTGGGCGGTATCGGCCAGATGATCGTGGCCATGATGGCCTGGATCTTCCTCATGCGCATCCTGGCCAGCGTGTCCACCGAGGCGGTGGCCGGCGCCACCATTGCCATGCGCATCATGATGTTCACCCTCATGCCCGCCTGGGGCATGTCGAACGCGGCGGCTACGCTGGTGGGGCAGAACCTGGGCGCAGGCCAGCCGGGTCGCGCCGAAGCCGCCGTGTGGCGCATCGGCTGGATGAACATGGTGTTCACCCTTTCGGTGTCGGTGGCCTTTTTCTTCTGGCACGACGCCATCATCGGCCTCTTTACCGATGACGCCACCGTCATCGCCATCGGTGGCGAATGGCTGTCCATCCTGGCGTATTCGTACTTTGTGTACGGCTGGTGGATGGTGGCGGTGCAGGCCTTCAACGGTGCCGGCGACACCATGACGCCGACCTGGATCAACCTGTTCTTCTTCTGGCTGATCCAGATCCCGCTGGCCTGGGCGCTGGCGCTGCCACTGGGGTGGTCACACTCCGGTGTGTTCTGGGGTGTGTTCGTGTCCGAAACCGCCGTGGGCCTGTTCACCCTGTGGCTGTTCTCGCGCGGGCGCTGGAAAACGGTGGCCGTGTAGCTCGCCACCTGCCGAACTCAGGGCTTTCTGCCCAGCGCCTGCTCGATTTTCCTGTCGGTCTTGTACTGGCTGAGGGCATAGACCGACCACAACGCGGCCGGAATCCAGCCAATGAGGGTGAGTTGCAGGATCAGGCAGATGATGCCGGCGAACGGGCGGCCGATCGTGAAGAACTGGAGCCAGGGCAGAAAGATGGCAAGGAGCAGGCGCATGGTCTGAGGGGTGTCGTTTACTTGGGACGGTGGAGTGCGCAGAGCTTGTTGCCGTCGGGGTCGCGCACGTAGGCGAGGTACAGCGTGCCCGCGGGGCCTTGCCGGGGGCCGGGCGGGGATTCGATGGACGTGCCGCCGTTGGCCACGGCCACATCGTGGAACTGCTGAACCTGTTCAGGTGAACTGCATTTGAAGCCGATGGTGCTGCCGTTGGCACAGGTGGCCGGTTCGTTGTTGATGGGTTGCGACACCGAAAACGACACCCCCTCGTGCCGGTAGAACAGCCGCTGGTGGCCGCTGGCGGCCGTGTTGCGTATGGCCTCGCCCACGCCCAGCACGCCGAGCACGGCGTCGTAGAAGCGCTTGGATGCTTCGATGTCGTTGGTTCCCACCATCACGTGACTGAACATATGTTGTCTCCTGGTTAAAAAAGCCGTTGCCGCCACCAATTCGTCCACCACGAGCGGCGAAGCTCCTGGGCACCGTAGGTTTGCAGCAGGTGGGCGATGGCATCGTTTCCGTGGTGCCGCGCCGCTTCCATGGGAGTCATGTTATCCATTTCCGAGGCCAAGTTCGGATCGGCCCCATGCTCCAGCAGGTGGCGAGCCACCTCGGCGTGGCCCGCAACGATGCTGGCCACCAGTGGCGTGCGCATCACCTCGGGGTGCTGGTAATTGGGGTTCACGCCTTCCTTGAGGCGGTAGCGCAGCAGGGCCAGGTCGCCGTCCACCGCGGCCTGGTACAGGTCTTTCCAGTCGCCTCCGCTCATGGGGTTCGTCTCCTGTGGTGGGGTGGTTCATGCGCCCAGCACGCACAAGCCCTGAGGCGTGCGGATGTGTGCCGCCAGGCGGGCCGACTCACCGCTTTGCGCGTGCCTGACGGATACCGGCGCATCCAGTTTCAGGGCGCCCAGCAGGCGGGCCACGCGGTCGGGTTCCGGGTGGATGATCTCCAATTTTTCCAGCGCCAGCCCACGGTCTTCCAGGCCCGAGGCAGGGTGCACGGCGGCCTGCCATTCAATCAGGGCCGGGCCCGCGCCGTCGAGCGCCACGGAGCCGTCTTCGGGGATGGTGATGAGCCAGTTCAACGCCCCCCGGCTCATGGGCTCCACGCGGCCCAGGGCTTCGGTGGCCGCTGCCACGCTGGCAGGCATGTCTGTGGTGCGCACCACCCAGGTGGAGAGGGCCGGGGGCGAGTCCGGCTGCAGGCAGTCCAGTGCAAACCAGCGGGGCCGAGGCGGCGCCGGTGCGGCCGGGTTGGGTGCGATCACTTCCAGGAACATGGTCGGCCCGAGGCGGAGCAACAGGTTGTGCGTGCCCATGTATTGACCCAGCGGAATCTGCACAGGTCAGGCTGCTAAAGCATAAGCCTCAGCAGGGGTCCTCATGTTCAGCGCCTGGTGAGGGCGCCGGTGGTTATAGAAGCCGATCCAATCCCCGATGACACGGCTGGCGTGCTGCA
>JAUVXK010000043.1 GCA_030603635.1 Burkholderiales bacterium | reverse complement strand
TCCTTGGTCGGACGGCTGTCCACCAGCGAGCCCGGCAGGAAGGCGCTGATGCCGTTGACCATGACCTTGAGGCCGCCCTTGACCTTCATGCCGGTGGTGCCGGTCACGAATTCGCCGGATTCCAGGGCCTTTTCCAGGGCCATCCAGGAAGCCAGTCGCTTGGCCTTGTCGCGCGACAGGATGGTGTCGCCGTAGCCGTTTTCCACGGCTTCCACGGCCACGGACACGAAGTCACCGACTTGGACTTCGAGTTCGCCCTGGTCGTTCTTGAATTCGCTGATGGGCACGTAGGCTTCGGACTTCAGGCCGGCGTTGACGACCACGTGGTTGTGCTCGACGCGAACGACTTCGGCGGTGATGACCTCGCCCGGGCGCATTTCGGCGCGCTTCAGCGATTCTTCAAACAGGGCGGCAAAAGATTCAGACATGTGGTTTCCTAGGCCACGCACCCGGCGAAACGGTTGAAGGCACGTGGCATGTACAAAAGCGCGTCACCTGGCGGTGAGGCGGGTTGCAGGTTGAGAACCTTCGGGCCTGCGGACGGCAGAACATCCGGCGGGGCCTTCGGGGCCGTCGTCCCCTTGCGGGGACATCAATCAGCCACCCTCAAAGGGGCGGGCCGCCTGCCACCAGGCCAACACCTGCTGCACCGATTGCTCGATGCTCTGCTCGGAGTTGTCCAGCCGGTAGGCGTCTTCGGCCGGCTTCAAGGGCGCGTCCCGGCGCGACGTGTCGCGTTCGTCCCGAGCCCTGAGGTCAGCCAAAAGGTCTTCAATTCTAGCGGGTATTCCTTTGGAAATCAACTGGTTATGGCGCCGCAGCGCACGCTGCTCTGCGCTGGCGGTGAGAAACACCTTGAGCGGAGCATCCGGGAAGATCACGGTCCCCATGTCGCGCCCGTCGGCCACCAGGCCGGGCAGGGTGCGGAATCGGTGCTGCAGGTCGAGCAGGGCCTGCCGCACCTGGGGCAGTGCGGACACCCGAGACGCGGCCATGCCCGCGGACTCGGTGCGCACCGCATCGGTCACGTCTTCGCCATCGAGCAGGACCCGGCCCGCCTCGAAACGTACAGGCAGGGCAGCGGCCAGCGAACCAAGGCGCTCGGCCACACCCGGCTGCGCGAGGGCGTTTGGGTCGGTGGGAATGCCACGGCGTTCGGCCGCCAGCCCAACCAAACGGTACAACACGCCCGAGTCCAGCACGTGATAGCCGAGGGCGGCGGCCACCTCCATGGCCAGCGTGCCTTTGCCGGAGGCGGTGGGCCCATCGATGCAGATCACCGGAATCTCGCCAGGCTGCGCTTCACAGACGCTGAAGAGCGTCTCGAAGTAGTCCGGGAAGGTCTTGGCGACGCACTTCGGGTCCTCGATGCGCAGGGGCCGTTGCGCCGGATTGAAGGCCGCCAGTGAGAAGCACATCGCGACGCGGTGATCGTCGTAGGTGTGGATGGACGCCGGACGCCAGGTCTGCGGCGGGGTGATGCGGATGACATCTTCCCCTTCTTCCACCGCGGCACCGAGTTTGCGCAGTTCGCAGGCCATGGCGGCGATGCGGTCGGTTTCCTTGACCCGCCAGCTCGCGATGTTGCGCAGCGTGGTGGTGCCTTCGGCGTAGAGGGCCATCACCGCGAGGGTCATGGCCGCATCGGGGATGTGGTTGCAGTCGAGATCAATGGCTTTCAACGGCCAGGCGCCACGGCGGATGCGGAGCTGGTTGGCGCTGCCGGACACGTCGGCACCCATGGCACGGGCGGCTTCCACGAAGCGGATGTCGCCCTGGATGGAAGACAGGCCCACGCCCTGGATGGTGATGCCGTCGTGCCCCGCCGACGCGGGCGCGATGGCCCCGAGTGCGATGAAGTAGCTTGCCGAGGAGGCATCGCCTTCCACGTGCACGTCGCCGGGTGAGCGGTAGCGGCTGCCGGCGGGAATGGTGAAACGTTGCCAGCCTTCGCGCTGGACAGCCACGCCAAAGCGCTGCAACAGCGAGAGCGTGATTTCGATGTAGGGTTTGGAAATCAGTTCGCCCACCACCTCGATCACCACGTCCCGGGTGGCAACCAGGGGCAGGGCCAGCAGCAGGGCGGTCAGGAACTGGCTCGACACGTCGCCACGCACGCGGATCGGCGCCTCCAACAACAGCGGAGCCGGCACGCCCATGCCCACGCGCAGGGGCGGGTACCCTTCCTTGCCCAGGCAGGCAACGGGGCAACCCAACTGACGCAGGGCATCCACCAGATCACCGATCGGGCGCTCGTGCATCCGCGGGATGCCGCTCAGTTCGAACGTTCCGCCGTGGGTGGAGGCGAGCAGGGCGAGCGCGGCCGTCAGGGGGCGCATGGCGGTGCCCGCATTGCCCAGGAAGAGCTGGGCGTCGCGTACCGGAAGTCCGCCACCCAGGCCCCGCACCTTCACCCGCTGATCCCCCAGTCGACTGACGCTGCAGCCCAGCGTTTCCAGGGCGGCGAGCATCACTCGGGTGTCGTCGGAATCCAGCAGGTCGTGCAGCGTGGTTTCGCCGTCGCTGAGCGCGGCCAGCAGCAGCACCCGGTTGGAGATGCTCTTGGAGCCGGGCAGGGTGACGATGCCTCCGGCGCTGCGCAGGGGAGGAAGGTCCAGAAACGGAGTGGCGTACATGAGGGTCAGGGGGATTCGGTCGGGTCGGGCTTGTCGATCTGCCCCCCCAGCCGCCACTGGGCACGGGCGTCACTGGCCTGGCGAATCAAGGCCTGCAGGGCGATGGCGTCCTGTCGCTGCATCGCGTCTTCCAGCGCGTCCAGTGCCCCCCGGAAGTGGCGGGCTTGGGTCAGCACCTCGGTCTGATTCGCCAGCAGGATGTCGCGCCACACGTTCGGGTCGCTGGCGGCTATGCGGGTGAAGTCTCGAAAGCCGGGACCTGCCAGCTCAAGGAATTCCTGTGCGCGTTTTTGCTGCCCGATGGCATTCATGGCGGCAAACGCCAGGAGGTGCGGCAGGTGGCTCACGGTGGCGTACGCCGAATCGTGCGCTTCTGGGGACATTTCCCGAACCTGGGCACCGAGTGCGGTCCAGATCTGCCGGGCGGTGGCGGTCCGCCTAGGGGTTGATTCGGGCAGAGGTGTCAGGATGACCTGGCAGCCCTGGTACAGGCCCGCGTCAGCATGTTCTACGCCCGCAGACTCCTTGCCGGCGATCGGGTGCGCAGGCACGAACTGGGCGAGGTGTTCCCTGAGCGAGCGGCGCGCAGCGGCCACCACGTCGCCCTTGGTCGAGCCAACGTCCATCACCAGCGTGTCGGGTCCGATGAGGTGCCGTATGGCCTTGAAGGTGTCCTCGGTCGCGGCCACGGGCACGGCGATGAGCACCAGGTCGGCACCAGAGACCGCCAGCAGCGCCGACGGTGCCTCCACGTCGATCACCCCCAGTGTGCGGGCGCGTTCCAGGGTGCTGGGCGATTTGCTGTAGCCCACCACGCGCTGGACGAGTCCGGCCCGCTTGAGCGCGAGCGCGAAGGAACCGCCCATGAGGCCGCAGCCGATCAGTCCGAGCTGTTCGAACATGGCCACCATTCAGTCCGACACAGGGTAGGCCCCGAGGACCTTGTAGTACGCGCACAGCCCTTGCAATTCCCTCAGGGCGGCGGCCACGTGGGGCTGCGAGGGGTGGCCGGCGATGTCGATGTAGAAGTAGTACTCCCACTGGCCGGATTTGGCGGGACGGGATTCGAAGCGCGTCATGGACACACCGTTGTTCTTCAGCGGCACGAGCAGGTCATGCACGGCGCCGGGTCGGTTGGGTACCGACACCACCAGGCTGGTGCAGTCTCTGGTGCTGGCAGGTGGCATGGCCATGGTCTGCGGCAGGCAGATGATGGCAAAGCGCGTGCGGTTGTAGGCTTCGTCCTGGATGGCATGCGAGACGATGTGCAGTCCGAACTGGGCGGCGGCCCGTTCGCTGGCAATGGCGGCCCAGGCGGGGTTCTGGGCCGCCAGCCGTGCACCTTCCGCGTTGCTGGAGACCGCGCGGCGTTCGGCATTCGGCAGGTGGGTGGACAGCCAGCCCTGGCACTGAGCCAGGGCCTGGGGGTGGGCCATCACAACGTCCACGCCGTCGAGCGAGTTTTCCTGCCGCAGCAGGTTGTGCCGCACCAGCAGGCTGACCTCCCCCACCATGTGCACGGGAGAGCGCAGGAACAGGTCCAGCGTGCGTGCGACCGCGCCTTCGGTGGAGTTCTCGATGCCCACCACGCCGAACTGGGCGGTGCCCGCTGCGGTGGCGTGGAAGACCTCGTCAAAGCTGCTGCAATAGATGAGGTTGGCGGCACTGCCAAAGTACTCAATGGCGGCCTGTTCGGTGAAGGTGCCTTCGGGTCCGAGCACCGCCACGCGTTGCGGAGCCTCCAGTGCCAGGCAGGCCGACATGATCTCGCGCCAGATGGAGGCCACATGCTGGTTCAGCAACGGCCCCTGGTTGGCGTTCTGGATCTTTTCGATGACCTGGGCCACGCGGTCCGGCCGGAAAAAAGGGGAGCCTTCGGCCCGCTTGATCTCGCCGACCTTCTCGGCCACGCGGGCCCGCTGATTCAGCAGGCTCAACAGTTGTTGGTCAATGGCGTCGATCTGCACACGCAAAGGGGCCAAGGCTTCGCTCTGCACAGGGCCCTTGGCCGGTTGGGGGTCGGTCATCTCTAGGGATCTCCACGGGCCGTCAGGCTAGGGTCTGTTCGAAATCGCGCATGAAATCCACCAGGGCGTGGACCCCTTCGATAGGCATGGCGTTGTAGAGGCTGGCACGCATGCCGCCCACCGATTTGTGTCCCTTGAGTTGCAGCAGCCCACGTGCCCTGGCCTCGGCCAGGAAGGCGTCGTTGCGGGATTCGTCGCGCAGCTGGAAGGGGATGTTCATGCGCGAGCGGCAGGACGGGTCCACCCGGTTGACATACAGCTGTGAGTGGTCGATGAAGCCATACAAAAGCTGCGCCTTGGCCACGTTGCGAGCCTCCATCGCGGCCACGCCGGCCAGTGCGCCTTCACGCTGGTCCTTGATCCACTGGAACGTCAAGCCCGCCATGTAGATGCCGTAGGTGGGTGGCGTGTTGTACATGGAGCGGTTGTCGGCCACGGTTTGGTAGTCAAACGCGCTGGGGCAGATGGGCAGGGCATGGCCCAGCAGGTCTTCGCGCACCACGACCAGCGTGACGCCCGCCGGGCCGATGTTCTTCTGCGCGCCGCCGAAGGCCAGCCCCACCCGCGACCAGTCCACTGGACGCGACAGCACATGGGAGGAAAAGTCGACCACCAGCGGCGCGTCGCTGCCCAAGGCCTTCAGGTCGGGCAGTTCGTGGAATTCCACGCCATGAATGGTCTCGTTGCTGCAAAGGTGGACATAACTGGCTCCGTCGCGCAGCTGCCAGCGGGAAGCTGCAGGAATGGCGGTGAACCCGCTGTCGGCGCCACTGGCCACCACGCAGGCGTTGCCGTATTTCTGGGCTTCCTTGGCCGATTTTTGGCTCCAGCCGCCCGTGACGACGAAGTCCATCATCCCGCCTGGCTTGAGCCCCGCCAGGTTCATGGGCACGATGGCGTTTTCAGCCAGGCCGCCGCCTTGCATGAACAGCACCCGAAAGTGGGGCGGCACGGCCAGCAATTCACGCAGGTCGGATTCGGCCTGTTCGCAGATGGCGATGAACTCCTTGCCACGGTGGCTCATCTCCATCACGCTCATGCCGCTGCCGTGCCAGTCCAGCATTTCAGCGGCCGCTTGCTGCAACACGGCTTCGGGCATGACCGCCGGGCCGGCGGAGAAGTTGTAGGGGCGGCTCATCGGGTCATTCGGCGCTAGGGCTTTCGCCGTTGTCTTCACTGCTTTCCGGGCCGCTCTCGGCCTCTGCGTCGGCATTGGCGTCGTTCTCCACGATGCGCTGCAGCCCGCTGAGCTTGGCGTCGTCGTCCAGGCTGATCAGCGTCACGCCCTGTGTCGCACGGCCCAGTTCACGGATCTCGCTCACCCGGGTGCGAACCAGCACGCCGGTGTCGGTGATGAGCATGATCTCGTCGTCGGCATGCACCAGCGTGGCGGCCACCACCTTGCCGTTGCGCTCGCTCTGCTGGATGGCGATCATGCCCTTGGTGCCCCGGCCATGGCGGGTGTATTCGGTGATGCTCGTGCGCTTGCCGTAGCCATTTTCGGTGGCGGTGAGCACGCTTTGCGTCTCGTCCTCGGCCACCAGCATGGCAATCACGCTCTGGCCTTCTTCCAGCATCATGCCGCGCACACCGCGCGCATTGCGGCCCATGGGGCGCACGTCGTTTTCGTCGAAACGCACCGCCTTGCCGCCGTCGCTGAACAGCATCACGTCGTGCTCACCGTCGGTGAGTGCCGCGCCGATCAGGTAGTCGCCCTCGTCCAGGTCCACCGCGATGATGCCGGCCTTGCGCGGGTTGCTGAACTGGTCAAGCGAGGTCTTCTTGACTGTGCCCATGCTGGTGGCCATGAAGACGTAGTGATCTTCTGGGAAGCTGCGGAACTCGCCCGTCAGCGGCAGCACCACGTTGATCTTCTCGCCTTCCTGCAGCGGGAACATGTTGACGATGGGGCGCCCGCGCGAGCCACGCGAACCGGAAGGCACTTCCCACACCTTGAGCCAGTACAGGCGGCCCCGGTTGCTGAAGCACAGGATCCAGTCGTGCGTGTTGGCAATGAAGAGCTGGTCGATCCAGTCGTCTTCCTTGGTGGCCGTGGCCTGCTTGCCGCGTCCTCCACGCTTTTGCGCGCGGTATTCGCTCAGAGGCTGGCTCTTGATATAGCCGCTGTGGCTCAGCGTCACCACCATGTCGGTGGGGGTGATCAGGTCTTCGGTGGACAAGTCCTGTGCGCTGTGCTCGATCAGGCTGCGGCGCGCGCCCAGCTTGGTCTGGCCGAACTCGGTCTTGATGGCCACCAGTTCGTCGCCGATGATGGTGGACACCCGTTCGGGCTTGGACAGGATGTCGAGCAGATCGTCGATTTCGGTCATCACCTCTTTGTACTCGGCGACGATCTTGTCCTGCTCCAGGCCGGTCAGGCGCTGCAGGCGCATCTGCAGGATTTCCTGAGCCTGGGTTTCGCTCAGGCGGTACAGGCCATCGCCCTGCATGCCGAACTCGCGCTCCAGGCCTTCAGGGCGGTAGTCGTCGGCATTCACGACGCCGCCGTCGGCCTTGGCACGGGTCAGCATCTCGCGCACCAGCGCGCTGTCCCAGCTGCGTGTCATCAGCTCGGCCTTGGCGACCGGCGGGGTAGGGGATTCGCGGATGATGCGGATGAACTCGTCGATGTTGGCCAGTGCCACGGCCAGGCCTTCGAGCACGTGGCCACGGTCGCGTGCCTTGCGCAGCTGGAACACCGTGCGGCGAGTCACCACCTCGCGGCGGTGCTGCAGGAAGATGTCGATCAGGTCCTTCAGGTTGCACAGCTTGGGCTGGCCATCCACCAACGCCACCATATTGATGCCGAAGGTGTCCTGAAGTTGTGTCTGTTTGTAAAGGTTGTTGAGGACGACCTCGGGCACCTCGCCGCGCTTGAGCTCGATCACCACCCGCATGCCCGACTTGTCGGACTCGTCCTGGATGTGGCTGATCCCTTCGAGCTTCTTCTCGTGCACCAGCTCGGCAATGCGCTCCAGCAGGCTCTTTTTGTTGACCTGGTAGGGGATCTCGTCAACGATGATGGCCTGGCGCTGGCCCTTGTCGATGTCCTCGAAATGGCACTTGGCGCGCATGACCACACGGCCACGGCCAGTGCGGTAACCGTCCTTGACGCCGTTGATGCCGTAGATGATGCCGGCCGTGGGGAAGTCGGGCGCCGGGATGATCTCCATCAGGTCATCGATGGTGGATTCCGGGTGCTTGAGCAGGTGCAGGCAGGCGTCCACCACCTCGTTGAGGTTGTGGGGCGGGATGTTGGTGGCCATGCCCACCGCGATGCCGGCCGAGCCGTTGATCAGCAGGTTGGGCAGGCGGGCCGGCAGCACCAGCGGTTCGGACTCGCTGCCGTCGTAGTTGGGCCCGAAATCGACCGTTTCCTTGTCGATGTCGGCCAGCATCTCGTGGGCGATCTTGGACAGGCGAATTTCGGTGTAACGCATGGCGGCGGCGTTGTCGCCGTCCACCGAGCCGAAGTTGCCTTGGCCGTCCACCAGCATGTGGCGCAGGGAAAAGTCCTGTGCCATGCGCACGATGGTGTCGTACACCGCAGAGTCGCCGTGCGGGTGGTATTTACCGATGACGTCACCCACGATACGCGCCGACTTCTTGTACGGGCGGTTCCAGTCGTTGTTGAGTTCGTGCATCGCGTACAGCACGCGACGGTGCACGGGCTTGAGGCCGTCACGCGCGTCGGGCAGGGCACGGCCCACGATCACGCTCATCGCGTAATCGAGGTAGCTGCGGCGCATCTCCTCTTCGAGGCTGATGGGCAGGGTTTCCTTGGCAAATGAAGTCATACGGGCGACGGCGTGGTTCGGGAACAATCCGCCATTTTATGTGTCTGTGTAGCGCTGGAATGTGGAGCGCATGCATTGGGTGGAGGCCGCACAGGCTGTTGTTACATGGCAACAAATGATTGTGCGAGTTGCAAGCCGTTACATGCCTGGAAGGTTCACGGTGCCGCATGGAAACAAATATGGCACAATGAAACTGTTCGGGAGAGGCGACCACGCTTCGGTTGATTCTCTGTTATTTCAACCTAATCAATGAGGATTCCGATGAAGAACTTGAACAAGATTGCGGCTCTGTTCGCCACGGCCGCCCTGGCCTCCGCAGCAGGCGCCCAGACCATCGACAACTGGCGTGCCGCCGACGGCACCGTGTGGAAGAACAGCGTGAACGAATGCTGGCGCAGTGCCAGCTGGACCCCGGCCACTGCGGCTCAGGGTTGTGACGGCGCCATCGTGCCCCAGCCGGCACCGGCTCCTGCCCCGGCTCCGGAGCCCGTCGCTGCCGCTGCCAAGGTGACCTACGCTGCCGACGCCTTCTTCGACTTTGACCGCGCCGTGCTCAAGCCCGAAGGCCGCGCCCGTCTTGACGATCTGGTCGAGAAGGTCAAGGGAATCAACCTGGAAGTGATCATTGCCGTTGGTCACACCGACTCCACTGGTCCTGACGTCTACAACCAGCGTCTGTCCGAGCGCCGTGCCGAAGCCGTGAAGGCCTATCTGGTGAGCAAGGGCATTGACGCCAACCGCATCTACACCGAAGGCAAGGGCGAGTCCCAGCCGGTGGCTGACAACAGCACCCGTGAAGGCCGTGCCAAGAACCGCCGTGTGGAAATCGAAGTGGTCGGCACCCGCCCGAACTGATTCTTGCCATCTGGCTCCCAAAAACCGCGCTTAGGCGCGGTTTTTTTGTTCCCTTTCGCCTCAGGCGATAATGACTAAATGGACAAAAACGTCAATGCCGACCCGGCCGAACTGGCCAAATTCTCCGAGCTCGCGCACCGCTGGTGGGACCCGGAAAGCGAGTTCCGCCCCTTGCACCAGATCAACCCGTTGCGCCTGGAGTGGATCGACCGCCTGGCCCCGCTGGAGGGCAGGGAGGTGCTGGATGTCGGCTGTGGGGGAGGCATTCTGGCGGACGCCATGGCCAGAAAAGGCGCCAACGTGCTCGGCATCGACCTGGCGGGCAAGGCCCTCAAGGTGGCTCAACTCCATGCCCTGGAGGCCGAAACCCCCCGCGTACAGTACCGGGAGGTCAGTGCGGAGCAACTGGCCGAGGAACAACCCGAACGGTTCGACGTGGTTACCTGCATGGAAATGCTGGAGCACGTGCCGGACCCGTCGTCTGTGGTTCGCGCGTGTGCTCGCTTGGTGAAGCCCGGGGGCTGGGTGTTCTTCTCCACCATCAACCGCAACCCCAAGTCGTTCCTCTTTGCCATCGTGGGAGCGGAGTACGTTCTGCAACTGCTCCCCAAGGGTACCCACGAATACGCCAAATTCATCAAGCCCAGCGAACTGGCTGGCCATTGCCGCGCCACGGGGCTGCAATTGCAGGCCACGCGAGGCATGGAATACAACCCATTGACGCGTCGTTACTGGCTCAGCGGCGACACCAGCGTGAATTACCTGCTGGCCACACAGCGGGTGCTGGCATGAGATTTTCCGGTGTGCAAGCCGTGCTGTTCGATCTGGACGGCACGCTCGTGGACAGTGCCCCCGACCTCGGCTACGCGGCTGACCAGATGCGGGTCGCGCGGGGTCTGCCGTCCCTGCCCCTGGAGAGTTACCGGCCCTTGGCCGGGGCCGGTGCGCGGGGCATGATCCAGATGGCGTTTGGGCATGGCCCGGATCATCCGGCGTTTGAGGCGCTCAAGCAGGAGTTCTTCGACCGCTACGAGGCCTGCATGACCCAACGGACCCGCCCTTTCGACGAAGTCGCTGACATGCTGGATGTGCTGGAACAAAGGGGTCTTGCCTGGGGGGTCGTCACCAACAAGATGGAACGCTTTGCCTTGCCGCTGACCGCCGGCATGCCCCTTTTTGCCCGATCGTCCACGGTGGTGGGCGGCGACACCACGCCCCATCCCAAACCGCACCCTGCTCCCCTGCTGGAAGCGGCCCGCCGGCTGGGTCTGCCACCGGACCGTTGTGTCTACGTGGGCGATGACCACCGGGACATCGTCGCTGGGAAGGCAGCCGGCATGCCGACGGTGGCCGCGCTCTACGGTTACCTGGGCCTGAACACCGATGCCCGTCAGTGGGGAGCCGATGCCATCATCGAAACGCCAATGGCGCTCTTGAACTTTCTGGACTTGGCGTAAACTAAGAGCCATCAGGGGCTGCATTGGTTTCGACGTGGGTTCGGACACGCAGCAGGGCATGTCGAGGTTCTGTCACCTCGTAAAACCGCAGAAAAAAAGTAACTGCAAACGACGAACGTTTCGCACTCGCCGCCTAATCCGGCGAGCCTCGCAACAGTTGGCCCATGGGCTGGGTGAGGGTGGCTGCAAAGCCGTCCTGACTGCGAGGGAATTCACATAGGCTGGCTGTCGGGCGGGCAACTTGTTCGGCGGTGAGATCCAAGGTTGCTGGCCGGGCCTGCAGCGTGTCGCTGCGCGGCAAGCTCGGTGAGATCAAATCAGACGACTACACATGTAGAACTGCGCGAAGAAGGCTTGCGGACGGGGGTTCGAGTCCCCCCAGCTCCACCACCTATATGGATAAGCCCTTGATTTATCAAGGGCTTTTTCCTTTCCGAAGCCCTAGAAAGCAGGCAAATCACAGGCAGGGGTGCCACTCGGTAACACATCGAGGACCACATGAAACTGCCTGCATACCTCATCCAAAGCCGCAACGGGGTGTACTACCTGCGGTTCATTTTGCCGAAGTCGCTGCACGAGCAGACCCAGCGAAGCACCCGCGAGATACGGGTGTCCACCCACACCAAAGACCCTAGGGACGCTGCCCAGCGCTCGCGCTTGGCGCGTGTCCTTTTCGAGCAGTGGGTGCAATCGCCTGCGCTATGCTCTGACCTTGATATCACTACACGACTGCGAGGGATCATGGCGACATTCAAAGCACCGCCCCCTGGGGCATCCAAGTTCAACACGGAAATCACGCTGCCGGGAGGAGCGCAGGTGAAGTTCACCGAGGTGAAGCCGGAAGAAGAATCCACCGTCGAGAACTTGCTGAAATCCCTCAGCGCCGTGCCTGTTGCCAACTATGCCCATGCTGGTAGCAATCTGAGCGAGCATGCCAACAAGTCCGTGGCGTCCATGGTAGAGCAGTATTTGGCTCAGTATGGTGCGACGCTCGCCGCCAATAACCGCAGCAAAAACACGCTGCGCGAGGAAGAAGTCCGCCTGCGACCACTGGCCTCCTATTTCGAGGGCAAGCCCGTCGGAACGCTCACCACCGAGGAAATCCTGTCCTACCTCAATGGTCTGCGGTTCTATCCCCAGAAGCGGGACATGCTCAACATCCTGCCGGGCATGTCGGTCAAAGAGGTGATCGAAACAGTTCAGGCTCAAAAGGGCAAAATCAAGCACAACGGCAAGACGGTGCCTTGCCTCAGTCTGGAAACGGTGTACCAGTATGGGCGCAGCCTTGTGCGGTTCATCAAATACTGCGGCAACCTGGAAGCCGTGAGCGACCGGCTGGACCGCAAGGTGGAAGGTTTATTGGACACCCTTGGGAAAAGTCAGCGCAAAGTCCGCAAACCCTTTTCAGACGACGACCTCAAAGCGATATTCGAGTGCGAATACTTCCGGGGTCATTGGTACAACAAGCCACACCAATACTGGGTGTCTCTGGTTGGATTGTTCACTGGTGCCCGCTTGTCCGAGATTTCCCAGTTGCGCACCAGCGATATCACCGAGCACGACAAGGACAAGTGGCTGATATCGTTCAACGACGACCCCATCGACGATGACGACGCCGCAGAGGACGGGGAAGCCAAGAGCCTAAAAAACAAGAATGCTCGTCGGTCCATCCCCATGCATCCCAAACTGGTGAATATGGGCTTGATCGACTACTGGAAGAAGCGCAAGAAACTCGGCGATGTGAGCCTGTGGGACTTGAAGCCCGCCCAGAAAGATGGGTGGGGCAAAGTTCCCGGCGATTTTTTCAGCAACGATATCCGCGAGTTTGCGGGTATTAAAGACGAGTCCAAGGTCTTCCACTCTTTCCGTTACACCTTCATCACCAAAATGCGCGAGGCGATTATCGGCAGCGCCAAGATGAAGAAGGAAGAAAACATTGAGAACTACCCTGAGGGCCTGGTGCTGCGCCAGATTGTGGGACACTCGATTGCCTCAGAGTTCACCCGAAAAATGCACCGAGGCGATGATGTCCATATCGGTGTCTACACGGGGGAAATGCCCTACGAGGTGAAGGAGCGTCTGGTGCTACGTCTGGATTTTCCAGGCATCCGATTCACGCCCTACAAGCAACCGCCCGAAGGCCAGCGCAAACGCTACCGCGATTACCTGCGAGAGCAGGAAAAGTTGAAGGGGCTGCACGCCATTGAAATCTCTGGGGAGGACTTGGGCGGCTTGCTTTGATATCCGGGATTCGCCCTGACCACAGTGCCCGCCTCTGCTACGCCTGGTTCCCCCAGGCGGTCCACCCTGGCCGGGCGGCTCGGCTGAACAACTCGACCTTACTCACATTAGGGTACAGCGTTTCAATCTGCTCGTGAAACAACCCCGGTTTGGCGCTGTGCTTCGCCACTGGCCCCGTGAGCACGGATGGCTTGCGCAGTTTCTTGTCCGCAATCGTCAGCCCCTTGCCGCGCTTGCCCACCAACAGCAACTCGTGGTGGACCATGGCAGTGCCACCCCCACAGTTCAACTTGCTGCCGGTCTTGTGCCATACCCAGTTCGTTAGGTACTTAAAGCCCCAGGCCTGCATCACCCGCAACCCATCGGGCAACAAGGTAGCAGGGCACCACAGGTACAGCATGGAATCGTCCGTCGCCATGCTCTCCACCCCCAAACCACAGATGGCATCAGTGGTCATGGTGGGGTACTGCTCGTGCGGGATCACGCGAGAAGGGGCGCGGTCATTGGGCATGCCATAGTCCCAAGGTGGGTCTGCCAGCAGGACCGAGTACCGCGCCTGGCCCACAGGCAGCGCCTGGTTCTTGGCGCTCACTTCTGCCTGCATGCGCAACCGCTTGGCGCGGGATTCAAGCCCCAGCCGTTCATTGACCGCCGCAGCCTGGCGTCGGACCTGGCGCTCTTCTGGGGTGAGTTTCGCCAACAGCCCAGTCTTGCCCGTGGTGACGGTGGTGATGGCTTCGTTCAGGCTCATGGTGCCCGCATGCACTTGGTCCAGCAGCGCCGTATCCCCATGGGCAATCAGGCGGCACGCTTTCTGCACCGAATCACGGCCCACGGCAAACAAACGTGCGGCGTCCTCTTGCGACAGCACCGGCTCGATGGCTTTCGTTGCCTTGGTCTGCCCAGGCTTGCGCGTCGCCAACTGCGCAGCAAGGATGGCACGCTGCCCGATACCCAGGTGGCGGCGGTTGATGTTCGTCGAAAACACCTCTGACTTCGCCTCTTCATACGTGCCGTCCAACACTTTGATCATCGGGGCAATACCCAGAGCCTTGCACGCTTTCAGCCGGTGGCGGCCATCCATGACACGGCCTTGCCAGACCAGGATCGGTTCGAGCACGCCGTTGCGGGCGATGCTGACTTTCAGCGCTTCAAACTCATCGACCTGCATCGGCGGGAAGGCTTCCGCGCAGGCGTCGATCTGCAAAGCAAATGGGTCCAACTGCGCGGCATTGGCCGCCACTGAACGGCGGCGAGGTGCGGGGGTGCCGCCAAGCGGCGACAGGGCGGGGGCAACGGAAAAGGGGGTGCTCTTCTGAGCAACGGAAACACGGGACATGAACGCTCCAAAAACGGTTAAAGCCCAGGCCGAACCACTCGGCCAAGGCAGGTTTTGAAGCGGGCGAAAGAGAGAGGGTGATCGCCCGCTTAGCGCGGACGTATCGACGCAGCGCGGGGCTGCTGAGAGGTGCTGTGGTAAGCGGGGATGTGCGAAAAATGCATCCCTGTATTATCCCAAAAAGCCACCTTTGGGTCAATGCCTGAAATCAGGCAGCAGGCATCACCTCTGTGGAAGAACGATCTGCGAATATGAGCAAGCGGCAAGGCTGTGACCTTATTGGCTGACGTTCGTGCTTGCTGTCGTCTGTTCGCCCCTTCTGAGTCGTACAGCACGCCTCTGGGGCAGGGCGGCCTTCAAAAACGGCATTACACGTGCTTGGTCAAAACGTCATGTTGTACTTCGCAACGCCTTTGTTTGACTATTGGCCTAAAATCTAGCCTCAGAACTATTGCGAAAGTTTCTTTTTTGGCTAGAATGCATCCAACCCGAACCTGATCCAAAAGGATGTGACTATGGAAAACACTGTCGAAAGCAAGCAGATAGAGCCCGGCACTCCGGTGGAGAGGGAGCGGTCAACTATCGAGTTTCCATACACCGACCTTGATAACGCGGTTGAAGTTGTTAGGGGAGTTCACAACGCCGGGGGTACTGCGTGCGAGTTCGATGAGTTGGCTGCCCACTTGAACGCGGAAGCCAAAGGTGGAGGCTTTCGGCTCAGGGTGAACGGCGCGAAGACATACGGACTGATTACTTACGAGCGTGGTGGAAGGATCTCGCTGACGGACCTTGGCCGTCAACTTATAGATCCGCAAACAGAACGGGCCGCTCGGGTTGATGCATTTTTATCGGTTCCTCTATACCAAAAAATATATGACCAGTTCAAGGGTAGTTTGCTACCTCCTCAGGCTGGGCTTGAGAAGTCTATCGAGTCGGCTGGTGTAGGTTCGAAGGTCAAGGAGAAGGCCCGGCAAGTCCTACTTAGAAGCGCCAAACAAGCGGGGTTTTTCGATGTATCGGCTGACCGACTGGTAAAGCCGACGATTCGCCAAGAAGTTGCTCCTGCAAGAGACCAGGCACCTGAAAAGGTCTTGGACAGTAAGTCTGATCAGCCAAGTAATGGTGATGTGGTTGGTTCGGGGGCGCTGCACCCATTGATCCATGGTCTTCTGCTGACTATTCCCAAAACGGGTACCGAGTGGCCTAGTCAGGACCGGGCGAACTGGCTCACCATGGCATCGAGCATTTTTAAGATGATCTATCAAGATCCAAGTGGCGACGAGATTGCTATTCATCTCAAAAAAGCGCAAGGAGGATCCACTTCCGCATAGTAGGGCGGAAAGTAAAACGCCCCACGCGTACCAGGCAGTGAGGCGTTTTTGGCGTCAGATTAGGGCTTACGCCACCAACACCAGTTCAAAGGAAGAACACCGGGAGTTTAAGACTCTTTGGGGTGTGGGACAAGATTTGCCCTCAAACAACCCTAAGGATACGCATATGCTTTGCATGTACCCTAAGGCTGTGCATGTTTGCCCGTACGTTCGCTGGCGGTTTGGCCGGCTGGAACACGTTCGCGAACACTGCCGCAGTTATCCCGGTCAGATGGACTTGTTCCGCTGAGGATGACTGTGTTTTAGCCTATGCCTCTGCCACCTATGGCAGGGGCTTTTTCATCTTGGTTCGGGCTCGAGGTGAGCAGGCTGGTTTGAAGATTCACTTGCTAGAACGCCCACTGGCTTGCTACCTTGGATCGCACAAAAGGAGATCCAACATGACCCAGCCCAAGGCGGCCACAGCGCCGCGCAATTCCAAGCCCGCCAACCCTCAGCGCAGGCTCGCCAAAACCTCAGACCGCTACGCCGTGGACTACATGGACCACGCCCCAGTATGGCCTGCTGCCATCTTTTGCACAGGCCTTTTCCGGCCGACGCAGAACGGCGCTGCACCGACCCCGCTGAACCTGACCTACGAGGCCAAGGTCATGGGGAGGCCGCTCCGATACACCCTGCGCAGCCCTCAGCCGCTGAACATCGTTGACCAGGCTGTGTATTTCCACCTGTGCCAGCGCATCGGCTCTGAAAACTACACCCTCCTGCCCCCCGACCACCCCAGGTATCCTGCTTATCGACAGGCTTTGGGGGCCGCCGGCTTGTGGGCCGAGAGCGGATTGCTGGTCATCCGCATCAAGTTGTCAGATTTGGCCCATGGCATCGGCTTGACCCGCACAGGCACCAATGCGCAAAGCGTTTTGGCATCGCTCAACCGCTTGGCCGCAGCCACCATGCACCGCCAGCGATTGGACGTTCAGCCACAGAGCAACGAACCCCATCAAGGGCAAAGTCAGTTCCTGGGCTTCCTGTGCGGCGACGATGATGTTCGCATCGTGCTGCACGGAGAGTCTGCCTATGCAGCATACAAGCGCACGGGCGTGGCATGGGTCAACATGCGCGAGCACCGGCAACTGGGCAGCAAGCCCGCGAAGGCCCTGCATTCGTGGTTGTCCGCATGGGCCTCACCGGTCGAAGCCAAGCGGGTATCCCTTGAAACACTGATCCCCAAAGTCTGGGGAGACTACCCAGCAAGCAAGGACGTACTGAAAGACCGCCGCCGGACCTTGCGCAAAGCGCTGGGAGAAGTGGCGGCACTGTCTGGCTGGGTGTGCAGTCCTACCGCTAACGGCGAGCAGGTGATGGTGCGCAAGCCGCTGTTCATTGGCACGCAGATCAGCACCGAGGCCAAGAGCCTGCTAGTGGCTGAAACCCCCACCGTTGCCGCTGACACGCCCACCCAGGCCGCTATCACGGCCACGCAACCCGCTGTAACGGCCACCACCGATCAGCCGAAACCCTCAGAAATCAACGATGACAGCGGGTTGGTGTTCGCGCTTTAAGAACGAATAGGACAGTACAAGACTGTCCATGTTCGGGGACGAGGCCCCGACCCCTGGATGGTGTCGGTCCCCCGCCCCCGCAAAAAACACCCGACGTACGGGGGGTGAAGCATTACGAACCAAGGTTTGAGGGTGATATCAAACCGATATCAGGTCGGATTCGAAAGCACACAGCCTATTTACTGTCCTTTGGCTCTGTGTAGCGTGGCCGAATCCCTGATGGGGGTTACTTGACGCGCTTGATGTCGCTGTAAACCCCACCGGTTCTGAGTACGACCGTGACATCGGCCTCTCCCCGGTTACGCCAGAACCAGCCGTGGTTGCCGGTGAAGGCGGCCACCAGTTCGCCCTCGTCCGCAGGTACGCCGCGCCCCTTCTCGTAACTGATGGAGCGCCCGATTGCATCCCCATGGGTGTCGAAGTTCACCACCCCACCCTGTACCGTCCACGAATAGAGGGCCTTGTCGCCTTGGTTCATTCGCAACTTGATCTCGGTGCCTTGGCCGGGAGTCAGCACAAAGGTGATCTCGTCCCGCCATTCGGTAGACCCCAATGAGGGAGTGGCTGGCGTCGAGGCGGCTGCGGTTGGTGTGGGGGCTGGTACGGCGGTCTGTGCCGGGACAGGTTCGAGCGCCGCAGCCGTTACAGGCGCCGAGTGCGCCGCCTGGGTGGCGGCCGCATCGGCTTCGGCTTCCTCGGCCAAGCGGGTCTTGATCTCGCCCATCTCGGTCAGGCCCAGCATGCGGCCGACGCCAGTGGGGTCCACCCCGTATTCGGATGGTAGAACCACGGTAAAAAGCAGTACGAGCGCAGCAACGGCGGCGATGAGGGTCGAGCGGATCAGTTGGCGGGTGGTGGGCAACTCGGCCCGGTTGGGTATGTCGGTGTTGTACATGGTGATGGATTCACAAATCATTGAGACACGATGTAGCCGGTCACTTGCATGCCCACCAGGATGAACCCAGCGGACATCATGACCACGTTAGCGGTGTAGGCGTGGCGGAAGAAACCCGCCGTGCGCCGCCAGTAACTCATGCCGATGAGGATGACGGCCAGGGCCAGCAACTGCCCGATTTCCACCCCCACGTTGAAGGCCAGCAGGTTGGGCACCAGCCCATCGGGCGAGATTTCATATTCCTGCACCCTGCTGGCCAGGCCGAAGCCGTGGATCAGCCCGAATATCAGCGTGGCCGCCTTGGTATCAGGCTGTACCCCGAACCAGCGTTGGAAGGCTCCCAAGTTGTCCAGAGCCTTGTACACCACCGACAGACCGATGATGGCGTCGATGATGTAACTGCTGATGCCGATATTGAAGTACACCCCCAGCACCATGGTGGTGGAGTGCCCGATGGCAAACAGGCTGACATAGATCGCGATGTCCCTGACCTTGTACAGGAAGAAGATCACCCCGAACAGGAACAGGATGTGGTCGTACCCCGTCATCATGTGTTTGGCACCCAGGTACGCAAACGGCAGCAGATGCACCCCGGATATTTCCTGGATGTACCCTTTATCGCCTTGTGTTACCGCATGGGCGTATGCATCGTTGATCGGAAAGAGGACGGCCAGAGCCACAAGGCCCATGGCCAGCCAGAAGAGGCGTGGCCGTGCCCATGGCACGCCCCACCACCTGAAAAAACGAAGACTGAGCATTCAAACTCCAATGGTCATTGAAACTTGACCGACGCCGCAAGGCGTCGGCCCCCGATTCCCAAAGACCTCAGACTTTGGGCGGACGCTCAGGGGCTTTCACCAAAGGGTAGGGAGTCGAAACGGAGGCATGCGTCAGCCAGACAGGCTCAAAGGTTTCGATGCCGTGCAGCACCACAGGCAGCGCATTGGCCGTCTCATGCACATGGTCATGCGAGTGATGGGGATGCCCACCCTGCACCCTGTCGTCATCATCATGGCTATGGCCATGGTCGTCTGAATGGGTCCATTGAGCGGCATGCTCCAAAGCGGCCGAGCCATGGGATGTCACCAACCCCCAAGGAGTCATGAGTGCAGCCAGCAGAATCACCAGCGAGACGACAGCACTCAACATCACTTGGTGAGTGTGAGCGAGTCTCATGAGATGGGTCATGGCGATGGGCGGTTCAGCGTTGTGGCTTGATTATATCCCCCTGGGGAGGATATGATGGGCTTTCGCATCAACACCCGTTCGGCCAGAGACATGCAGCACACGCACGATACCCACCCTGCCATCATCAAACGCCTGCGCCGCGCGGGCGGGCATCTGGCCAGCGTGGTTCAGATGCTGGAACAGGGCAAGCCCTGCCTGGACGTGGCCCAGCAACTCCAAGCGGTGGAAAAGGCCATCACCCAGGCCAAGAAGACGCTAATCCAGGACCACCTCGACCATTGCCTCAGCCACATGGTGGACGCCGATGGGCAAACGCAGCCCGGTTCGCTGGACGAGTTCCGCCAGATCACGAAATACCTATGAGCAGCCTGACACGTCCGTGGCAGCACGACCACGACTTTCACCGGCATAACGATGCCGCCGAGCGTGGTACCCGAGCGGTGTTGTGGATCACGCTGGTGGCCATGGTCATCGAAATCACGGCCGGGTGGTGGTTCGGCTCCATGGCTTTGCTGGCCGATGGCTGGCACATGAGTTCCCATGCTGCCGCCATTGGGGTGAGCGCGCTGGCGTATGCGGCTTCACGCCGGTTGAAGCACGATCCCCGCTTTGCCTTCGGCACCTGGAAAATCGAGGTGCTGGGTGGGTTTGCCAGTGCTCTGTTCCTGCTGGGTGTCGCGGCCCTCATGGCGGCGGCGTCTGTTCAACGCCTGTTCGACCCTCAGACCATCCAGTTCCGGGAGGCCATCGGCGTGGCCGTCCTCGGGTTGCTGGTCAACGTGGTGTGTGCCGTCATTCTGGGAAAAGTCCACCACCATGGTCATGGTCACACCCACCATCACGGGCATGGTGGCCATGAGCACCATCACGACGACCTGAACCTCCGTTCGGCCTACCTGCATGTGTTGGCCGACGCACTGACTTCTGTGCTAGCCATTGTGGCCTTGGTCGGTGGCTGGATTTGGGGATGGGTGTGGCTCGACCCGGCAATGGGCCTGGTCGGGGCCGCGCTGGTGGCCAACTGGGCCAGAGGGCTGATTGCTGAAACCAGTCGGGTCCTGCTAGACCGCGAGATGGACCCCCCCGTGGTTAAGGAAATCCGGGAGGTGGTTTCAGGATTGGACACATCGGCCCAGGTGGAACTGGTCGATCTTCATGTGTGGCGTGTGGCACGCGATGCGTATGCCTGTACGCTCACCCTTGTTTGCGCTGACCCTGGACTGACCCCGACCAAGGTGCGCGAGGCATTGGCTGTCCACGAGGAACTGGCCCACTGCACTGTCGAGATTCATCACTCTCGGTAGCCAGAGCCGCTAGGTTTTTTTGTGGGGCCAGAGGCCGCATATCATGACGGTTTTCACAACACTGGCGCAGCCAGTCAGGGACCCGCATGTCAGAACTCAACTTCAAGGGCAAGGAGTTTGTCTTCAACCACCATCTGGCGGTGCCGCACCGTCCGTTGGTGCCCGACGCGGCCAAGTCCATCGGCACGCCGCGTCTGGATGGCAACCTGGTGATCCATGGCGACAACCTGCACGCTTTGAAGTCCTTGCTGCCCATGTATGCCGGCAAGGTGGACTGCGTGTTCATCGACCCGCCCTACAACACGGGCAACGAAGGCTGGTGCTACAACGACAACGTGAACAGTCCCATGATGCAGGAGTGGTTGAGGTCCAACCCCATCGGCATTGAGGACGGCCTTCGCCATGACAAGTGGTGCGCCATGATGTGGCCGCGTCTTCGGCTACTGCATGAACTGCTAGCAGAGACCGGTGCCATTTTCGTCAGTATCGATCACAACGAATCCCATAACTTGCGAATGATGATGGACGAGATCTTCGGTCAAGACTCGTTCATAGCCTCTATTGCTTGGCAAAAGCGTACGTCTCCTGAGGCGCGGAAAAAACTTGGTCCTGCATACGACACCATTTTTGTTTACGCCAAAAGCAAGGCTGACCTCTCGCTATCCCGGCTTGCTCGGACAGAAGATCAGGAAGGTGAGTTTGATAACCCTGACGGCGATCCTAACGGGCCTTGGACCTCGACAGATATAACCGCTCAAAATCCAGATCCGACCAAGCGAGTAGATCAGCAGTACAAAATCATGCTGCCCTCAGGTGAAGAAGTGGAGCCGCCCCCAGGTCGTTGTTGGTC
>JAUVXK010000093.1 GCA_030603635.1 Burkholderiales bacterium | reverse complement strand
GGGTGCGCCGAAGGTGTTGTCGCCGGGGGCGTGGCGCGGGTAGCCGTCCGCATAGCCGCAAGCCACGATGCCGACGCGCATGTCGGTGGCGGCGGTGTAGGCGGACCCGTAGCCGACGGTCTCGCCAGCGGGCACGTCCTGTACCGCGATCAGCTCGCTCGACAAGGTGAGCGTGGGCTGCAGCGCCCACTCCGTGGCAGAGTGAGCCGGGTGATCGGGCGCACTCCCGTAAAGCGCGATGCCGGCGCGCACCCAGTCGGCCGCCAGGGCGGGTGCGGCTGCGTCGTCTCCCAGGCGCAGGGCCAGAGCGTGCCGCAACGTGGCGGCGCTGTTGCATAGGCTGCGCTCGCCCGGCAGGTCGTGGGTGGCGCGCACGAACGCCTCCACCTGATGCAGCACGCCTTCGCGCCCCAGGCGCAGGCTGTCGGCATCGCTGAAATGCGTCATCAGCGTGATTTCCTCGACCTGGGGCAGGGCGTTGAGTCGCGTCCAGGCGGCGCGGAACGCCTCCGGGCGGAAGCCCAGTCGGTTCATGCCGGAATTCATCTTGAGGAACACGCGGTGCGGCAGGTGCGTCTTGTGGGCGGCCAGCCAGTCGATCTGGTCTTCGCGGTGCACCACGTGCCACAGGTTCAGGCGCGAACACAGTTCCAGGTCGCGCGGCTCGAACGTGCCTTCCAGCAGCAGGATGGGGCCGCGCCAGTCGAGGTCGCGCAGGCGCTGTGCCTCGGCGATGTCGAGGAGGGCGAAGCCGTCGGCCGCGCGCAGGGCATCGAACACCCGCTCCACCCCATGCCCATAGGCGTTGGCCTTGACGACCGCCCACACCCGGGCATCGCCGGCAGCACGGCGTGCTCGTACAAGGTTGTGGCGCAGGGAGGCAGGATGGACGGTGGCGAGGATGGGGCGGGGCATGATGGCGGATGGTGTCGGTGACCAGACGAACTGTTGCACAAAACCGCCTGCTCAACGCCACCCAGCACCGGAAATCATGGGCATGAAGCGCCGTTTCTGCTGTGGCCGGACTGCGAAGGCGCCCATCGCTTGGTTCACCTGGAACGCCCGGGCCGTGCCGATCCTCTGGACCGCCGGCGTGATCGAGGCCAGCCCGAGGTTCAGCCCTGGGGGGCGGGCGCCGGCTCAAGCACCTCGTCGAGGACTTCGATCCAGTGCTTGACCGGTGTCGCCGTGCCCGACTGCAGATGGGTGATGCACCCGATGTTTGCCGAGACGATGACCTCCGCTTCAAGTTCGCCCAGGTGCCCCAGCTTGCGGTCCCGAAGCTGTTGCGACAGCCCCGGGTTGAGCACCGAATACGTGCCCGCCGAGCCGCAGCACAGGTGGGCCTCGTTGCGGGCGGTCTGGACCTCGAAGCCCAGTTCACCCAGCCATTGCTCCACACCGCCGCGCAGCTTCTGGCCATGCTGCAGCGTACAGGGGGGATGGAAGGCCAGGCGGCCCGGCCTGCGACCGAAATCGGCGAGCCGTTCGCGCAGCCTCGGCGCGATCTCCGGCAGAAGCTCGCTCAGATCCCGCGTGAGGTCGCTGACACGGCGCGCCTTGTCGGCATAGGCGGGATCGTGCTGCAGCAGATGCCCGTATTCCTTGACCGTGACGCCACAACCCGAGGCGTTCATCACGATCGCTTCCACGGGCTCCGGGGCATCGGGCCGGAGCCAGGGCCACCAAGCATCGATGTTGGCGCGCATCTGTGTCAAGCCGCCACTCTGGTCGTTGAGGTGAAACCTCACCGCCCCGCAGCAACCCGCCTGCGGCACCCGAACCACCTGCAGCCCCGCTGCGTCCAGCACGCGCGCGGTGGCCGTGTTGATGTTGGGCATCATCGCCGGCTGGACGCAGCCCTCCAGCATCAGCACCCGGCGGGCGTGGGTCTGGCTGGGCCATGCGCCGGCCGACTGCCGCGGCGGAACCTTGTGGCGCAAGGCGGACGGCAGCAGTGCCCGCACGCTTTGCCCGAGTTTCATCGCGGGTCCGAACAGCGGGGAAGGCAACCCTTCCTTGAGCAGCCAGCGCAGGGCCCGCTCGGGCACCGGGCGCTCCACCTTGGCGTCCACCACCTTGCGGCCGATGTCCACCAGGTGGCCGTACTCCACACCGCTCGGGCAGGTCGATTCGCAATTGCGACAGGTCAGACAGCGGTCCAGATGCTGCTGTGTCTTGCGCGTGGGCTCCGCGCCTTCGAGCACCTGCTTGATCAGGTAGATGCGTCCGCGCGGGCCATCAAGTTCGTCGCCGAGCAGCTGGTAGGTCGGGCAGGTGGCGGTGCAGAAACCGCAGTGCACGCACTTGCGCAGGATCGCCTCGGCGGCGCGGCCGTCGGGAGTGCCCGCGAATTCGGGCGAGAGTTGGGTTTGCATGGTGCGTCTCCGGCGCTCAATGCCCTTGGCCCCACGGGCCTGGCAGGAAGACGTTGTCAGGGTCGAAGGCCGCCTTGAGGCGCTGGTGAATCGCCAGCAGCGGGGCCGCCGGCGGGGTGTGGCGGTCCGTCACCACCGGGTGGTGAGCCGGGGGACGAAACAGGGTGGCGTGACCACCGGCCTGACGGGCCAGCTGGCGCAGCGATTCACCCGCCGCCAGAGGCGCCCACACCCAGCGCAGGGCGCCGTGCCACTCGACGACGGTCGGCCAGGCCAGATTCCATGCCGGGGTGGTGGGGGCCACCGACAACCGCCACAGGCCAGACTCCGGGTCCGAAGGGTAGGCAAAAAAGCCCAAGGTCTGCTCACGGCAACCCTGCCAGATTCCGGCGGCCAGTGCCGGTTCAAGCCGCTCACCTGGCGCATCGTTCAGCAGCCGGACGCAGGCCGATTCGACAGCCGCCACGGCACCGCGCAGACGCACGTACAGCGTGTCCCCGGGGCTGCCGTCACGGGTGTCCAGCAGCCACAGGCTGGCATTGAGCGGCAGCGGTTGCCCGCGCCAGCGGGCAAGGTGGCCCAAGGCATCCGCCTGGGGCAGCTCGAAGCGCAGCGTGGCTTCGGCCGGAAACACCGGCAGCACCTTCAGCGAGACCTGGGCGATCACCCCAAGGCTGCCCAGACTGCCGGCCAGCAGGCGGCTGACGTCGTAGCCCGCCACGTTCTTCATCACCTGACCGCCGAATTCCAGGTACTCGGCGCGTCCGTTGACCAGGTGCACGCCCAGCACGAAGTCGCGCAGGGCCCCGACACTGGCCCGTGCCGGCCCGCTCAACCCAGTGGCCACGGCGCCGCCCACGGTGGCGCGGTCGCCGAAATGCGGTGGCTCGAAGGCCAGCGCCTGGCCGTTGGCGGCCAGTGCCGATTCGATGTCCGCCAGCGGGGTGCCGGCGCGTGCGGTGATGACCAGTTCGGTCGGTTCGTACGCAACGATGCCGGCGTGCGTCCGGGTATCGAGGGTGGGCAGGGGGCTGCTGGGGGCCGGGGCCAGAAAGGACTTGGTACCGCCACCCTGGATGCGCAGGCCCTGCCGGGTGCTGCGGGCTGCCTGAATCTGCTCGATCCAGCCAGCCACGGCGTGGGGAATGGCACCGGCAGGCGCCAGGGAGGAAGAGGAATCTGACATGGCCGCCATCGTATCGGTGGCGTCAGGCAGCTGGCGTGAATTTTTTTAACATCCCGTTTCAGTCCCAATACACCGGGGTGGGCAGGCCGGGGGCGTCCACCGGCAGCGCGAACATCCCTCCGCACAGGGGGTACTGCGCCAGTTCCTCACCGCTGCGGTGTGCCCGTGCCGTCGTGAGGAACAGCGTCCGCATGTCCGGTCCGCCAAAGCACAGACCGCTCGGTTGCAGCGCCGGCGCCGCGATCTCGGCCACGGTCTGGCCCTGCGCATCGATGCACACAACCCGTGCGTTGCCGGCGACGGCCGCCCAGTACCGGCCGGCCTGGTCCATGGCTCCGCCGCTCGGGCGGTCCGAAGCGGGCGTCAGGGCCGGTGCGCCAGAGGTGCCGGATGCCGGGCGGTTGAAGCGGGCCAGGGTGATCGGCATGCTCAACTCGGGGGGCCAGCGTCCGGGGTTCGAAAGCATGGCCTGCTCGATTTCCTGTGCCTGGGGGGTGCACCAGACGAAGCTGCGTCCGTCGGGTGAGCTAGACCAGCCCAGGACGTCATGCAGCCCGCGGCGCACGGCAATCAGGGAGGGGCGCGCAGCGGTGCGGGTGTGCAGGCAGTACAGCGTGCCGCTGCGCGACGGTGCCTCCGATGGAGACGCCCCCTGCAGGAGCCAGAAACGGCCCCAGGGGTCGCAGCGCCCCCCTCTGACGACTGAGCCTTCGGTCCCGCCCGGCACGCTGGCCAGGGGCATGGGGGTGTCGGTCCATCCGGCGGCGTGGTGGAGTCCGTCGGCCATCACCAGAAGCAGGCCGCCACTGCGGCAGGGTGCCATGCCGGTGATCGCCTGTGGCAGGTCCCAGTGTTCGGTCCGCCCGCTGGGCTGATGCCAGCGCCAGATGCGCTGCAACGGCACATCGATCCAGTACAGCCGCTCTTCGCGGGCATGCCAGAAGGGTGCTTCACCCGAGGCGCAGAGCGTGTCGCCGATGAGTTGCCAGGACGGGGTGGGGGCGGCGGACATGGGGAATCCTTGTGGAGTGGGGGCTTGGCTACACTAGCTGGATGTTGTGGGTCAAATCATTCCATATTGTCTTCATCGCCAGCTGGTTTGCCGGACTTTTTTATCTGCCGCGCCTGTTCGTGAACCTGGCCATGGTGGAGCCGGGCAGCGTGGCCGAGCGCGAACGCCTGCTTGTCATGGCCCGCAAGCTTCTGCGCTTCATGACCCTGCTGGCCATTCCGGCGCTGGTGCTGGGCCTGTGGCTCTGGCTGGGCTACGGCATCGGGGCGGGCCAAGGCTGGATGCATGCCAAGCTGTTCGTCGTCGTGCTGCTGCTCGGCTACCACCACGCCTGCGCCCGCCTGCTGCGTCGGTTCGAGGCGAACCGTAATGCCCGCTCGCATGTCTGGTATCGCTGGTTCAACGAAGTGCCTGTGGTGCTGATGATCGTCGCGGTGGTGCTGGTGGTTGTCAAGCCGTTTTGAGTTCCACCCGCCCTGGCACGATGGCATGAGGTCCACGATCCTTTCCCCCGAGGTCGGGCACCGCATGTCGCTGGCCTGGCCCGTGTCCATCGTCTATCTGGTGCTGGTGGTGTATGCCAGCCTGTACCCGTTTTCTGGCTGGCGTTCCCAGGGCATCGTCCCCTGGTCGTTCCTGACCGCGCCCTGGCCGCCGTACTGGACCACGTTCGACGTGGTCACCAACCTGCTTGGCTACGTGCCGCTGGGACTGCTGTTCACCCTTGCCGTCGCCCGCACCGGCCGCGGTCGCGGCGCATGGGCCGTCGGCATGCTGCTGCCCAGCCTGGTGTCGTTCGCGATGGAAGCCGCCCAGAGCTATCTGCTGCTGCGTGTCCCCTCCCAGGTGGACTGGGTGCTCAACACGGCCGGCGGTGTGCTCGGTGCCACGCTGGCCCTGCTCATGCTCCGTTGGCGCTGGCTGGGGCCCTGGACAGCGTTTCGCGAGTCGGGGCTCGTGTCCCAGACCCATGGGGGTCTGCTGGTGTTGGTGCTGTGGCCATTCGCCCTGCTCTACCCCACGTCGGTGCCTTACGGACTGGGTCAGGTCTGGCACCGGCTGGAGTCGGCGCTGCTGCGTCTGACCGACGGTTCGGTGCTGCAGGGCTGGGTCCCCCAGCCGGGGCTGACGGCGCCGCTGAGCCCGCTGACCGAGGCGGTGGTGGTGGCGCTCTGCGTCTGGGCCCCCGCCCTGCTGGCCTTCGCGTTGTTGCGCCTGCGCATCTACCGGGTGGTGTTCACGGGGCTGTCGGTGCCGATGGTGCTCGGCGTGGGGGCGCTGTCGGCCAGTCTCACCTATGGGCCGACGCATGCCTGGGCCTGGCTCACCCCCCCTGTGGTGCTGGGCCTCACATTCGCCGCTGCCATGACAGTGTTCAGCCTCGCCATCGGTCACCGTACCGCCGCCGTGCTCTCGCTCCTGGCCTGGAGTTTTGCCCTCGGGGTGCTCAACCGTGCCCCAGAGGTGCCCTACTTTGCCCAGACCCTGCAGATCTGGGAGCAGGGGCGCTTCATCCACTTTCATGGCCTGTCCCAGTGGCTGGGCTGGCTGTGGCCCTACGCGGCCATGGGGGTTGGGTTGCGCCTGGCACTGCGTCGTCCCTCGCCCCTCTACAATCGACGGCCATGAACGACGTTCCCGCCACGGCAGGCTACTACCAGCGCCATATCTTTTTCTGCGTCAACCAGCGGGCGAATGGCGAGGCCTGTTGCGCGGACCATCGCGCCCAGGAAGCGTTTGAGCACTGCAAGGCCCAGGTCAAGACGCTTGGTCTCTCCGGCCCGGGCCGGGTGCGGGTGAACAAGGCCGGCTGCCTCGACCGCTGTGCGGGCGGCCCCGTGGCCGTCGTGTACCCCGAGGCGGTCTGGTACACCTTTGTCGACCAGGCCGATGTGGACGAGATCGTCAACCGCCACCTGAAAGACGGGCAGATCGTCGAACGCCTGCTCGTACCGCCGGGCGTGGGCCGATGACGCTGCGGGGCTGAGCACCGTGAACGCCCAGACGCAGAGCCTGCTGATTCCGGGCCCGGCCGGAGTGCTGGAGGTGGCCGTGGACCGCCCCGCCCAGCCGCGCGAGGGCGCCGGCGTGGCCCTCATCGCCCATCCGCACCCGCTGTTCGGCGGGACCCTGAACAACAAGGTGGTCCAGACCCTTGCCCGTGCCCACGTGCAACAGGGCTGGACCGCCGTCCGCTTCAACTTCCGGGGCGTTGGCCAGAGCGCGGGCACGTACGATGAAGGCAAAGGTGAACTGGAAGATCTGCTGGCCGTGCTCGGACATGCGGCAACCGAGGGGCCGCTGGCCTTGGCCGGTTTCTCCTTTGGCGCGTTCGTCACCGCCTGCGCCGTCGAGCGCCTGCGCCCGGTCCGTCGACTGCACTCGGTGATTCTGGTCGGTCCCGCGGCGAGCCGTTTCGCCCTGCCTCCGCTGGCCGAGGAACTTCACGAGCGTTCGCTGGTCATCCACGGCGAGCAGGACGACACGGTCGCGCTGTCCGCGGTCATGGACTGGGCCCGTCCGCAGTCCTTTCCTGTGACGGTCGTCCCCGGCGTAGAACATTTCTTCCATGGCCGCCTGCCGCTGCTGCGCACGCTGGTCCAGCGGCACCTGCGTGCCTGCGACGCCACACCTGCCTGATGCATCGGGGCCGCCCCGCCCCCTTTTTTCCAAGAACGGAACTTTCACGTGTTTGCTGCTTTCGCTCCCTCCTTCCTTCGTCGCTGGTCCGTGTGGTTCCTGGCGTCGCTGTTCGTCTGGTCTGCCGCGGCGCAGGCCCGCATGCCCGAACCGCCCGAGGTGGCCGCGCGTGCCTACCTGCTGCTGGACGTGACCACCCATCAGGTGCTTGCGGCCCGCGAACCCGAGATGGAGGTCGAGCCGGCCTCCCTGACCAAGCTCATGACCGCCTATCTGGTGTTCGATGCCCTGCGCTCACGCAAGATCACGCTGGAGCAGACCTTGCCCGTCAGCGAGCGCGCCTGGCGCATGCCCGGCTCGCGCATGTTCATCGACCCGCGCATGCAGGTGCCGGTGGAAGACCTGCTCAAGGGCATGATCGTCCAGTCCGGCAACGACGCCACCATTGCGCTTGCCGAAGGGGTGGCCGGTTCAGTCGAGCGCTTCGTGGACCTGATGAATCAGCAGGCGCGGGCGCTGGGCATGACGCGGACCCGCTACCTCAATCCGGAAGGCCTGACCGCGCCTGGGCACGTCACCACTGCGCGCGACCTGTCCATTCTGGCCTCGCGCCTGATCAAGGATTTTCCCGAGTTCGTCCCCTACTACGCGATCCAGCGCTACCGCTATCCGGGTACGCCCGCGGCCAACGACACGAACCGCAACCTCCTGCTGTTCCGCGATCCGACAGTCGACGGCCTCAAGACCGGCTACACCGCTGCGGCCGGCTACTGTCTGGTGGCCACCGCCCGCCGTCAGTTCGGCGGACTGGGAGAGGGAGCGGCAGGGGAGCGGCGGCTGCTCAGCATCGTGCTGGGTGCCGCCAGCGAGAACGCCCGTGCAGCCGAGAGCCAGAAGCTGCTGAACTGGGGGTTTTCGGCCTACGAGGCGGTGCGCCTGTTTGCGCCCGGACAGCCGGTGGCCGAGCCGCAAGTCTGGAAGGGACAGGTGGCCACGGTCAAGCTCGGTCGGCCCGAAGGGGTCGTGGTGTCGGTGCCCACGGGTCAGGCGGCGAGCCTGCGGACCGAGGTGTTGCGCACCGACCCCCTGGTGGCACCGCTGCAGAAAGATCAGCCCTTGGGTACGCTGCGCATCACCACCGCATCGGGCGAACAGGTGTCCGAAATCCCGTTGTTCGTGCTTGAAACGGTGCGCGAAGCCGGGTTCTTCGGTCGACTGTGGGGCGCGCTGCGGCTCTGGCTGAAGTGACCGCCGGGCGCTGGCGAATGCGTGCAGCTTGCAGGGCGCAGCCAGCCGTGCTACAGTAGAGGGCTTTTCGGAATTTTCCGAAGGGTTTTGTATTTCTTTTTCAAACGTTTAGGGACGTTTCAATGCCAACCATCAACCAACTCGTGCGCCAAGGCCGGGAGGTCGAGAAGACCAAATCCAAGAGCCCGGCCATGGAAAACTGCCCCCAGCGCCGTGGCGTGTGCACCCGCGTGTACACCACGACGCCCAAGAAGCCGAACTCCGCGCTGCGTAAGGTCGCCAAAGTGCGCCTGACCAACGGTTTCGAAGTCATTTCCTATATCGGCGGTGAAGGTCACAACCTGCAGGAACACAGCGTGGTGCTGGTTCGCGGCGGTCGTGTCAAGGACTTGCCCGGTGTGCGCTACCACATCGTGCGTGGCTCGCTGGACCTGCAGGGCGTGAAAGACCGCAAGCAGGCCCGCTCCAAGTACGGCGCCAAGCGTCCCAAGAAGGCCTGATCGTTCGATCAATCGGTGCTTGAATGCCCTGCTGGCAGGCGCTCAAGCGTAGTGACCCCCAACGCACACGGTGTGCGCGGGTCGAGTAAGTGAGGGTCGTGTATGGCTCTCGCGGTGCCGCCGGAAGCGGTGCCAACTGAAGCAACAGAGGTGAAAACATGCCACGTCGTCGCGAAGTCCCTAAACGTGAAATCCTGCCGGATCCCAAGTACGGCAATGTCGAGCTGTCCAAGTTCATGAACGTGATCATGGAAGGCGGCAAGAAAGCGGTTGCCGAGCGCATCATTTATGGCGCTCTGGAAACCATGGAGAAGAAAACCGGCAAGGATCCGCTGGAACTCTTCACCGTCGCCATCAACAACGTCAAGCCGCTGGTGGAAGTCAAGTCCCGCCGCGTCGGTGGTGCCAACTACCAGGTGCCCGTGGAAGTGCGTCCTGTGCGTCGCCTGGCCCTGTCCATGCGCTGGATCAAGATGGCTGCCCGCAAGCGCAGCGAGAAGTCCATGGCCCTGCGTCTGGCCAACGAGCTGCTGGAGGCCACCGAAGGCCGTGGCGGCGCCATGAAGCGCCGTGACGAAGTGCACCGCATGGCCGAAGCCAACAAGGCCTTCAGCCACTTCCGCTTCTAAGCCGCGCTTATCGCATCCCCCAGGGCCCGCATCACTCTCACAAGGGGTGGCGGGCTTTGCCTGTATTTTTCGGAGAATTTTCATGGCACGTACCACGCCCCTTGAGCGTTACCGCAACATCGGTATCTCGGCCCACATCGACGCCGGCAAGACCACCACCACCGAGCGCATCCTGTTCTACACCGGCGTGAACCACAAGATCGGTGAAGTGCATGACGGCGCCGCCACCATGGACTGGATGGAGCAGGAGCAGGAGCGCGGCATCACCATCACCTCCGCCGCCACCACCTGCTTCTGGAAGGGCATGGACCTGTCCTACCCCGAGCACCGCTTCAACATCATCGACACCCCCGG
>JAUVXK010000017.1 GCA_030603635.1 Burkholderiales bacterium | reverse complement strand
CCGGGGTTGGTGGTGGAACAACGCCTGCCCAATCCACCCGCGTTTGCGGATGTGTCGCCAGATCGGGCGCTGAAGGTCATGGTGGTAAGGGGGTGAGGACGGGCCTCAGATCCCAGCCCTCCTCGCCCGCCACCAGCCAGTGGGTCAGCACCAGTGCCGCCAGAAACGCCTCGTCGTGCGAAGCCACGATCAACGCCCCCGGGTGGCTCAGCAACACCCTTTCCAGGGCCTGCAAGGAAGGCAGGTCCAGGTGGTTGCTGGGCTCGTCCAGTAGCAACAAGGCCGGTGGCGTGTCGGCATACAGCAGGCAGGCCAAGGCGGCCTTCAGCCGCTCCCCGCCGCTCAGGCAGCCACTGGGAACGGTGATCTTGCGCGCGTCCAGCCCCAGTTGCGCGAGCCGCATGCGCTGCTCGCCCTCGTTCAGCGTGCGGTTCACCGCCATGGCCTGTTCCAGCACGGTGCGCTGCGGGTCCAGCGTGTCCAGGGTCTGATCCAGGTAGGCCACGTGGCCCCTCACCTCGCGCTCACCCGACACCGGTTCCACCCGGCCCGCCAGCACTTTGAGCAAGGTGGATTTGCCGCAGCCATTGGGGCCCACCAGACCGATGCGCTGCTGCCCCCTCACCTGCAGGCTGATGTGCCTCGTTTTGGGCGGTACCCACGGCAGCGCCACGCGGTTCAGTTCGGCCACCACCCGTTGCGCCACACCGGGGGCAGCGGGCGCGTGCAGGTGGATGTGCAGGTATGGCACCACCTGTTGGGCGGCCTCCCGCACCCGCTCGGCCAGTTCTGCCTGCCTTGCGGCCTGCTGGCGGTGCAGTTTGCCCATGGATTGTTCGCTGCGCGCCTTCTGGCGGTCCAGCAGTATCTTGGCCTGGTTCGCCTGCTTGCCATCGCGCGCGCCGCTCGCCTGCCGTTTCTCTTGCCGCTCGCGTTGCTGTTGCAGGGCCTGTTGTTCGCGCCGGCGCTCCAGCTTGGCGCGGTCCAGCTCGGCCAGCGCAGCCGCCTGCTCCTTGGCCTTGGCCTGCGCATAAAAGGCGTAGCTGCCCCCGTAGCTGCGCAAACCCAGGGGCGACAACTCCACGATGCGGTCCATGCCCCCCAGCAACTGCCGGTCGTGGCTGATCACCAACAGCCCCCGCTTCCAGTGCCGCAAACCGTCCATCAAGGCCTGCCGGCCTTGGCGGTCCAGGTGATTGGTGGGTTCGTCGAGGATGAGGAAATCCGCCTGCGACAACTGAGCACCGATCAGGCACACTCGCATCAACTCGCCGCCGCTCAGCACGCTGGCCGGTGTGTTGGCGCTCACGTGCGTCAGCCCCTGCTCGGTCAACGCCAGTTGAAGCTGCTGGGGCATGTCCCACTGGTCGGCCACCGCGTCGAAGTCCGCTGGCGCGACACTGCCCGCCTCTATGCGCTGCAGCGCATCCAGCACGCCCTGCACGCCCGCCAAATCAGCCACCGTGGCGTTGGCCGGTGGGCTGACCTGCTGGGCCAGGTAGTGCACCGTGCCCGTGCACACGCAGCGCCCGTGGGTAGGCTGCAACTGACCCGCCAACATGCGCGCCAGCACGGTTTTGCCACAACCGTTGCGCCCCACCAGGCCCGTGTGGCGCTGGTCGAACGTCTCGGTGAGGTCAGAAAACAGGGTTTCTCCAGTGGGCAGGACGCAGGAAACGCCCTCCAAGGAGAGAAAACAAGCTGCCATACAGAATCCAGTGATGCAAAAAACTCCCCCGCATAAGGGGCAGCGGAGATTTGCCGTTGTGCAACGGCGGCATCAGTGGCGCATGGGAGTGGGTCCTTTGTGGTGCGTGGTTGTGAATTGTAAAGTGGACTGGTCAATCGGCCAATATGGCGGCTATGTTGACGATTTGCCCCTGCCGTGGCGCCGATCTGCAGGTAGGGCGAGCGCCATCAAGCGAACATGGGTGAGCTTCTGCAGGCAGCCTAAAGTCGACTTTGCAGCGGGAGCCGTCCCTCGCGGCACTGATCCGAATACCCGCTCTTGGCCGTAGACCAGTCATTCACTCCGACACAAACGCCATACACAGTCCCAGAACCATGAGTGGACAGACGAGTTCGAGCTTGACCTAACGCAACACACTGTATCCGAGCCGGCGCATGCTGTGTGGCCCTCAACTTGATGGGAGTCCATCATGGAAACCTCAGGCACCGCTGTTCACCATGTATGAACCGCCCCGGGTTTCAAGGAGGCTGTTTGGTTTAAGTTGGCACCTCTGCAGAGGTGTTGCTGTCGGCGAATTGCCTCCAGTAGTGTGCCTCAGCTTCTGCCGGAGGGATACCCCCAATCGGCGTGAGCAGTCGGATGTGGTTGAACCAGTGCACCCAGTGCAGGGTGGCCAGTTCCACGGATTCCCTGGTCTTCCAGGGCCCCCGGCGGTGAATCAACTCGGCCTTGTACAGCCCGTTGATGGTTTCGGCCAGGGCGTTGTCGTAGCTGTCGCCCTTGCTGCCTACCGAGGGCTGTATGCCCGCTTGGTCCAGCCGTTCGGTGTAGCGAATGGAAACGTATTGGCTGCCCCTGTCGGAATGGTGCGTCAAGGCATGCGCTGCTGGCTGGCGGTCGTACAAGGCCTGCTCCAGAGCGTCCAGCACAAAGTCGGTCTGCATGTTGCGGCTGACCCGCCAGCCCACAATGCGCCTGGCGTACACATCGACCACGAAGGCCACATACAGCCAGCCCTGCCAGGTGGAGACGTAGGTGAAGTCCGACACCCACAGCTCGTTGGGGCGGCTGGCCTTGAATTGGCGGTTGACGTGGTCCAGCGGACACGGGGCTGAGGTGTCTGGCGTGGTGGTGCGTACCGTCTTGCCACGGCGTGCCCCTTGCAAGCCCATGGCACGCATAAGCCTCTCAACCGTGCAGCGCGCCACCGAGATGCCCTCACGGTTCAACTGCAGCCAGACCTTGTCAGCACCGTAGACCTGCCAGTTGGCGTGCCATACGCGCTGAATTTCAGCCATCAAACCCTCGTCACGCTGGGCCCGTGCGCTGCGCAATTGCGGGTTGCGCTGGCGAGCGGCATGACGCCAGTAACACGACGGGGCCATCTGCAACACCCGGCAGATGGGCTCGACCCCGTAAGCGTCTCGGTGGCGGTCGATGTAGTCCTTCAAGACTTCAGTCGGCGGTCGAGCTCCGCCTGCGCGAAAAACGCGCTGGCCGTCTTCAGGATGTCGTTGGCCCGGCGCAGCTCTTTGTTCTCGCGTTCGAGCTGTTTGAGGCGATCGCGCTCGCTGCTGGTCAGGCCTTCGCGGGTGCCGGTATCGACTTCCTCACGCTTGACCCATTCGAGCAGCGTATGCGAGGAGCAGCCAATCTTGGGGGCAATGGATTCAACGGCCGCCCATAGCGAGGGGTAGTCGCTGCGGTGCTCTTGCACCATGCGCACGGCGCGCTCGCGGACTTCGGGTGAGAACTTGTTTGACTTGGTCATGGCTCCATCTTCTCAGAGTAAGGAGCCTCCTCAATTCCCGGGGCGGTTCATGTACCGTGGAACAAGGGAAAGATCGTTGGCCAGAAGGCGCCCTTCAAGTTGAAAGATATCTGGGCGTTACGTGTGCGCCTTCAGATTGAAGGCAGGGTTCGTGAGCTGGCACTCTTTAACCTCGGTATTGACAGCAAGCTGCGTGGTTGCGACTTGGTCGCACTGAAGGTCAGAGATGTGTGCCACGGCGATCAGATTGCCGCCCGAGCCATAGTGATGCAACAAAAAACACAACGACCGGTGCAATTCGAAATCACGGCGGGCACCCGTGATGCCCTGCAGAAGTGGATCAAGCAGGCCTCATTGAAATCGGATAACCTCCTGTTTCCTAGCAGACTTCATGAATCGCCCCATTTGGGCACGCGGCAGTACGCACGAATTCTGGGGCACTGGGTTGACGAACTGGGACTCGACCGAGCCGACTACGGGACGCACTCCATGCGAAGGACGAAGGCGACGCTGATCTATTGGCGTACAAAGAACCTCCGCGCAGTGCAGTTGCTGCTTGGACACTCCAAACTGGAATCCACCGTGAGGTATCTGGGCATTGAAGTCAACGACGCCCTTGAAGTCTCCGAGCAGATGGAGATTTAAAGTGCAGTTCAGCGTCTTGATCGGCTGTTGCCTCGTTGCAGATGTCTTGGGTAGCGACGAGGTGGGCTATACGAGCTGTGGTACGGAGATATCCCTCAGACCGTACCATCGAAAAACAGGCGCCAGCTCCCCTGCTCCCGTAGCCAGTATTGGCGACGGTCGGAACTGCGTAGCGGCTTCGTGCGCAAAGTGGTGTAGTTGACGATGGTTACCTCTGTCTCTCGCTTCCAGCGAAAGACAGAGACCTCACGCCACTTGACCTGCGGATCGGGTTCCCCGCTGGCACGCAGGGGTTCGGCAGCCAGGGACACATTGCGCAGCGGGTCGCCAGCGCGCGCATTGAAGTCTGCCGTTTGCAGGGCCAACAAGCTGCGGCTGTCTCCACGGGCACGAGCCTCTTGCCATTGGGTGAGCGAGGCGTCGAAGCTGCGCCGTTCGGCCGCCTGGTCAGCGGGTCGAACCCAGTTCACTTCATCCGCAATGATCACCGGCGTGCGCCTAGTTTGCAGCACACCCATCAGGTAGGCCATGTCGTCGTTGGCCAGCGCGACGCATCCCTCGGTGGCGTAGGGGCTGCGCGAGTAGGTGACGCGCGGCACGCCATGCAACCAGATGCCGCTGCCGGTGCGCCCCAGGCGGCGATCGTGCTCATTGGGGTAGTTCAGTGGCAGCGCGCCGATGCCGTACAGCTCTTCAACCTGCTGGTCGTCCAGACGGCTGGTAATGAAGTACACGCCCAGCGGAGTGCGCAGGTCGCCCTCGACCCGCTTGTCAAAACCGGCCCGCCCGACAGATGCGTAGAAGCTGCGGATCAGCTGCAGGCCACCGGCCTGCTGTTCAAAGACATAGACCCTGGAATGGCTGGCGTCCACCACCACCACATGCCGGACATTGGGCGCCAAGCGCAGCAACTGTTCGGGCACGGTGCCGGGCGGAGGCATTTCGCTGAGCGCGTTCAAACGCCGATCGGCCTCAGCACGCAATTTCTGCAGTTGCTCCCGGACCGCCGGGGGACCATCGGTCGCCGTGGTGAGGTCCGGGAACGAACCGCTGCGAGCGAGCAGCAGGTCTGCGTAGACGAGCTGGCCCAGCTGGAAACCCGGCACATCCCGCACCAGCGACGCTGCCAGCGGCAGGGCCTGCCGATCCCCGGCCGCGATGGCGCGGTAGACCGCAATCAGACGCGCTTCGGGTGAAGAGCGCAGAGACCCGGTCAGCACAGCTTCGCCATTCAACGGGCTGCGGGCAGGTTGGCCGCTGGCTTGTGCGAACGGAAACAGCAGCGAGGTGGTCGCCAATGCAGAACGTGCGAGCAGCGCTCGCCGGGTGGGGGGCGAATCGGAAGTCAGCGTCACGTATCGAGCGATCAGGGAAGAGGACTCGCGTTTTCGAATCATTGCGCGCTGGCCAAGGCGACCGAGGCGGCCACACCAAGTTGATCTCGCATGGCCTTAGCCGCCTGTTTGAAGGCAGGCAAGCTGGCCACCACGACCGTCGAAGATGCGGGCGCACTGGTGATGGTGGACGGGTTGGTGCGAACGCCCCTGACCAGGTATTCGAAGTGCAGATTCGGGCCTGTCGCCGTTCCGGTCGAGCCGACCGTGCCGATGGTCTGACCCTGCTGAACGCGTTGACCCAACCGGACATCGACGCGGCCCAGGTGCGCATAAGCGGTGGCGGCCTTGTCGGGATGCTGGATCACGACGTAATTGCCATAACCGCCCTGGCGCCCCGCGAAGCTCACCACGCCGTCGGCCACGGTTCGAATTGGGGTTCCGGCCGGAGCGCCGTAGTCCGTGCCTTTGTGGGCTTTCTGCCCCCCAAACACCGGGTGGATGCGAGGCCCGTAGGAGCTGGTGACCCTGGAAAACGCCAGGGGAGAAGCCAGGTAGGCGCGACGTTGACTCTCTCCATCGAGGCTGACGAACTCGCCGTTCTGGCCATCTTGCTGGAACCACATGGCCTGATGCGTGTCCCTGCCGTTCTGAATCTCGGCGCCCAGCAACTGGCCTGTGAACAGGATTTCACCATCCAGCTCGAACGCCTCGTACACGAGGCTGACACGCGCACCGCGCTTCAAGTCGCGCTGGAAATCGATGTCCCCTGAAAAGGCCTCGACCGTCTGCGCGGCGATGGCATCCGGAATGCCGGCCTGGTCGGTGGCCGCATAGAACGAGGAGCGGATGGTGAGCGAACCGAACTGCTCCAGGCGCCGTGGCGTTGGCTGTTCGAGTCGGGTTCGGTAGCCACCCTCTTGTTGCTCCACCACCAGCCGGCTTACACGCTGGCTGCTCGTGTCCACCCAGCGCACAGACAGGGTCTTCAAGCGCCCTTGCGGCGTTCGGGTGACCGACGCCAGTTTGCCGGACGCACCGGTCAACAACAGGCGCGATGTGGCGTCGTGCGCGAGAAAGGTCTGTGCCTCGCGGTCATCGACACCCAGCCGCTTGAGCAGGGCCTGAAGGGAGTCGTCACGGCGGGTGAGCTGCGATTGGTGGATCAGAAACTCGGGGTTCGATGCCGACAGTTCAGACACCGCCAGTGGCGCATCCATGGTCTCCACCACTTGCCGGACAGGCCACTGCGCCGCATCTGGCAAGGCAGGTGACACGCCAAAGGCCACCACGCCCGTGCCCAGCATCAAGGTGCCCAAGACTGCCAGCACGGGCCGCCGGTGGTGTCGGATCAGTGTCGTCAAACGGAGCTTGTTGGTTGGGTGCATGTCAGGTCATTCGATGTCTTGACCAGGGCTTGAAACGCCTCAGGCCTTGGAAAGAAGAATCTGGATGTCCGACGCGATCGTTGCGGCGTCGGTTCCGTAGGCGGAGAACAGGCGCACCCGACCCTCGGTGTCGAAGATGTACTTTCCGGCCGAGTGGTCCATGGTGTAGGCCGTCGGCGTCGATCCGGGGACCTTCTTGTAGTAGATCTTGAAGGCCGCCGCGACGTCTTTGAGTTCGTCTGGCTCGGGCCGCAGCGCGATGAAGCCTGGGTCGAAGCTCGCCATGTATTCCTTGAGCAGTGCCTGCGTGTCACGCTCGGGGTCCACCGTGATGAAGAGCACCTGCAGCCGCTCACCTTGGCCACCCAGCAGGCGCTTGACCTCGGCCATGGTCGTCATGGAGGTGGGGCAAACGTCCGGACACTGCGTGAAGCCGAAGAAGGTGACCACGATCTTGCCCTTGAAGTCCGCCAGCGTCCTCAGCTGGCCGTGGTGGTCCTTGAGCCGGAAATCCTGGGCAAACGCGGCACCGGTCACATCGGTGCTTTTGAACGGCGTGACCTCGGGTGAGCAGGCCATCAGCACAGGCACACCCACCACACTGGCGAGCGCCGCCTGCACAAAGCGCCGACGGTCCATGGATGGGTGGCCGGGGGTGGATAAAGAATGCGGGTTCATGTCATTTCCTTACTTTTGCAACTTCTTCAGCGACGAGTGCCCGTAGTTGCTGGTCTCCGAAGGATGGCAGACCACGACCGTTAACAAAGAATGTCGGGGTCTTGTTCACTTCCAGTGCAATTAAATCTTCGATGTCCTGCTTGAGTACCGCAGCGATGTCAGAACCCTGGGCGTCGACCTGAGCTTTTGCAATATCGAGACCAGCTTCCTGCGCCGCTCGAAACGCCAGATCGATATTGGGTTTCCCATGGTCGGCCCACTGCGGCTGAGTAGCCAGAATCATTTCCAGCACGGGTTCGTACTTGCTCTGGCGTTTGGAGGCCTCAAGCAGTTTGACCACCTGATCGGAACCGGCATGGAACGGTGCATATCGGATCACTAGGCGCACGTCGTTCGGGTACTGTTTCAGGATGTCCTTGACGATGGGATAGAACGCCCGGCAGGTCTCGCACGCCGGGTCAAAAAACTCGACGATGGTGACTGGTGCGTTGCTGGGACCGAAGACCGGTGAATGGAAGCGGACCAGGCGGTTGTCCGTCTGGCTGGCGGGTTCACTGCCTGCCTGCTGGACCACCTGGCTGACCTTTTCGGCCTGCGAGTTCTGCACCCGCTTTTGGTAGGCGTTCATGCCGAGGAAGAAGAACACCAGGACGATGGCGACCAGGGCGACGACGGTGATTTTTTTGGAATTCATCGGGAGGACTTTCTGAGGTAGACGATGAGAAGGAATGCCAGCGCCATGAACGCGGCCAGCGACAGCCAGGGGATCTGGACGCCGTTGAGGATTTCGAGCTTTTGGTCAGCGCAGGACACACCGGCGCTGCAAGGTACCCAGGCCTTGGGAATCAGGCCCGCGACCAGCAGGGTGTGGTACCCGGCCATGGCCAGCCCGCCCAGTGCCAGCGCAAGGCCGTAGACGGCGCCCCGACGGTCATCGGCGAAGCAGGCGATCCCGAGAATGATGGCGAGGGGGAACATGAAGATGCGCTGGTACCAGCAAAGGACGCAGGGCGTCATGCCCATCACCTCACCGAGAAACAGCGCGCCCAGGGTGGCTGTAGTGGCCACCAGCCAGGCCAGCAGCAGCAAGGTCCAGGGCCGGGTCATGACGGGCTCTCCGAGGAGGCGACGGGCGGGCGAAAGGACATCAGAATCCAGGCGCCCGCCGCCAGCACGATGAACACATCGGCCAGGTTGAAGGCCGGCCAGTGCAGACCGCGCCAGTGCAGATCAAGAAAGTCGGTGACCGCGCCGCTGGCGATGCGGTCGATCAGGTTGCCGCTGCCACCGGCCACCAGCAGTGCGCCCGCGGCCCGCTCCAGCGGTTCCACCTGACGCGCGAGACAGACGAAAGTGATGGGGACCACCACCATGAAACCGATGACGATGAAAAACACCCGCTGCCAGCCACCCGCTTCGGCCAGCAAGGAGAACGCGGCGCCTGTGTTGAGCACATGGACCAGGTTGAACCAGGTCGTGACTTCCACCGCTGTGCCCAGCGCGATGGTGCTGGCGAACCAGGTTTTGCTCAGCTGATCCAGTGCCAGAAGAAAAGCCACGGCCACCAGCCAGGCCAGACGGGGACGACCCCGCCACGGTAATGCAGACATGAAAAGACCCTGAAAGAACGGACATCACCAACCGCGAGGGCTGGCACGTTTCACAGGGATCGGAGAAGCTCGGCGATGGGCGCCGTCAAAGAAGCCGAACCCTGGTCAGGCCAGGGTGGGCCACTGCGGCCGTTCGGGCCGCTCGACGAACAGGTCTTCGGTCCAGGAGCGCGACCCGGCTTGCGTCCGGGTGCGGGTATCGCCCATGGAAAACGGCACGCTGGCCAGCAGGGCCACGGCGCCGGCGTGGCAGCTTGCGCAGTGCGGGTGCTGCGCGTGGGACTCAGCGGCGTGGTCGGCGGCCTGCGACGAGAAACCAGCCGCGCTGACGTGCATCGGCGCACAGGGTTCGTGTACGCAAGGCGCGCCTGTGGCCGCGCCTGCCCATTGCAGGGGCAGGCAGAACATCAGCAGCAGGGCAAACAGGCAGGCACGCATCGGGGTAGATTGTAGGGCGGCGGCTGTGATGAAGAGATGTTGACCGTGACAACCCAACGGGCGTTCAGGGTGTCGACGTCCGTTGGTGTGCGCGGATGGTGGCCAGCAGTTCCGGCGCCACCGACATGGGCCGAAACGCGCCGACGTTCGAGCGCCCGGTGTTGCCCAGCGGCAGCCGGCCCAGCAGGTGCCCCAGCGGCACCAGCAGCAGCCGCAAGACCTGCCCGTTCACCTCGGCCAGGTTTCGCGTCCGCCAGGCCAGTCCCAACATGAGCCCATGCGTTCGCGCATGCGGAACCAGGCGCGCCTGACCGAGCACATGCAGGGCTTCGAGCAGATGCCAGGCCTGGTCCAGGTCGCGGCGATCCACCCGAAGGTACGACCGGTGCAACCGCTCGAAGGTGTCCGGGTCGAACGCCACCGACGCCGCGGGTTCAGTGGGCATGGTCATGGTGTCCATGGTCGTGACCGTGGCCTTGGACGCCTTCCGCCCCCAATTCCCCCCGCGCCTGGCGCAGCACTTGCCAGCCGCCGTGCAAGGCCAGACCCGCCATCAGGGCTGCCACCAGCAGATCGGGCCAGGCGGCTCCGGTACCAAAAACCCCCAGGGCCGCCAGGAACACCGCCACGTTGCCGATGGCGTCGTTGCGCGAGCACAGCCAGACGCTGCGCATGTTGGCGTCGCCCTCGCGGAAGGCGTACAGCAGCCAGGCCACCGACACGTTGGCCAGCAGCGCCAGCAACGCCACCACGCCCATGGTCGGCGCGTCCGGCACGCTGCCGTTCCAGACCGACCACAGCGCGCTGCCCAGCACATAGAGACCAAAACCCATCATGCTGAAGGCCTTGAACATGGCCGCCCGAGCGCGCCAGGCCAGCGCCGATGCCAGCACCGCCAGCGACACGCCGTAGTTCAACGCGTCACCCGCGAAGTCGATGGCATCGGCCAGCAAGGACAGCGAGCCCGATGAGAAGCCCGCGCCCAGCTCGACCAGGAACATGGAGGCATTGACGATCAGCGCAACCCACAGCACACGACGGTAGCGTGGCAGGTTGGTGATTTGTTCGGGGGCGGGGCAATCGTGTTCACAGCAATGGGCCGACATGGAAACTCCTTCAGAATGCCGGTATTGGAAACCCTGGAGCCGCTCCAGAGTCAAGCCCTGGGTCCCACCAATAGGAGAAACCCCATGCGCATCAAGGAACTGGCCGAGGCCACAGGCGTGGACGTGGACACCATCCGCTACTACGAAAAACAAGGCCTTCTGCCGGAGCCGGCCCGGCAGAACAACGGCTACCGCGACTACGCGAGTACCCACCTGGAGCGACTGGCCTTCATCCGCCACTGCCGCGCGCTGGAGATGCCGCTGGCCGACATCCGCCGGCTGCTGGGCGCGCTGGACGCACCGGGCGAGCCGCACCCGGACGTGGACCAACTGGTGCAGGAGCAGATCGACAAGGTACGGGCCCGGCTTAAGAGCATGCGCGCTCTGGAGAAGCAGCTGTTGCTCCTCAAGGCCAGTTGCGGCCGTTGTGACGACGAAGGCACAGACTGCGGCATCCTCAAAGAACTGGTGGCTGCCGCGCATGGCGAGGCCTGCGCATGCCATGCCCATCTTGCGCACTGACCGGCCATGAAGACCTTTTTGCTGTACGTCGGCACCGCATTGGCCGAGGTCGGCTGCTGTCGGCTGCTATCTGCCCTGGCTGTGGCTTCGCCGAGGCGGTTCAGCGTGGTTGCTGCTGCCGGCGGCGGCCAGTCTCGCGCTGTTCGCTTGGTTGTTGGCTTTGCATGATGCGGCCTATGGCGGGGTGTAAACGGTGCTACGGTGGCCTTGTTGGGCATGGGGATCATTGCATTTCAGCCCCGCTGACAGTTCAGTTCATCGGCCGTTCATCCTTCGGACAAGTCGGCCAATTGACTAGAGAGCTTCCTCTTCGAATGACTGCTTGTCGCTTCTTCGAACATTGGCACTTCAAGATGGAGCGTCCGGGATCAGCCTAAATCAGCCCCCATCCCACCCCCGATAATCCCCCCATGCAATTTGACGTGATCATCGTCGGCGCTGGCGCCGCGGGCCTGTTCTGCGCGGGTGTGGCCGGCCAGCGTGGGCTCAGGGTGCTGCTGATCGACCACTCGCCCAAGGTGGCCGAGAAAATCCGCATCTCGGGCGGGGGGCGTGCCAACTTCACCAACCGCGACCTGGACCCGCGCCAGCCGCACAAGCACTTTCTAGGCGACAACCCCCACTTCTGCCGCTCGGCCCTGTCGCGCTACACCCCGGCCGATTTCATCGACCTGTTGCAGCGCCACGGCGTGCCGTTCCATGAAAAGCACAAGGGCCAGCTCTTTTGCGACCGCTCCGCGCAGGACCTGATCGACGTGCTGCTCCAGGAATGCGAAGCCGGTGGCGTGACCCGCTGGCAGCCCTGTGCGGTGCAAGGGGTGGCCTATGCCGATGCCCACACCGCCACGCGCTACACCGTGCAGACCGACCAGGGGCCGGTGAGCGCGCCCACGCTGGTGGTGGCCACCGGGGGGCTGCCCGTGCCCAAGATCGGCGCCACCGACTTTGGCCTGCGCCTGGCGCGCCAGTTTGGCCTGAACGTGGTGGAGCCACGGCCCGCGCTCGTACCCCTCACCTTCGACCCCGCCGCCTGGGCCCCGTTTGCCGAGCTGTCGGGGCTGGCGCTGCCCGTGCGCATGGCCACCGGCGAAAAGAAGCAGCGCCAGGTGTTTGACGAAGACCTGCTGTTCACCCATCGGGGCCTGAGCGGCCCCGCCGTGCTGCAGATTTCCAGCTACTGGAAGCCGGGCACGCCGCTGAGCATCGACCTGCACCCCGAAGCCCCGCTGGAGCCGCTGCTGCAAGAAGCGAAGGCCCGTTCACGCAAGCGGCTGCCCAACGAACTGGCCCACCACCTGCCCCACCGGCTGGCCGACACCTGGGTCGCCACGCGTGCCGACTGGCAGCGTCCCATCAACGAAACACCCGACAAGGCCCTGGCCCAGCTGGCCGAGAGCCTGCACCGCTGGGCGCTCACCCCAACCGGCACCGAAGGCTATGCCAAGGCCGAGGTCATGGCCGGCGGGGTGGACACGCGCCAGCTTTCTTCGCAAACCATGGAATCGCAACAGCCCGGCCTGTACTTCATTGGCGAGGTGGTGGACGTGACCGGATGGCTGGGCGGCTACAACTTCCAGTGGGCCTGGGCCAGTGCCTACGCCTGCGCCCAGGCGCTGTCCCCCGCAAGCTGAGCCCCAAACCCGGGCCATGCCTCAGTCCCTGGCGGGGACCTCGTCCAGCGCCCGTTCCAGCCGCTCGCACAGCAGGCGCAGCACCTCGATGCGCGACCACAGCTTGTCGTCCGACGCCACGATGTGCCAGGGCGCCATGCGGGTGGAGGTGCGGTCCACCATCTGCTCCACCGCACGCTCGTACAGCGGCCATTTCTCGCGGTTGCGCCAGTCGTCTTCGGTGATCTTGTAGTTCTTGTGCGGCGTGGCCTCGCGGGCCTTGAAGCGCTTGAGCTGCTCTTCCGGTGTGATCGCCAGCCAGAACTTGACGATCACCGCCCCCGCCTCGGTCAACTGCTCTTCGTACTCATTGATTTCGCCGTAGGCACGCATCCAATCCTGTGTGGAGCAATAGCCTTCCACGCGCTCCACCAGCACCCGCCCATACCAGGAGCGGTCGAACACCACCGCCTTGCCGTGCGCCGGTATGTAGCGCCAGAAGCGCCACAGATACGGCTGCGCCCGCTCGTTTTCGTTCGGCGCCGCCACCGGCACCACGCGGTAGAAGCGCGCGTCCAGCGCCTGGGTGATGCGCCGGATGGTGCTGCCCTTGCCCGCCGCGTCCATGCCCTCGAACACCAGCACCAGCGAACGCTTCTGCATACGCGGGTCGCGGCTGAGCAGGGCCAGGCGCCCTTGCAGGTTTTCGAGTTCGTCCTCGTACCCCTTGCGCTTGAGGCGGCGGCCGTAATCCTGCGTGGCCAGCAACCCCCGTTCGTCCAGCCCGCGCATGGGCGTGGTGGGGGGCCAGGACTCCGGCACCCCGGGCACGACAGCGGGTCGCTTCAAGGCGTGGGTGAGCGCGTCCAGCAGGTACTGGCCGGCCTTCAGCGAGCGGTAGGCCGGATCGCTGCCGTCGATGACCAGCCAGGGCGCCTCCCCGATACCGGTCTTGCGCAGTGCCTCCTCGCTCACCCGAACGAAACGGTCGTAGTGCTGGATGTTCTCGCGTTCCTGGGGCGTGACCCGCCAGGCCGTTTTGGGGTCGGACTCCAGTGCCTTCATGCGGGCCTTGGCGGCCTTTTTGGACAGGTGAAACCACAGCTTCACCAGCACCACCCCTTCAGACACCAGCATCCGCTCGAACTGGCGAATGCGCTCCAGCCGGTGCACGAAACGGTCGTGCTTTTCGCCATCGCGCACATGGGCCAGGATGGGATCGGTATACCAGGAACCGAACAGGATCCCGATGCGCCCCTTGGGCGGGAGCACCTGCCAGAAGCGCCACATTTCCGGGTGCCCACGCTCCTGCGCCGTGATCGGGCCGAACGCCTCGGTCCGGATGTGACGCGGGTCCATCCATTCGTTGAGCAGGTTGACCGTCTCGCCCCGTCCGGCCCCATCCACCCCGTTGACCAGGATCACCACGGCAGCCCTGGCATCATGGAGAAGGCGGTATTGGGCATCGAGCAAGGCATGACGCAGACGAACGGACTCCTCCTTCCAGTGCCTCTTGTCCACCTGGTGCCCGATTTCGGCCGATTCAAACATCGCTCGCTCCTCCGGTCGTGTGTAATCCGTGCAACTGTAGCCCGAAACAGCCCTGTACACGCCGGAACTAACCGCTATAATGCTGGACTTTGCTGGCAAAACCCCGTCGGCCGTGATCACCTGATGACGGGGAAAACTTGCCGCGGCGCGGTTTCGGGGCCCGATCTTCCCTGAACACCGACGCGGCGCAAATCGGAAACCATTAGCTAATGACCACCATCCGCGTTAAAGACAACGAACCTTTTGACGTCGCCCTGCGCCGCTTCAAGCGCACCATCGAAAAGCTGGGCCTGCTGAACGACCTGCGCGCCCGCGAGTTCTACGAGAAGCCCACCGCCGAGCGCAAGCGCAAGAAGGCCGCTGCCGTCAAGCGCCACTTCAAGCGTGTGCGCTCCATGCAGCTGCCCAAGCGTCTGTACTGATCGCCGAATCGCTCCTGCACAGCCCGCTCGAGGACGCTCCGGCGGGCTGTGTTGTTTCTGCCGCTCCACTGCCTGTAAGCAAAGCACACCGCCATGTCCCTCAAAGACCAGATCACCGAAGACATGAAGGCCGCCATGCGTGCCAAGGACGCCGAACGCCTCGGCACCATCCGGCTGCTGCTGGCGGCCATCAAGCAACGCGAGGTGGACGAACGCATCGCGCTGGACGACATGGGCGTGGTCGCCGTGGTGGACAAGCTGCTCAAGCAGCGCCGCGACTCGATCACCGCCTACCAGCAGGCCGGCCGTGACGACCTGGCCGCCCGCGAACAGGCCGAGGCAGTGATGCTGCAAGGCTACCTGCCGGCCCGCCTCGACGCCGACGCCATTGCCGCAGCGGTGCAGGAGATCGTGGCGACCGTGACGGCCGAACTGGGGCGCCCCCCCGCACCGGCGGATCTGGGCAAGCTGATGGGCCTGGCCAAGGCCCGGCTTGCAGGCCAGGCCGACATGGCCCAGGTGTCTGCCGCCGTGAAAGCCACACTGGCTGGCTGACGCCCTGGCCATGACATCCGCAGGATCCGAGGCACCCGTCGGCGTGTTCGACTCCGGCGTGGGCGGCCTGTCGGTCCTGCGTGAGATCCACGCCCAGTTGCCGGCGGAGGCCCTGGTGTATGTCGCCGACTCGGGCAACGCACCCTATGGCGAAAAGCCGGCCGCCTTCATCGAGGCGCGCGCCCGCCACCTCATCGATCACCTGCGTGGTTGCGGGGCCAAGGCCATCGTGGTGGCCTGCAACACCGTCACCGGCCTGATGATCGAACACCTGCGACAGCACTACCCGCAAACGCCCATCGTCGCCATTGAGCCTGCCGTCAAGCCAGCGGCACTGGCCACGCGCAGCGGCATCATTGGCGTGCTGGCCACCCGCCAGACCGTGGCCAGCCCTGGCCTGGCCCGGCTGGTGCAAGCCTATGCACAAGGCACCCAGGTGCTGCTGCAGGCCTGCCCTGGGTGGGTGGAACGGGTGGAACAGGGGCTGCTGGACGGGCCCGACACCGAAGCGGCAGTGGCCGCATACGTCAGACCCCTGCTGGCTCAGGGGGCCGACACCCTGGTGCTGGGCTGCACCCACTACCCCTTTCTGGCCCCGGTGATCCGGCGGCTGGCCGGCAACGGGGTGCAGATCATCGACCCAGCCGCCGCCGTGGCGCGCGAACTGGGTCGCCGACTGGCTCAGGCCGGGCTTGCCGCCCCGATTCAGACCGAAGCAGCGGCCGGCATCTCCTTCTGGACAAGCGGCGACACGACCCGGGCTGCGGATGTGATCGGGCGGCTGTGGGGCCGGCCGGTACAACCCCACCCCCTGCCCTGATCGCCCCTGAGCGGTCGGGTGCTCAGCTCCCCGCCACCTTCATCCGGTTGATCAGCACGGAACCCACGTTCTTGGCGCCGTAGGCGTACTCATCGGCACCGATGGCCTCCATACCCAGGAACATGTCCTTCATGTTGCCTGCGATGGTGATTTCCTGCACCGGGTAGGCAATCTGGCCGTTTTCCACCCAAAAACCGGCTGCTCCACGGGAGTAGTCGCCCGTGACGTAGTTCACGCCCTGGCCCATGAGCTCGGTGACGAACAGACCGGTGCCCAGCTTGCGCAGCATGGCGTCCAGGTCGTCGGCGGCATCGGTGAGACGGCTGCGCAGGTAGAGATTGTGCGAGCCCCCCGCATTGCCGGTGGTGCGCATGCCAAGTTTGCGCGCCGAGTAGGTGGACAGAAAATAGCCCTTGACACAGCCGGCGCTGACCACCTGGCGCGCCACGGTCTTGACACCTTCGTCGTCGAACGGCGAACTGCCCTTGCCGCCCACGATGAGCGGGTCTTCATACAGATCGATGTGCTTCGGAAACACCTGCCGCCCCAGGCTGTCCACCAGGAAGCTGGTCTTGCGGTAGAGCGCGCCGCCGCTCACGGCCTGCACAAAGGCACCCAGCAAGCCCGCAGCCAGGGGGGCTTCGAACAGCACCGGGCATTCGGTGGTCGCGATCTTGCGGGGTTTCAGGCGGGCCAGCGCGCGCCGAGCCGCGTAGTCGCCCACGGCCTCGGGGCTGGCCAGGTCGAGCGGTGAGCGCATGGAACTGAACCAGTAGTCGCGCTGCATGCCGGCGCCCTTGCCGGCAATGGGCGCCACCGACAGGCTGTGCCGGGAACTGGCATAGCCGCCCCGGAAAATGCCTTCGCGCCCCCGTTCGCCACCGCGCATGTGCTCGGTGTAGAAGTGCGATTGCTGGGCCGAGACCCCGGCCCCTTCGCTGTTGGTGATCAACCGGCTGGTGGCAAAGGCCGCCGCCTCGCAACGCAGAGCGATCTGCACCGCCTCTTCGGACGAAAGGGCCCAGGGGTGAAACAGTTCCAGATCGGGGTAGCTGTTGGCCACGTCCTGCTCGTCGGGGAGTCCGGCCACCGGGTCTTCGGCGGTGAAGCGCGCGATGTCGTAGGCGGCCTGCACCGCCTGGCGGATGGCGGCGGGAGAATAGTCCGAGGTGGAGGCATTGCCACGGCGCTGTCCCAGGTACACGGTCACACCCAGCGACTTGTCGCGGTTGCGCTCCACGTTTTCCAGGGCGCCCTTGCGCACCGACACGCTCAGGCCCGAGCCTTCCGACACTTCGACCCCCGCATCGACAGCGCCCAGTTTGCGGGCATGGGCCAGGGCCACGTCGGCCAAGGCCTCGAACTGGCTGCGGGCATACTGAAAACCGGGTTCAGGAACCACTGTGGCTTTTGGGGCCTGGGAGGAGCGCGTCTTTTTCATGCTGGCGGCTATGATACTTGGATGGCACGCAAACCCACCAAAGGCTACTTCGTCAAGGGCCATTTCGTTGCAGAGGGCAGCGAACTCGATCTCGAACTCAAGCGCGAACTCAAGGGCGATGTCGACATCAGCAAGACCGACCTGAAAAAACAGAGTGACCGCCTGCAGGCCCTGGGCGAGCAGTTGCTCACGCTGCGCTCCGGGCTCATGGACAAGCTCGACCTGCCGGAAAAGCTCGTCGAGGCCATCGTCGAGGCCAAGCGCATCACCAACTTCGAAGGCAAGCGCCGGCAGATGCAGTTCATCGGCAAGCTCATGCGCAAACTCGACGACGACACCGTGGTCGCCATTGAAGCCACACTGGAGATGCAACACCAGGGCAGCGCAGCCGACACCCAGCGCCTGCATCAGGCCGAACAGTGGCGTGACCGACTCATTGCCGACGACCAGGCCCTGCAGGACTGGCTGGCCCTGGACCCGGATGCGGACCTGCAACACCTGCGCTCGCTGATCCGCCAGGCCCGCAAGGACGCGCAAGCCAGGAGTGCCGGGGAACGACCGGGCGAAGCCCAGCGCCACGGCAAGAGCTATCGAGAAATCTTCCAGATCGTCCGTGAACGCCTGGACGCCCAGGCCGAATCCCAGCCATGAGCACCCACGACCCCGTCAAGATCGGCATCGTTTCCGTCAGCGACCGCGCCAGCACCGGCGTCTATGAGGACAAGGGCCTGCCCGCCCTCCAGGACTGGCTCAGCCGCGCGCTGAAAAACCCCCTCAGCTTCGAGGCCCGCCTCATCCCCGACGAACAGGCCGTCATCAGCCAGACCCTGATCGACCTGGTGGACGCCGGCTGTGCCCTGGTGCTCACCACGGGAGGCACCGGCCCAGCCAGGCGCGACGTGACCCCCGAGGCCACGCTGACCGTGGCGCACAAGGAAATGCCCGGTTTCGGTGAGCAGATGCGCCAGATCAGCCTGCGCTTCGTGCCCACGGCCATCCTGTCGCGTCAGGTCGCTGTGATTCGCGAGCAGACGCTGATCATCAACCTGCCGGGGCAACCCAAGAGCATCGCGGAAACGCTGGAAGGGCTGAAAGACGCCGAAGGCCAGCCCGTGGTGCACGGCATCTTCGCGGCCGTGCCCTACTGCATCGACCTCATCGGCGGGCCCTACCTGGAAACCCACGACGAGGTCTGCAAGGCGTTCCGGCCCAAGAACGCGGTGCGCGCGCCACGCGCCTGATCCGCCCTGCCCGGCTTACTTGCCCACCAGATCGTTCAGTTTCTGCGCCTCGAAATGCTCCACCCGTGCGGCGTCGGGTGGCAAGCCTGGGGCCTTCGCGCAAGAGAGCTTTTCGATCGCCTGCCAGAGCAGGGCGATCTGGTGTTCATGGCCGGCCGCGTTGTCGATCAGTCCGCGCATCGCCTGCGAGAGCGGGTCGTCGTTCTGCGTCACGCCATAGGCGGAGAACCCCATCTTGGACGCGACCTCCTCGCGCTTGGCATCGGCCTCGGCCTGGATGATGCGGGCCGGATTGCCCACGGCCGTGGCTCCGGGGGGCACCGGCTTGGTCACCACCGCATTGCTGCCGACCTTGGCACCATCCCCCACAGTGAACCCCCCGAGGACCTTGGCGCCCGCGCCGACGACGACGTTGCGTCCCAGTGTCGGGTGACGCTTTTCGCCCTTGTACAGCGAGGTGCCGCCCAGCGTGACGCCGTGGTAGATGGTGCAGCCGTCTCCGATTTCGGCCGTTTCGCCGATCACCACGCCCATGCCATGGTCGATGAAGACGCGCTCGCCCAGCCTGGCGCCTGGGTGGATTTCAATGCCGGTGAGCCAGCGGTTCCAGTGCGAAATCCAGCGCCCCAGCCACTTGAAGCCTCCGTTCCAGCAGGCATGCGCCACGCGATGGAACACCACGGCATGCAGGCCGGGGTAACAGGTCAGCACCTCCCAGCGCGAGCGGGCGGCCGGGTCGCGGTCCAGGATGCAGTCGATGTCGGACTTGAGGCGGGCAAACATGGCATCAGTCTAGCGCTTCGCGCGCGCCGCAGTCTCCAGCATGGCGCGCGCCACCCCGCGCAGGATGTGGACTTCCGCCTCGGTCAACTGGGCACGGTTGAACAGCTGCTGCAAACGTGGCATGAGTTTTTTCGGTGCGGCCGGGTCGAGGTAGTCCACGGCCACGAGCGCATCCTCCCAATGCTGCAGCATGCCCGCCAGCGCCTGGGCGTCGGCAGGGCGCTGCGCCGGGTCATGGGCCAAAGCGGCGTCGGAGGTGTCGAAGCCTCCCAGCGCCAGCCGCCACTCGTAGGCGATCAGCTGGGCCGCAGCCGCCAGGTTGAGCGAGCCGTAGTCGGGCGCCGTGGGAATGCTCAGACACACGTGGCAACGGTAGACGTCATCGTTGCGCATGCCGTAGCGCTCCGAGCCGAACAGAAAGGCCACCCCTGCCGGGGCGTTCGTCTTGGAGAGTGTCCCCAGATGCTCCCGGGGGGCACGGGTTGGGGGTCCGAAGTCGCGCGGCGTCATGGCCGTGGCGCACAGGTGGGTCATGCCCTCCAGGGCCTCGTCCAGCGTTTCCACGATCCGGGCCTTGTGCAGCACATCGGCCGCCCCGCTCGACCGCTCGATCGCCTCCTCGCGCTGCAGCACATCCAACCAGCGCGGGCGCACCAGCACCAGGTCATCGAAACCCATCACCTTCATGGCGCGGGCCACCCCACCCACATTGCCGGCGTGGCTGGTCTCGATCAGGACGAAGCGGGTGGCTGGAGCCATGGGGAATGCGGGCAGATGCGGTCCGGGTTGCACCGACCTTCGGGCGGCCGGTAAAATACGGTATTGTCGCTGTCATCGAACAGCCCCTGTCCGTTCATCACACAATTTATGTCCTCCCATCTCCACCCCATGCTCAACGTGGCCATCAAGGCTGCGCGCGCCGCCGGCACCGTCATCAACCGGGCAGCGCTCGACATCGAGTCGGTGCGCGTGTCGGCCAAGCAGACGAACGACTTCGTCACCGAGGTGGACCATGCGGCCGAGCAAGCAATCATTGAGACGCTGCTCAGCGCCTACCCCGACCACGGCATCTGGGCTGAGGAATCGGGCCGCCGGGAGGGCAAGGGCCGCGACAAGGGCTATGTGTGGATCATCGACCCACTGGACGGCACCACCAACTTCATTCACGGCTTTCCGGTCTATTGCGTCAGCATTGCCCTGGTGGTCAACGGCCGCACCGAGCAGGCCGTGGTGTACGACCCAACCCGCAACGACCTGTTCTGCGCCACCCGTGGCCGTGGCGCCTACCTGAACGACCGGCGCCTGCGGGTGGCCAAGCGCACCCAGTTGCGCGACTGCCTGATCAGCACCGGCTTTCCGTTCCGCCCGGGCGACCACTTCCAGACCTTCATGCAGATGCTGCAGGACGTGATGCCCAAGGTGGCAGGCGTACGCCGCCCCGGTGCGGCGGCACTGGACCTGGCTTACGTGGCCGCCGGGTTCGCCGACGGCTTTTTCGAGACCGGCCTCAGCCCCTGGGACGTGGCGGCCGGCGCCCTGCTCGTGACCGAAGCGGGGGGACTGGTCGGCAACTTCACGGGCGAGGCCGATTTTCTGGAACAGCGCGAATGCATGGCGGCCAACCCGCGCATCTACGGCCAGATGGCGAACCTGCTGGGCAAGTACAGCAAGTTCGCCAGCGCCGGCGACAAGGCCGCCGTGCGGCAGGCGGCGCAACTCCCGTCTGAAGCCCAGGACGAGCCCCAGGATGGAAGCGCAGACTGACGTCAACCGGCTGCCCGGCGAGAACAGTCCCTACTGGATCCAGTACCCGCTCGACATCCGGCAGCAGTTCCGGCTCCTGTGCAAGCACGGTGAGCGCGTGCGGCTGTGGTACGGTCCGTCGGACTCGATCGTCTCGGTGGTGCTGGAGGTGCGCGACAACGGCGATCTGGTGTTCGACGTAGGCCCGGACGCCCGCTCCAACCAGCGCCTGCTGGCAGCTCCTAACGTGCTGTTCACGAGCATGATGGACGGCGTCGAGCTCAAGTGTGCACTGGGAGCGCTGCGCGAAGTGGCGCACGACGGCCTGCCCGCCTTCGGTGCCTCGCCGCCGACCCGGCTGCACCGACTGCAGCGCCGGGAATTCCACCGCATGCCGATTCCCGTCGGTCATGCGGTACGCTGCGAGGTCCCCAGTTCGGCACCCGCCAGCGGCACCTCAGCACGACCGGTGCAACGCCAGCCGGTGAAGCTGATCGACATCTCGCTCGGTGGTGTGGCCTTCGAGATGCCCACCGGCACTGCCCACGCCTGGACACACGGGCTGCGCCTGCCCGAGTGCCGGCTCCAGCTCGACGACATGGGCGTCATCAGCGCGGATCTGGAGGTCCGGCACATCGCCGACATCCACACCCGAAGCGGCACCGTGCGCCGCAAGGTGGGGTGCATGTTCACCCGGCTGTCTGCCGGCGCGGAAAACCTCATCCAGCGCTACCTCACCCGGCTGGAACTGGACCGGCGCAACGTGGGCTGAACCAGACGCGTCACCTGCTATGCTGTGCGCACACACCCCCGACCCCCATGTTTGGCTGGCTGCGCAGGCTCACCCGCAAACCCGATCCGGCGGGTCGCTTGGCTGCGCCTCCTCACGTCGCCAGTCCGCCTGACACCGATGCCCCCGACCCTCTGCCCGTCTGCAGCCCCCTGAGCTGGCTGCTGCAGGCTCCTGCCCCGCGTGCCGTTGCGCTCAGTCCGGAAGAGCGACGCATTCTGCAAGCGGTGGACACCTTTCTGGCCCGGGAGTCCCTGTCCCCGCAGTTGCTGCCACGCGCGCCGGCGGTCATCCCGCCATTGCTGCACGCCCTGCGTCAGCCGGAACCGTCGCGCAAGGCGGTGGTGGAACGCCTGTCCAAAGACCTTGTCCTAGCGACCGAGGTGCTACGCCTGGCCCGCAGCGCCTACCACCTCACCTCAAGCCAGATCGCCTCCCTGGACGATGCCGTCACCGTGGTGGGAGACAGTGGCGTCAAGGCTGCGATCGCGCGCGTGCTCCTGCGGCCGATGTTTGATCCACGCACCAGCGGTCTGGCAGCGATTGCCGCCCCGCGAGGCTGGTCATTCGCCGAACGGCAGGCCGACCGCTGCGCCCAGATGGCTGCGGACGCCGGACTCGACCGGCTCGACGGCTTCCTGGGTGGCATGCTGCATGCCACCGGCCGCACCGCCCTGCTGCGGGTGCTCGACCTGTGTGATGCCGCCCCCCCGTGGCCTTGCAGCCTGGCGTTTGACCAGACCCTCGGCCAGCAGAGCACACGCCTGGCCGGCCGCTTCATGGCTGAGTGGGACGTGACGCCCGGGCTCACCCTGGCAGCCTCCGTGCTGGTGGACACCCCCGACCTGATCGACCCGACCACCCTGGCCGGCATCCTGCTGGAATCCGAACGTCAGACCACCCGGGACATGATGGGCACGCCCATACCCGGCAGCCGTCGTTGACAATCTCGCCAATGGAAAGAATCGAGCTTCTGCAAAACCTGGACCAACACACCCCCATGATGGCGCAGTACCTGCGCCTGAAGGCGGACCACCCGCACACCCTGCTGTTCTACCGCATGGGGGATTTCTACGAGCTGTTCTACGACGACGCCGAAAAGGCCGCCCGGCTGCTCGACATCACCCTCACGCGCCGCGGCCAGTCTGCCGGCGCGCCCGTGGTCATGGCCGGCGTGCCCTTCCATTCGGTGGAAACCTATCTGGCGCGGCTCATCAAGCTCGGCGAATCGGTGGCCATCTGCGAACAGGTGGGCGACCCGGCCACCAGCAAAGGGCCGGTCGAGCGCAAGGTGGTGCGCGTCGTCACACCCGGCACGCTGACCGATGACGAACTGCTGAACGACAAAAGCGAATCCGTGCTGCTGGCCGTGCACATGGGGGCCCGCCACGCCTGCGGGTTGGCCTGGCTCAGCCTGACGCAGGGCATCGTCCACCTGGCCCAGTGCCCACGCACGGAACTGCGCTCGTGGGTGGTGCGCATTGGCCCGAGCGAGTTGTTGCACAGCGCCGAAGTCACACCCGCTTTCGAGCAGGAACTGCAGGACATCCAGCGCCAGTGGTCGGCGCTCAGCGGCCAAGGCGCGGGCGCCCGCCTCTCGCTGGCCCTGCGCCCGGCCTGGGCGTTCGATGCACCGCTCGGCGCACGCAAGCTCTGCGAGCAATTGCAGGTCGGCAGCCTGGCGGGCTGGGGGGCCCAGGAGCTGCCCGAAGCGCATGCCGCCGCCTCCGCCCTGCTGGACTACGCCGAGCACACCCAGGGCCGCGCATTGAACCATGTGCGCCAGCTGCAGGTGGCACGCCCTCAGGAATTGATTGAGCTGCCCGACACCACCCGCCGCAACCTGGAACTCACCCAAACGCTGCGCGGGGAAAGTGCGCCCACGCTGTTTTCGTTGCTCGACACCTGCCAGACCGGTATGGGCAGCCGACAGCTCAAGCGCTGGATGCTGGAGCCCCCACGCGACCGCGCACCCGCCCGCCAGCGGCTCGAAGCGCTGGGCCGCCTGCGCGACGGCTTGCACGCGCCGCTGCGCCAAGCCCTCAAGGGCGCGAGCGACGTGGAACGCATCACCGCCCGCATCGCGCTGCGACAGGCCCGCCCGCGCGAGCTGGTGGGGTTGGCGCAGACGCTGATGCGCACACAGGAGCTGGCCCATGGCCTGCAACAGGCCCTGCAGGCCGATGCCCACCCGTGCGGCGAACTGCTGCCCCGGCTTGCCGACCAGTTGCTGCCGCCACCCGGCTGCGCCGAACGCCTGCATGGCGCCCTGCTGCCGGAACCCGCCGCCCTGATCCGAGACGGCGGCGTCATCAACCACGGGTACGACGCCGAGCTGGACGAACTCCGCGCCATCCAGACCCATTGCGACGGTTTTTTGCTCGACCTCGAAGGCCGCGAACGGGAACGCACCGGCATTGCCAACCTGCGCGTGCAATACAACAAGGTCCATGGCTTCTACATCGAAGTCACGCAGGGCCAACTGGACAAGGTGCCCGACGACTACCGGCGCCGTCAGACCCTCAAGAACGCCGAACGCTTCATCACCCCGGAACTCAAGGCCTTCGAAGACAAGGCCCTGAGCGCCCAGGAACGCGCCCTGGCGCGCGAAAAATGGCTGTACGAGGGCCTGCTTGACCAGTTGCAGGACCACCTGCCCGGCCTGAGCCGCATCGCCCAGGCCATCGCCACCCTGGACGCGCTGTGTGCGCTGGCCGAACGTTCGCTCACCCTGGGCTGGAACGCCCCCGAATTCGCCATTGAGCCGTGCATCGAAATCCGCGCCGGGCGCCACCCCGTAGTCGAAGCCCGCCTGCAGGAAACCGGCGCCGGCGCCTTCATTCCCAACGACACGGTCATGGGCCCCAAGGCCCGGATGCAGATCATCACCGGCCCCAACATGGGCGGTAAATCCACCTACATGCGGCAGGTGGCCGTGATCGCCCTGCTGGCGAGCATGGGCAGCTACGTGCCGGCGGCGCACTGCAGACTCGGCCCACTGGACGCGATCCACACGCGCATCGGCGCGGCAGACGACCTGGCCAACGCGCAGTCCACCTTCATGCTGGAAATGACCGAAGCCGCGCAGATTCTCCATGGTGCCACACCGCACAGCCTGGTGCTGATGGACGAGATCGGGCGCGGCACGTCCACCTTCGACGGCCTCGCGCTGGCCTCGGCGATTGCCACGCATCTGCACGACAAGGTCAAGGCCCTCACCCTGTTTGCCACCCACTACTTCGAGTTGACCGAGTTCCCGGCTGAGCACCATGCCGCGGTCAACGTGCACGTCAGCGCCGTTGAAGGTCAGGGCCGTGACATCGTGTTCCTGCACCAGATCGAACCCGGCCCCGCCAGTCGGAGTTACGGCGTGCAGGTGGCGCGCCTGGCCGGTGTGCCCGCCCCGGTCGTGCAGCAGGCGCGCCACACCCTGGAAGCCCTGGAAGCCCACAGCGCCAGCACCCGGCTGCAGGTGGACCTGTTCGCGCCCCCCCCAGCGGCCGCCACGCCGGAACCTCACCCAGTCGAGCAGGCGCTGGCCGCCATCGATCCGGATGCCCTCAGCCCCCGAGAGGCACTCGATACCCTGTACCATCTTCATCATCTGCTGAAGCAGACGCGAAGGGCATGATGCGGTGTACAGGTACCCCCACCCCGGGGAAAACCCCTGCTTCGGTAAAATACACAAGAATCGGCTAATATACCCACTGGAGTATTCATGAGCACTGCTGCCACCGCTTTCAATTTCGAACAGGCCCGCTTCAACATGATCGAACAGCAGATTCGACCCTGGGAAGTGCTGGATGCACGCGTGCTCGGACTGCTGGCCGAGATGAAGCGCGAACGGTTCGTGCCTGCGGCCTTCCAGGCCCTGGCCTTGGCCGACATGGAAATCCCTCTGAGCAACCCGGTCGTCGAAGGTGAATGCATGCTACCGCCCAAGGTCGAGGCGCGCGCCCTGCAGGACCTGAACCTGCAACCCGGTGACAACGTGCTGGAGATCGGCACAGGCTCCGGTTACATGGCCGCCCTGATGGGCAAACTGGCGGCCCATGTGCTGAGCCTGGAGATCAACCCGGCGCTTGCCCAGCAGGCACAAGCCAACCTCAAAGCCGCCGGCATCGCCAACGTGGAAGTGCGCGTCGCCGATGCAGCGGCCAGCCGCTTCGCCGCCTGCGTGGGTGCGGCCCCGTACGACGCCATCATCGTCAGCGGCTCCATTGCCGAGGTCCCGTCGGACCTGCTGGAACTGCTCAAGGTGGGTGGACGGCTGTTTGCCATCGTCGGACAGGAGCCCATGATGCGCGCCACCCTGGTACGCCGCTCCAGCGAAGTGGCCTACCACACCGAACAACCCTGGGACATCGTGGCCCCGCGCATGAGCCGCTTCCCCGAACCCTCCCGCTTCCAGTTCTGAACAGGACCGCCCGTGATCGATCACATCCGCCCCGCCCAACTCGCCGAATGGCTGGATCAGTGCCGCCAGCAAGGAGACGAGCGCCCTGTGGTGCTGGATGTGCGCGAACCCTGGGAGGTGCAACTGGCCAGCGTCAAGGCCGAAGGTTTCGATCTGGTCCACATGCCCATGGCCAGCCTGCCCGCCCGGCTTGCCGACCTCCCTCGGCACAGGCCCATCGCCTGTCTCTGCCATCACGGAGGTCGCAGCGCGCAGGTAGCCCACTTCCTGAAGAATCAGGGATTCGACTCTGTCGTCAACATCAGCGGCGGCATCCATGTCTGGGCGGCCGAGCTGGACCCGACGATTCCGCGCTACTGATCCCTGCCACACGCCTGCTCTCCAAGGACGACTCACCATGACCGCCTACATGCCCGCTCACACCCAGCTCCAGCCCCTCTCCGGCGCCACGACCCGCGTCGGGCACCGGCCCATGGGCATGGTGTGGTCCGCCGTGGCCATGGCGGTGTCGCTGATTGCCCTGCCGGCACAGGCCCAAAGCTTGAAAGACCTGTACGAAGCGGCCAGGGGGTTCGACGCCACGTTCCTGGCTGCGCAAGCCCAGTTCGAAGCCGACCGGGCCCGGGCAGAGCAGGCACGGGCGGGCGTGCTGCCGAGCGTCGGACTGAGCGCTGGCGCCAGCTGGACCCACACCGACAGCAACCTGGCGGGTCAGGACCGCACCACCAACAGCCAGAACATTGGCGTGTCCGCCTCGCATCCGCTGTACCGTCCCGGCAACCGCCTGGCGCTGGAGCAGGCGCAGCAATCGCTCGAGATCGCACAGGCACGGCTGCAGAGCGCAGAACAGGACCTGATCGTGCGCACCGCGCAGGCCTACTTTGATGTGCTCGCGGCGCAGGACAACCTGACCTTCGTCAAGGCCCAGAAAGCCGCCGTATCCGAGCAGTTGGCCGCCGCACGGCGCAACTTCGAGGTCGGCACGGCCACCATCACCGACACGCGCGAAGCCCAGGCACGCTTCGACCTCGTCACGGCCCAGGAAATCGCGGCCGAGAATGATCTGCGCGTCAAGAGACTCGCGCTGGATCAACTGGTCGGCCGCGGGAACACCCAACCCTGGCGTCTCGCCGAGGGCAGTGCACTGCCTGCCGTTGTGCCCGATGACGCCGATGCCTGGGTGGGGCGTGCCGAAACCGTTCATCCGCAACTGCGTCAGGCCCGCAGCGCGTTGGAAATTGCCCAACTTGAAGCCCGTCGCGCCGAAACGGCGAAAGGGCCCACCCTCGATGCCGTGGCCCAGTACCAGATCGCCCGGGGCCCGACCCAAACCGGCACCTATGCCCGCAACAACAATGCCACGGTAGGTGTCCAGTTCAATCTGCCCCTCTACACGGGGGGCGCGGTGCAGAACCGCATCGCCGAAGCGCTCGCCCTGCAGGACCGGGCACGCGCCGACCTCGATGCCGCAGAGCGCACCATTGCCCAAACGACTCGGGCTGCTTACTTCGGCGTCGTATCCGGCATGGGACAGGTGAAGGCTCTTGAAGCGGCAGAGGCATCCAGCCAAAGCGCCCTGGAGGCGAACCAGCTCGGCTACCAGGTCGGTGTGCGCATCAACATCGACGTGCTCAATGCCCAGAGCCAATTGTTCCAGACCAAGGCCGATCTGGCCAAAGCCCGTTACAACGTCCTTGTCGGCGGCTTGCGGTTGAGGCAGGCCAGCGGGGTGCTCAGCGCCGAAGACCTCCAGCCCATCAACACCCTGCTCAAGCCTTGAGCCTTGCAGGTCCTGCCCATACCCCTCTGGGCATGGGTCAGGACTGACCCCACCGATGCCCCATGCCCTTAAGGCCCCGGTACATCACGAGCTGGTGATCAAGAAAAGCCGGTTTCTGGCGACGGTTCAAAGCGTGACCGACCGCTCGGAAGCCATGGCCATAGTTCAATCGCTTCGCACGCAGCATCCCGGTGCAGCCCATGTCTGCTGGGCCTTGATGGCAGGTGGTCAATCCGCAGCGGTCGATGACGGTGAGCCCAGCGGCACGGCTGGCCGCCCCATGCTTGAAGTGCTGCGGCACCAGGAACTGGACAACGTGCTGGCGACCGTGGTCCGGTACTTCGGTGGAGTCAAGCTTGGGGCGGGTGGACTGTTGCGCGCCTACACAGACGCCGTGGCCCAAGCACTGCGCCATGCCGAAAAAACCCCTCTGGAGGCTTTGTCCACCCTCACCTGTAGCCTGCCCTATGCCCTCGAAGGCTGGGCCCGGCGCCAACTGCAGCAGGCTGGCGCCACCCTACTTGAAACGATTCACGAACAGGAAGTCTGTCTTCGCTTTCGCGTCCCGCAGGCGCAGGCTCACCAGGTAGTGAACACTCTGAACGAAGGAAGCCAGGGTCGCTTGGCTTGGCTTGGTTGAAAGACCGCTCAAGGGAGGGGCGATCCCGCTTCTTCCTGATGGAGCGCAGGGTCGTCGAGTCCCAGACGCCCCACCAGCGGGAGTCGCACCGCCGGCCGGATCAGGTCGACACCGAAATTGAGTCCCAACAGGTTGAACTCCAGGCCCTCCTCCCAACCGAGGCTGACACCCAACAGCCCGAGCAGAGAAACCTGAACGCCAGAGCCGGTGGTCGAGCGCCCCACCACCTCGGTCAGGCGTCTGAAATCCTTGCCTATGGCCGTGGGCGGCAGGTCCAGCTTGAGTTCAGGCACCTCACGCCCGATGTGGGCAAGAAAAGTGTTGCTGTTGGGCCCGGGGTAGCTGCGGTACTGGTCGGCATACGGGTAACGGGCGATGGCCGCCTCAATACGCTCGATGAGGGCCTCTACGGTGGCACCTCGGTGTTCGACCAACACCTGCGGCACGGCACCGTACCAAAGCCCGTCGGGCACGGCGTAGTTACGCTGCACGACATCGGGGGCACGCCAGCCGACCACCTCGTAGCGGGTATAGCCTTCCTCACCCGCGCGCTTGTAGATGATCCACGGGTGCACGGCGAAGCGGCCCCGCCAACCAAAGGTCCGTGCGGCGTACACCTGCACGATGGCCTCGTCGCGGTGCTCTAACGGATCGGGGGCGATACCAGCCGAGTGGCGTGGGGCGGACCACCAGTTCGCATGGGCCTGGACCCCGCCCATATTGCCGCTGGCCCACCCGCTGGCACAGAGCGTGATCACGAGCACGGCAAGCGGAGGCACATAAAAACCACGTTGACGGGCAAGACGCATGCGATCATTTTGCGCCAGATAGGGCAACAGGGCATCCGTCAGTGAGATTTGGCGACGGCGAGACAGGGCCTCGCCATCGACTGAACTCCCCCCGAGCCGATCCGCTATGCTCCCGACGATGCACTCCCCTCCCAATGCCTCTGTCGGCCGCGCCGCAGTCTGGATGGCCGGCTGGCTGACGCTCATGGTCGTCATCGCCGTGGCCGGACGAGAAGCCGCTCGTGAACTGACGGTCTTCCAGATCATGCTGCTGCGCTCCACCCTCGGCATGATCATGCTCTGGCCACTGATCCGCGCCGCCGGCGGTCTGGGCGCCGTCCAGACCCAGCGGCTGCCCCAGCACATGCTGCGCAATGCCGTTCACTATGCCGCGCAATACGGATGGTTCGCGGCCCTGACCCTGATCCCCCTCGCCCAGTTGGTGTCGATCGAGTTCACCATGCCCATCTGGTCGGCGGCCCTGGCGGTGATCTTTCTGGGTGAGCGCATGAGCGGTCGGAAATGGTTTGCGGTGGTGCTGGGGCTGGTGGGCGTGGCCGTGATCGTCCGCCCTGGCGGCGGTGAACTCGACGTTGGGCAGCTCATCGCGCTGGCCTCGGCAGTGGGTTTCGCCATCTCGGTCGTCTTGGTGAAGTCCCTCACCCGCACCGACGCAGCGGTCGTGATCATCTTCTGGATGCTGGTGATACAAAGCGCGATCGGGCTGGTCCCGGCGCTCATGGTCTGGCATTGGCCTTCGGCGCAGGTCTGGGGATGGGTGGCGGTGGTGGCGTTTTGCGGAACCTACTCGCATTACTGCTTCGCCAGGGCCATGGAGCATGCAGAGGCCACGGTGGTGGTACCGATGGATTTTCTGCGCGTGCCGCTGACCGCCCTGGTCGGCTGGCTGGCTTACTCAGAGGGGTTGGACCTGTTCACGGTGCTGGGCGTGGGCCTGATCCTGGCGGGCAACATGCTGAACCTGATCCGTTTTCCCTCCCCATCCCGAACGGCGATGGCAGGCAAAAACCCACCTCCCGAGAACCCATAAGAAAAAAGCCCAAGCAAAAATGCTTGGGCTTGATCTTGGCGGAGCGAGAGGGATTCGAACCCTCGATGAGGCTCTACACCCCATACTCCCTTAGCAGGGGAGCACCTTCGGCCACTCGGTCATCGCTCCGGAGCCTTGTATTATGCCTCAAAAAAAGCGGGGCATTTACTTGGAAGCCAGCGTGTCCACCGGCTGATCCAGATCGAACTCACGGTGCAGCGCGCGCACCGCCAGCTCCATGTACTTCTCGTCGATCACCACCGAGGTCTTGATTTCGGAGGTGGAGATCATCTGGATGTTGATGCCCTCCTCGCTCAGGCAACGGAACATGCGGCTGGCCACACCCACATGGCTGCGCATGCCGATGCCCACGATGCTGACCTTGCAGATGCGGGCATCGCCCACCACCTCGGCGGCACCCAGTTTGGGCGCCACCTGGGTCTTGAGCAGGTCCAGCGTCTTGGCCAGGTCGTTGCGGTGAACGGTGAAGCTGAAGTCGGTCTTGCCGTCCTTGCTGATGTTCTGGATGATCACATCCACTTCCACATTCGCGTCGGCCACGGCGCCCAGGATCTGGTAGGCGATGCCGGGGGTGTCGGGCACGCCCAGCACGGTGATCTTGGCTTCATCGCGGTTGAAGGCAATACCGGAAACGACGGCTTGTTCCATGGATTCGTCATCCTCAAAAGTGATCAGGGTGCCCGAGCGGGCTTCTTCATTCAGGTCGATGTCCCACGAGGTGAAGCTCGACAGGACGCGAATCGGCACGCGGTACTTGCCCGCGAATTCCACCGAGCGGATCTGCAGCACCTTGGAGCCCATGCTGGCCATTTCCAGCATCTCCTCGAAGCTGACACGCTCCAGACGACGGGCTTCAGGCACCACGCGCGGGTCGGTGGTGTAGACGCCGTCCACGTCGGTGTAGATAAGGCACTCGGCTGCGCCGATGGCCGCAGCCACGGCCACGGCAGAGGTGTCCGAACCCCCACGGCCCAGCGTGGTCACGTTGCCTTCGGCGTCGATGCCCTGGAAGCCGGTGATGATGACCACCTTGCCCGCCGCCAGTTCGCCCTTGACGCGGGCGTCGTCGATCGATTCGATGCGGGCCTTGGTGTAGGCGTCGTTGGTGCGCACGGGCACCTGCCAGCCCGAGAAGCTCACCGCCTCCAGGCCTTCGGCCTGCAAGGCAATGGCCAGCAACGCGGACGAAGCCTGCTCGCCGGTGGCGGCCAGCTGGTCCAGTTCGCGGTAGTAGGCGGTGGCGGGTTTTTCGGGGGCCACTTCCTTGGCCAGGGCCAGCAGGCGGTTGGTTTCGCCGCTCATGGCGCTGGGCACGACCACCATCTGGTGACCGGCACGGTGCCACTTGGCGACACGTTTGGCGACGTTGCGGATGCGCTCGGTCGAGCCCATGCTGGTGCCGCCGTATTTGTGAACGATCAGTGCCATTGAATACCAGTTATGCGCCGGATAAGGACATTTTTGCGACGCCGGCGACCTGACGCAAAGCTTTTGATTATAAGTTGTCGGATGTTCTGGCCCTGGCAGGCCGGGCCCCGACCAGCCCTGGTTCATCAGGCAGATACGACAGGACCGCACCCTGTCGACGTAAAAAGCCCCGCCCGACACGCAGGTGGATGCGATGACCGCGCGTGGTGCAGGCCGCGATCTGCTGCAATACCTGTTGGAGTTGGGCCTCGCTGGCCTGTCGGGCACCCGCCTGGCGCAGCCAGTGACGCAACACATTCGTCTGTCGCGCCGCGCTCAGGGCCTGCAGCCGCTGGATCACGGGCGGTGAACCCACCGCTGCCAGATCCGCCTCCGCCACCTCTTCCAGCAAGGCCTGCGCCTGCGCGGCATGGCGGGCACTGCGGGCAAAGGTCTGGGCATAGGCGGGAAAGGCGTCTTCCAGCACTGGGAGCAAACGGTGGCGAATGCGGTTGCGGGTGTATCGCTGGTCACGGTTGGTGGGATCTTCCACCCAAGGCATGCCCTGCTCTCGAAGCCAGACACGCAGTGCATCGCCGGAAACATCGAGCCATGGGCGCACGAAGGTCATGCCATGGCGTTGCAGTCGCGCGGGCATGCCCGCCAGGCCTGGCAATCCCGCCCCTCGGGTCAGGGCAAGCAACAGGGTTTCGGCCTGGTCGTGCCGGTGCTGGGCGAGCCACACCTCGGCTGCCCCGGCCTGCTCGGCCAGTTCGGCGAGGGCCCGATAGCGGGCGTCGCGGGCCACTTCCTCCACGCTGTCACCCGGGACCAGGGCCATCTGCAGGCGGGCCACCTGCAGCGGAACCCCCAAGGCTGCGCACAAATCCCGAACGTACCGTTCGAAGTCCGTCGCGGCGGCCTGCAGGCCGTGGTTCACGTGCAAGGCAACGACCCGGTCCGGCCACAGGTGCCAGACCGCCAGCAACAGCGCCGTCGAATCGGCCCCACCGCTGAAGGCCACCGCCACCGGGGCCTCGTGCACCCGGGGCGCCACGCGTTTCACGGCCGCCAGTCCGGGGTGACGGCTCCAGTCGATGGACGCGGGGCCGACGCCCACGGCATCAGCCCTTGCGGCTGTCGGCCTTGGTGTCGTTGAAGCGGCCGTAGCTGTTGAGTCGCGCGTGGCGGCGCTCCAGCAGCTCCTTGGGCTTGAGGTCGGCCACCTGGCGGTAGGCGTCGTTCAGTGCTCGCTTGAGGAAGGAGGCCATCTGCTTGTGGTCGCGGTGCGCACCCCCCACGGGCTCGTTGACGATCTTGTCCACCAGGCCCAGCGCTTTCAGGCGGTGCGCAGTGATGCCCAGCGCCTCGGCGGCGTCGGACGCCCGCTCGCTGGTCTTCCACAGAATGGAGGCACAGCCCTCCGGACTGATCACCGAATACACGGAATACTGCAGCATCAGCACCTGGTCGGCCACGGCGATGGCCAGAGCCCCGCCCGAGCCGCCTTCACCGATGATGGTGGAGATGATCGGCACCTCCAGTTGCGCCATCTCGAAGATGTTGCGGCCAATCGCCTCGGACTGTCCGCGCTCCTCGGCGTCGATGCCAGGGTAGGCACCGGGCGTGTCCACAAAGGTGAACACCGGCAGCTTGAATTTCTCGGCCAGCTTCATCAGACGCAGGGCCTTGCGGTAGCCCTCGGGGCGCGTCATGCCGAAGTTGCGCGCGGTGCGTTCCTTGGTGTCGCGGCCTTTCTGGTGCCCCAGCACCATGCAGGGCTGGCCATTGAAACGCGCCAGGCCGCCGACAATGCTCAGGTCGTCGGCGAAATGGCGGTCACCGTGCAGTTCCACGAAGTGGGTGAAGATTTCGCGCACGTAGTCCAGCGTGTAGGGCCGGTCGCTGTGGCGCGCGATCTTGGTTACCTGCCAGGGGGTCAGGTTGCTGTAGATGTCTTTGGTGAGCTGCTGGCTTTTCTTTCCGAGCTGTTCGATCTCTTCAGAGATATCCACAGCCGACTCGGTCTGGACATAGCGCAGCTCTTCAATTTTGGACTCCAGCTCCGCAATGGGCTGCTCGAAATCCAGGAATGTTTTCTTGGCCAAGGTATGACTCCTGTGGTCTTGTCTGTGTCACGGGCAGGTCAGTAGGCGACCGGCACCGGGTCCAACGAGCGCCAAATATACCAAGTCGCGACGCTGCAGTAGGGGGCCCAGGCAGCGGCCACCTCGCGGGCATCACTGCGGCTCACGGGGTCGCCCGAAAAATAACTCTGACTGATGCCCCGGATCAGCCCGACGTCGTCGAGTGGGAGCACGTTGGGTCGCATCAGGTAGAAGATGAGAAACATCTCGGCCGTCCAGCGACCGATGCCACGGATGGCGACCAGCTGTTTGATGATGGTCTCGTCGTCCATGCCATGCCACGCCTCGGGGTCCAGGATGCCGTTGTCGAAATGCAGCGCCAGATCCACCAGGTACTCGACCTTGCGCGCGCTCAGACCGGCGGCGCGCATATCGTCCACCTTCAGGCGCAGCAGCTGCGCCGGCTCCATGCACGGCATGAGGGCGGCAAAACGGTCCCAGACGGCCTGCGCGGCTTTCACGGAAATCTGCTGTCCGATGACGCTACGAGCCAGCGTGGTGAACGGGTCGCCGCGCGACTGCAGGCAGGCATTGGGAAACTGCGGGATGAGCTTGTTCATCACGCGGTCGCGCTGCATGAGGTGGTCGCAGGCGTCGGCCCAGTAGGGAGGAGCAAGGACGGTCATGGGTGGTTCAAACCCGTTCCCAGGTGGTACCGGCGGGACCGTCCTTCAGCACCACGCCCTGTGCCAGCAGGGTCTGGCGGATGGCATCCGCCTCGGCCCAGTTCTTCGCTGCCTTGGCGGTGGCACGGGCCTCGATCTGCGCCAGGATGGCGGCCTCGTCCAGCCCCCCCGTGGCACCGGCCTGCAAGAAGGCCTTCGGGTCTTCCTGCAACAGGCCCAGGGTCGCGCCCAGCGCCTTGAGCAGTCCGGCCAGGGCGTCGGATCGGGTACGGTTGACCTCGCCGGCCAGCTCGAACAGCACGGCCACGGCCTCGGGCGTGCCGAAGTCCTCATCCATCGCTGTCCTGAAGCGAGCGGCATGCGGCTCGGCCCAGTCGATGGCCACGTGGGCTGCAGGCACGGCTTCCAGGGCGGTGTACAGGCGCTTGAGCGCGGCACGGGCATCGTCCAGATGCGCGTCGCTGTAATTCAGCGGGCTGCGGTAGTGGGCACGCAGGATGAAGAAGCGCACCGTTTCGGCATCGTACTTCTGCAGGACTTCACGGATGGTGAAGAAGTTGCCCAGGCTCTTGGACATCTTCTCGTTGTCCACTCGCACGAAGCCGTTGTGCATCCACACCGTGGCCAGCGGCTGGCCGGTGGCGCCCTCGCTCTGGGCAATCTCGTTCTCGTGGTG
>JAUVXK010000030.1 GCA_030603635.1 Burkholderiales bacterium | reverse complement strand
CCGCACTACTACCTGAGCCACACGATCGACTTCGCTACCGCTGCGGCTTGGCTGGAAGCCCACAACCGCGACCAGCCGCCCGAGCACCGTCTGTTGCCGGCGACGTTGCTGCTCAAGGCCACCGCGCTCGCGCTGCGCGAGGTGCCGCAACTCAATGGCTTCTATGCCGATGGCGCGTTCCGCCCGGGGCCGGGCATTCACGTCGGCTGGGCGATCGCCTTGCGTGGCGGTGGTCTGGTCGCACCGGCGATCCACGACACCGATCGCCGCAGCCTGCCCGAACTGATGGAGCACCTGCGTGATCTGGTCCTGCGCTCCCGATCCGGCAGCCTGCGCAGTTCGGAGATCACCGATCCGACCGTCACGGTCACGAGCCTGGGCGAGCGCGGCGCGGAAGGCGTGCTAGGCGTGATCTATCCGCCCCAGGTGGCCATTGTGGGTTTCGGGCACGTGGCCGAGCGCCCGTGGGTGGTCGAAGGGCGAGTGCTGCCACGGCCCCTGGTCAGTGCGAGCCTGGCTGCCGATCACCGTGTCAGCGATGGTCATCTCGGTGGGCGTTTTCTGTGGGCCATCGAACGCCTGTTGCAGGTGCCTGATCAACTCTGAAAGTGTCTGCCCATGAAAGAATCCGACATTCGCCGCCTTGCCGCCGACGTGCTCGCCGGCATCGCTCCCGAAGCCGATCTGAACACCGTCTCCGACGACGTGGATTTGCGCGAGGCGCTCGACCTCGATTCGATGGACTTTCTCAACTTCGTCGTCGGCCTGCACCAGGGAGGCGGCATCCCCATCCCCGAGGCCGATTACCCTCAGCTTTTCACGCTGCGAGGGATCGTCGCCTATCTGTCACGGTGAAGGGGTGGTCGATGCCTGCGGGTTGGCGCGTCTGGCTGGGTCTGCTGTGCTTGCTGGGCCTGGCCGCATCCATGCCGGGGCGGGCAGACACGCCACAGTGGCTGGTGCAGGGCCGGCCGGTCCCGGCCGCCTTTGAGGCCGTGCAGTGGCTCCTCGATGCCGACGGCCACGGGCTGGAACCGGATGACTACGACGCGGCCCGGCTGGGGCGGCAGTTGCAGGATGCCGTACACGCGCCTCTGGACGCGGTGCAGTCTGAACGGCTGGAACGACAACTCCAGGCAGCGGTGGAGCGCTATCTGGTCGAACTCCATGGCGGTCGACTCGACCCCCGCGACATCCACCACGGATATCGGGCCGGTGCCGTTCCGCCCATCGACGCCGCGGCCCTGTTGCGCTCCGCGCAGGCCACTGGGCGTCTGGGCGACGCGCACGAAGCGGCCGTCCCCCGGTTGCCGCTCTACAAGCGTTTGCGCGAGGCCCTTTCCGCCTATCGTCAGCTGGCTGAGCACCCGGCCTGGCATCACCCCTTGCCACCCTTGGGTCGGGTGTCGCCGGGCAAGCTGGAGCCGGGCCAGACCTATCAGGGTGCGGCCCTGCTGGCCGACCGGTTGCGGGCGCTGGGAGACCTGGGGGACGTTCCGGTGGATGCGTACCGATACACGGGAGAACTGGTGGAAGCTGTGCGCCGTTTCCAGGCACGCCATGGTTTGACCGTGGATGGCATCGTCGGCCGCGCGACGCTGGCGGCCCTCGAAGTGCCCCCGCAGCGGCGGGTGCGCCAGATTGAGCTCACGATGGAACGCCTGCGCTGGACGCCGGTGTTGCAGCGCTCCCGCATGATCGTGGTGAACCTGCCGGAATTCGTGCTGCGGGCCTATGAGGTCGGCCCTCATGACGCGGTCACTCTGCGTCTCAAAATGAAGGTGGTCGTGGGTCGGGCGCTCGACACGCGCACGCCGTTGATCGACGCGGACCTGCACGCCATCGAGTTCAGTCCCTACTGGAATGTGCCGCCGTCCATCGCCCGTGCCGAACTCGTGCCCAGGCTGCGACGCGATCCAGGGTATTTCGAGCGCCAGGGCTTCGAGTTTGTCGCGCCCGACGGCCGCATCGAGAGCACTCTGAGCCCCGAGCGCCTGACGGCTGTACTCGCCGGGCGTCTGCGTCTGCGCCAGCGTCCAGGTCCAATGAATGCGCTGGGTGACATCAAGTTCGTCCTGCCCAATGCCGACCACATCTTCCCGCACCATACTTCTGCGACGGCGCTGTTCGACCGCGAACGGCGTGACTTCAGCCACGGCTGCATCCGGGTCGAGTCGCCGGTCGAGCTGGCGTCCTTCGTGCTCAACGGTCAGCCCGAATGGACCGAGGCACGCATCCGCGAGGCGATGGCGGCCGGTGTGTCCACCACCCATCGGGTCACACAGCCCGTTGCCGTGCTGATCGCTTATGGCACGGCCCTGGTCGATCAGGGAAAGGTACACTTCTTTCCCGATCTCTATGGGCACGACGCGACGTTGGACGCCGCGCTGCGCTCACGAAGCCGCCCACGACCCACGCCATGACACGCCAACCCTTCTTCTCCCGACGCCAGCTGTTGCTTCAGGGGCTGGCCGCCGCCGTTATGCCGTTTGGTGTGCGCGCGGCGCCGGTGCGAGATCTCAACCTCGCGCACCTGCACACCCGCGAGCAGATCGGGTTGGTCTATGCGCAGGGGGAGCGTTACCTGCCCGACGCGCTCGACGCGCTCAACCATTTCCTGCGTGACCACTACAGCGGGGCGGTTGGTGCCATGGATCCCGGGCTGTACGACCAGTTGCACCGCATCCGCGGTCTTCTGGGGGCCAGAGCTTCTTACGAGGTGATATCGGCCTACCGCGCCCCCGACACCAACGAGCGCCTGCGCCAGACGGGAGGGGGCGGAGTGGCGGTGCGCAGCCTCCACACCCAGGGCCGTGCCATCGACGTGCGTTTGCCCGGCGTGCCCCTGCAGGAGTTGCGTGATGCCGCACTTTCACTGCGGGCGGGGGGCGTGGGCTACTACCCGAAGGACGGGTTCGTCCACATCGACACCGGGCGGGTCCGCCAGTGGTGATCGGCCGTGACCGGAGCGGTCAGATGGGCACGGTGTAGTTCAGCGTCATCCGTCCGCCGTCCACGGTCACGATTTCACCGGTCACGTAGCTCGAGGCGTCGCTGGCCAGCCAGCAGACCACATCGGCGATCTCGGCGGGTTCGCCCAGGCGTTTCATGGGTGTGCGGCTGAGGATTTTGAGTCGTGCTTCCTCGCTGGTGAGCACCGATTGTGCCGCCAGTTCCGTGGCGATGGTACCGGGTGCGACCGCGTTGACGCGGATGCCGTGGTCGGCCAGGGCCAGGGCCATGACCCGCGTGAGCTGGTTGATGCCGCCCTTGCTGACGTTGTAGCTGGCAATGGAGGGGATGGCGAGCACGCCATTGACCGAACTCATATTGACGATGGTGCCACCGCCCTGGCGGGCCATTTCGCGCGCCACCGCTTGCCCGACCAGGAAGGCCCCCTTGAGGTTGACGCGCAACACCGCGTCAAAGTCGGCCTCGGTCACTTCGAGAAACGGGGCTGCCTTGAAGATGCCGGCGTTGTTCACCAGGATGTCCACCCGCCCATGCATCTGCAGGGTCTTGGCGACCATAGCGTCCACGTGCATCTTGTTGCCCACGTCGGTGTGGACGAACGCCGCTCCCGTCTCGCCCGCAAGCCGGTTACCCGCCTCGCTGGCCACGTCGGCGATCACCACCTGTGCGCCTTCCTTGCGCAGGCGGCGCACGCAGGCCTCGCCTATGCCCTGGGCACCACCGGTCACGATGGCCACCCGCCCTTCCAGTCCGAATGAGATGTGTCGTGTCATGGCGCCATGTTAGCGCCATGTCGGGACGGGTGTGTGCCGGGTTTTACTTGATGCGCCCGAAGCTGGTGCGCAGCGGGTCGATACCACCCCCACCACCGCCTTTGCCACCGCCCTGACCGGGACGGTTGCCACGGTGGCGGTTGCGTCCGCCGCGCTCGCCCAGCGCATCGATGCCGGTGCGCAGCGGGTCGGGTTGTCGGGGCTGCTGAGCACCGCCACCCTGACCATGCGTGCGCTGGCTCTGACCCTGACCCTGGTTGTGGCGGGGCTGCTGGCCAGGCTGGGCTTGCTGGCCACCCTGTCCACCGCCGCGGTTCTTGCGCTTCTTGCGACGCGGGCCGTTCGGATTGAACGGCTGGCCATGCTGGCGCGGCGGCTGGCTGTCGTCGGCGTCTTCGCCCTCCGCATCTTCCGGGAGAGCGTCCTGGCGTGGGGCCTTGGTCTGCTTGGGCTGGCGTTCCTGGTGCTTCTTGTCGCGGATGCGCTCCATCATCTCCTGGCGCGCGGCCTTGGCGGCAGCGGCCATGACTTCACGGCTCGGCGGCTTGCCGGCCCCGCCCCAGATGGTCTGGCGACCCATGGCGATGGGCTCTGCCTTCTCGCCCGGCTCGGGCATGAATTCCTGGAAGATCTGGACCGGGATTTCCTGCCTGGTGAACTTCTCAATCGCCATCATGAAGCCTTCCTCGTCCAGGCTCACGAGGCTGACCGCTTCGCCCTCGGCGCCTGCACGGCCGGTGCGACCGATGCGGTGCACGTAGTCCTCGCAGACGTTGGGGATGTCGTAGTTCACCACGTGCGGCAGCTCGTCGATGTCGATGCCGCGTGCTGCGATGTCGGTGGCCACCAGGGCGCGGATGGCACCGGTCTTGAATCCATCGAGTGCCTGGGTGCGCGCGGTCTGGCTCTTGTTGCCGTGGAGCGCCATGGCGGTGATGCCGTTCTTGTTCAGGTAGTCGGCCACGTTGTTGGCGCCGAACTTGGTGCGGGTGAACACCAGCACCTGGCTCCAGTTGTGCTGGTTGATGATGTGCACCAGGAGCGCCTTCTTCTTGCCGCGGCCCACCGGGTGGATGGTCTGCCTGATGCGCTGTACTGTGGTGTTGGGCGGCGTCACCTGGATGTGCCTGGGGCTGCGCAGCAGGCCGTTGGCGAGTTCCTTGATCTCGTCGCTGAAGGTGGCCGAGAACAGCAGGCTCTGCTTGGCGGCAGGCAGCATCTTCAGGATTTTCTTCACGTCGTGGATGAAGCCCATGTCCAGCATGCGGTCGGCTTCGTCCAGCACCAGGATCTGCACCTGGCCGAGGTCCAGGTGGCCCTGGTCGGCGAGGTCCAGCAGGCGACCGGGGGTGGCCACCAGCACGTCCACGCCCTTGTTGAGCTTCTCGATCTGCGGGTTCATGCCGACGCCGCCGAAGATCACAGCCGACTTGAGCTTGAGGTGCTTGCCGTAGGCCTTCACGGATTCCTCGACCTGGGCGGCCAGTTCACGCGTGGGGGCCAGGACGAGGGCGCGGATGGGGCGGCCCTGGCCGCGCTTGGGGGCTTCCCAACCGTCCTGCAGGCGGTGCAGCATGGGCAGGGTGAAGGCGGCGGTCTTGCCGGTGCCGGTCTGGGCGCCGGCCAGCAGGTCGTGGCCCTCCAGCACGGCGGGAATGGCCTCGGCCTGAATGGGGGTGGGTTGGTCGTAGCCTTGCTCACGCACGGCGTCCAGAATGGCCGGGGCCAGTTTCAGTTCTTCAAATGTCATGTAGGTGTCGGGCGCCCATCCTGGGCGCAAGGGGGTATCGGCCGCTTCCCGCGTCATGTGGCGGGCCAGTCAGGGTGGCTGATGGGTCGTGAAATCGGGCTTGTCGTGAATGAACTGCCTGGGCAGAACAAGCCCCAGCTGGGCGCTGATGTGGCACTGACTGATGGTGCGCACGGTCGGTATTGTCGCATAAAGGGATAATCGAGGATTACACGCCCCTTCGGGCGTTGGATTTTTCACAGCAGAACCATGGCCCAATATGTTTTTTCGATGAACCGCGTCTCCAAGACCGTGCCGCCCAAGCGGCAGATCTTGAAGGACATCTCCCTCAGCTTTTTTCCCGGCGCCAAGATCGGCGTGCTGGGCCTGAATGGCTCGGGCAAGTCCACCTTGCTCAAGATCATGGCCGGTGTGGACAAGGAAATCGAGGGCGAAGCCATTCCCATGCCGGGTATCCAGATCGGTTACCTGCCACAGGAGCCTGAGCTGAACCCCGAGCAGACCGTGCGCCAGGCGGTGGAAGAGGGCATTGGTGGTGCCCTCAAGGCCAAGGCCCGCCTGGAGGAGGTGTATGCGGCCTACGCCGAACCCGACGCCGATTTCGATGCCCTGGCCGCCGAGCAGGCCGAACTGGAAGCCATCATCGCGGCCAGCGGCTCCGAGAACTCCGACCTGCAGCTGGAACTGGCCGCCGATGCGTTGAACCTGCCGCCTTGGGACGCCGTTATCAAGAACCTCTCGGGTGGCGAGAAGCGCCGCGTGGCCCTGTGTCGTCTGCTGCTGAGCAAGCCCGACATGCTGCTGCTCGACGAACCCACCAACCACCTGGACGCTGAAAGCGTGCATTGGCTGGAGCAGTTCCTGCAGCGTTTCCCCGGCACCGTGGTGGCCATCACCCACGACCGCTACTTCCTGGACAACGCGGCCGAGTGGATTCTTGAACTGGACCGCGGCCACGGCATTCCCTGGAAGGGCAACTACTCCGACTGGCTGGACCAGAAGGGCAAGCGCCTGGACCAGGAACAGAAAGCCGAAGACGCCCACCGCAAGGCCATGAAGGAAGAACTGGAGTGGGTGCGCAAGAACGCCAAGGGCCGCCAGGCCAAGAGCAAGGCGCGTTTGGCCCGCTTCGAGGAACTGAGCGACGTCGAATACCAGAAGCGCAACGAGACCAACGAGATCTTCATCCCGGTGGCCGAGCGCCTGGGTTCGCAGGTCATCGAGTTCAACCACGTCACCAAGTCCTTTGGCGACCGGGTGCTGATCGACGACCTCAGCTTCAAGGTGCCGGCGGGGGCCATCGTCGGCATCATCGGTCCCAACGGCGCCGGTAAATCCACGCTGTTCCGCATGATCCAGGGCGTCGAGACGCCGGACAGTGGCGAGATCGTCATCGGCAAGACGGCCAAGCTGGCGTTCGTGGACCAGAGCCGCGCTTCGCTGGACGGTGACAAGACGGTGTGGGAAGACGTGTCCGGCGGGCTGGACAACATCACCGTGGGCAAATTCATCATGCCCAGCCGTGCCTATATCGGCCGCTTCAACTTCAAGGGCAACGACCAGCAGAAGCTGGTGAAAAACCTCTCGGGTGGTGAGCGCGGCCGCCTGCACCTGGCCAAGACGCTGGCCCAGGGCGGCAACGTGCTCATGCTCGATGAACCGTCGAACGACCTCGACGTGGAAACCCTGCGCGCGCTGGAAGAAGCCCTGCTGGAATTTGCCGGCAGCGCCATGGTCATCTCCCACGACCGCTGGTTCCTCGACCGCATCTGTACCCACATCCTGGCCTACGAAGGCGACAGCCAGTGGTACTTCTACGATGGCAACTTCACCGAGTACGAGGCCGACAAGAAGCGCCGCCTGGGTGAAGAGGGCTCGCGCCCGAAGCGTGTGCGATTCAAGTCGCTGACCTGATGGACACGGCAAACACTACAGAGACGGACGATCAGATCGTGGCGCGCATGCGCCACTGGATCGAGCGGGCCGTCATCGGCCTGAACCTGTGCCCGTTCGCGAAAGCCGTCTACGTGAAGGACCAGGTGCGCATCGTCGTCAGTCGGGCGCGCCACCTGGATGGTTTCCTCGACGACCTGGACCGCGAACTGCTCCTGCTGCGCGACACCTCGGCCGAGGATGTGGACACCACACTGCTGGTGCACCCCACGCTGTTCCCAGACTTTTTTGTGTTCAACGACTTCCTGGGCGTGGTGGACGAGGTGCTCGACGAACACGAACTGGAGGGGGTGTTGCAGGTGGCCCCGTTTCATCCACGCTTCCAGTTCGAGGGAGTGGAGGCGGACGACATCACCAACGCCAGCAACTGGGCACCGTACCCCACCCTGCACCTGCTGCGTGAAGCGAGCATCGACCGTGCCGTGGCTTCAGGCGACGATGCCGACACCATCGTCGCCCGCAACGAAGCGACCTTGCGCCAGCTGGGTGTCGACGGCTGGCAGGCCTGGATGAAAACGGCCTGAGGCCATCAGCGGTGGATGTGCCGTATTGCCGTTGTTGCGGGTAGCGTTAGCAGAAAGCAACAGATTTATTACCATTTCGGTTGTATTTCATCGACCGTTTGTTGCAGAATCACGCCATGAACACGGTGACGAATCACGGAGACATGTCTTCCGGCAGCTACTACACCACGCTTGAGGTGGCCAAGATTCTTGGCATGGCCGTGCGGTCGGTGCAGTTGATGGTGGATCGGGGTGACCTGCAGGCCTGGAAGACACCGGGTGGTCATCGGCGCATCACACGGGAATCGCTGGAACGGTGGATACAGGGCAGCCGTGCCGGGGTCACCGGGGTGGCCGCCTTGCACGGCAGCCCTGAAGGCCGTTCGAGTGGGCGTCGTCGACCCGCCGTGCACGTGCCGCGCATCCTCCTGATCGAGGATTCCTCGCATTTCCAGAACCTGGTGGCGATGTTGGTCAAGCAGCGGTTTCCGGCTGTCGATCTGCACATCGCCCACGACGGCATCACGGGCTTGGTGTCGTTCGGGCACCTGCAGCCCGACCTGATCATCGTCGACATCCTGCTGCCTGGCATCGACGGGGCCACCATGATCACCGGCCTGCGTCGCCATGCCCTGTTCGGACAGTGCAAGCTCATCGTTCTGACCTCGCTGGACGAGGAGCAGCGCGCACCCTATGCCTTCGCCCTCGATGGGGTGCCGGTGGTGCACAAGCCCCGGTTGGTGCAGGAGCTGCCTCCCTTGATCCAGGAGGCCATGGCCCATCTGATGCCCGATGACCAGCAGCCCGCAGGGGCGGATGCGGCGGCATGACCCCAGCTGCGGTGTCTGATCTGCCTCCAGGCGAGCGGGCGGCCGCCGATTGCTACTTCGATGGGGATCTGGCACTGTTTCTTGCCTTCCGTGCGACGTGCATCGAACAATTCCAGGTCGATTTTTCGTCGGCTGCAGCCGCCATCACGGCGGGAGACCGGGCCGCATTGCGGCGCATCGTGCACAGCCTCAAGAGCGTGCTGCTCACGCTTGGGTACGATGGGCTCAGTGCATCTGCCAAGGAGCTGGAGCGTGTGGTGCAAGAGTCGGACTGGGCGGAGGCCGTATCGGGCTGGCACCGCCTGGAGCGGGAGATCGTCCTGGTCTTTGCACTCCCACCGACCTGAGAGGTTTCACCCGACGGAGAGCCAGTCGCCAGGCAGCAGCCACAACAGGGCGGCCGTCATCACCAGGTAGCGCAGGAACTTGCCGATGGCCATGTAGAGCATGCACGGCAGCAGGGGGAACTTGAGCCAACCCGCCACGGCACAGAGGGGGTCTCCGACGGCGGGCAACCAGCTCAGCAGACAGGCTTTAGGGCCGAAACGTTCCAGCCAGTCCAGCGCCTTCACGTGGGTGGACGAGCCCCGGGCCTTGTCGATGGCCTGATGGGCACCGTACCCCATGGCCCAGCTCACCACGCCTCCCAGCGTGTTGCCTACCGTGGCCACCAGAATGGCAGGCCAGAACAGTTCGGGGTTCAGCTTCACCAGCCCGAAGAGCACCGGCTCCGAACCCATGGGCAGCAGGGTGGCGGAAATGAACGCCACCACGAACACGGTACTGAGCCCGTACTGCGGCAGGCTCAGGGTTTCCAGCAGTGACCACAACCAGGCTTCCATGGGGCGGGAGTATAGGGAGGTCGCTTGACACCGGATCGGAGCGTTACAATCGTGCACAATTTTTCAGCATCCGGCGGCCTGTCCATTGTCATGCCTGGTCAGGGCCCGTGGCGGGTGCTTTTGTTTTCTGTCCATGCACCTCGGCCCGTATTCCTTGCCCAACCGGCTGTTTGTCGCCCCCATGGCCGGGGTGACGGACCGGCCGTTCCGTCGCCTGTGCAAGCGGCTGGGGGCGGGTTATGCGGTCAGCGAAATGGTCACCTCGCGTCCGGAGCTGCGCGACAGCCTGAAAACCTCGCGCCGGGCCAACCACGACGGCGAGCCCGGCCCGATCGCGGTGCAGATCGCGGGGACCGACGCCGACATGATGGCCGAGGCGGCGCGCTACAACATCGACCGGGGCGCCCAGATCATCGACATCAACATGGGCTGCCCGGCGAAGAAGGTCTGCAACAAGTGGGCCGGTTCGGCGCTGATGCAGGACGAGGCGCTGGCACTGGAGATCGTGGGGGCCGTGGTGGCGGCCTGCGCGCCGCAAGGGGTGCCCGTCACCCTGAAAATGCGCACCGGCTGGTGCCAAACTGCCAAAAATGCGCCGGTGCTGGCCCGCGCCGCCGAAAGCGCGGGGGTGCAGATGCTCACCATCCACGGCCGCACCCGCGAGCAGGGCTACAAGGGCCTGGCCGAGCACGAGACCGTGGCCGCGATCAAGGCCAGCGTGCGCATTCCGGTGGTGGCCAACGGCGACATCGACACCCCGGAAAAAGCCCGTGACGTGCTCGCGGCCACCGGTTGCGATGCGGTCATGATCGGTCGCGCCGCCCAGGGCCGGCCCTGGTTGTTCCGTGAGATGGCCCATTTCCTGGAGACGGGCGAGCACCTGCCGCCGCCCACCCCGACCGAACTCCGCGAGTGGATGCTGGAGCACCTGCACGACCACTACACCCTCTACGGGGAATACACTGGCGTTCGCACCGCGCGCAAGCACCTGGGCTGGTACACCCGATCGCTGCCAGGTGACCCGGCGCGGGCTGCGCTGTTTCGCGAAGCCATTAACCGCAGCGAAAGCTGCGACACCCAATTGCAATGCGTTCGCGCCTACTTTGACGAGGCCGCCGCTCAAGAACCCTGGACCCTGGCCGCATGAGCACCCCCACACTGACCGATTGCGTCAAGGCCAACATCGAGGCCTATTTCAACGACCTCGACGGCACTGAACCCGCCAACATGCACGACATGCTCACCCGCGCGGTCGAAAAACCGCTGCTCGAAGTCGTCATGGCTCACGCCCAGCAGAACCAGTCGCGTGCCGCGCAATGGCTGGGCCTGAACCGCAACACCTTGCGCAAGAAGCTGCTGGAGCATGGTTTGCTCGACGGCTGAGCCTCATGCCTATCGGCACCGGCCGTCTTCACCGATTCATTGACTCCTGGAACCTCCCCGATGAAAGCTCTCCTCTCGGTCTCCGACAAAACCGGCGTGCTCGACCTGGCCCGCGAACTGCACGCGCTGGGCGTGCAGCTGATTTCCACCGGCGGTACCGCCAAGCTGCTGGCCGACAATGGCTTGCCGGTGACCGAGGTGGCCGAAGTCACCGGTTTTCCCGAGATGCTGGACGGCCGCGTCAAGACGCTGCACCCCATGGTGCACGGTGGTTTGCTGGCCCGGCGTGACCTGCCCGAGCACATGGCGGCCTTGCAGCAGCATGGCATCGGCACCATCGACATCCTGGTGGTCAACCTCTACCCCTTCGAGGCCACCGTTGCCAAGCCCGGCTGCACCCTGGCCGACGCGATCGAGAACATCGACATCGGTGGCCCGGCCATGGTGCGTTCCGCCGCCAAGAACTGGAAAGACGTGGCCGTGCTGACCGACGCCAGCCAGTACTCCATCGTTGTGTCCGAGCTGAAAGACGGCGGCAAGGTCAGTGACCTGACCCGTTTTCAGTTGGCCGTGGCGGCCTTCAACCGCATCAGCAACTACGACGCCGCCATCAGCGACTACCTGTCGGCGGTGGATGTGAGCGCCGGCGTGCCCGGTGACGCGGCCGAGCCCCGCCGCCTGCTGTTCCCGGGCCAGAGCAATGGCCGATTCGTGAAGGTGCAGGACCTGCGCTACGGCGAAAACAGCCACCAGCAGGCCGCCCTGTACCGCGACCTGTACCCGGCACCGGGCTCGCTCGTCACCGGCCTGCAACTGCAGGGGAAGGAGCTGAGCTACAACAACATCGCCGATGCCGACGCGGCCTGGGAATGCGTCAAGAGCTTCGACGTGCCGGCCTGTGTGATCGTCAAGCACGCCAACCCCTGCGGCGTGGCGGTGGGCGCGAACCCGCTGGAGGCCTACCGCAAGGCCTTCCAGACCGACCCGACCAGTGCCTTCGGCGGCATCATCGCCTTCAACCGTCCGCTGGATGGCGAGGCCGCGAACGCCGTCGCCAAGCAGTTCGTGGAGGTGCTCATTGCCACCGATTTCACGCCCGAAGCGCTGGCCGTGTTCAGAGCCAAGGCCAACGTGCGGCTGATGAAGATCGCCCTGCCCAACGGCGGCACCACCGACTGGGACAACGGCCGCAACGCGGTGGACGTGAAGCGTGTGGGCTCGGGCATCCTGCTGCAAACCGCCGACAACCACGACATGACACTGGCCGACCTGAAGGTGGTGACCACCAAGCAGCCCACGGCCGAAGAGATGGACGACCTGCTGTTTGCCTGGAAGGTGGCCAAGTACGTCAAGTCCAACGCCATCGTGTTCTGCAAGGATGGCATGACCATGGGTGTGGGCGCCGGCCAGATGAGCCGCCTGGATTCCGCGCGCATCGCCAGCATCAAGGCCGAACACGCCAGCCTCAGCCTGAATGGCACGGCGGTAGCGTCAGACGCCTTCTTCCCGTTCCGTGACGGGCTGGACGTGGTGGTGGACGCTGGGGCCACCTGCGTGATTCAGCCAGGTGGCTCGATGCGAGATCAGGAAGTGATCGACGCGGCCAACGAGCGTGGCGTGGCCATGGTGTTCACCGGGGTTCGGCACTTCCGGCATTGATCTGTTGGCATTGTCACAGGGGCACGCTTCGGCGTGCTTTTGTGTTTCTCGGGACTGGTTTGGCGTTGGCGCGAGGGTTTGGGCGGGGTGCCGCCTGCTGGCCTCATACAGTCCGCTGCGCGGCCAAAAATCGGCCAACAGGCGGCACCCCGCCCAGACCTTGGGGTGCGAGCATTTCAGTTGCCAAGGTGTGAGAGTGCCTGAACCTTATTCAACGAAGGTTCTTCCCCTGCGCATGAAACGATGCCACCAGGCGAGTCGGGGGTGAGTCTGTGGCCGATTTTTGGCCGCGCAGCGGACTGTATGAGGCCATGGGCTCACCCCCGACTCGCCCACCCACAACCTACTCCCAGCCAGTCAACAACCCAACCCTCACCGCCCCACCAAAAACACCGCCGGCAACGCCAACGGCAGCCGGGGCCTGTGTGTCTTCCAGTCCGCCACCGTGCCACTGAACACCGTCTGTTCAGGCAACGTGACCCCACAGCACACCGCAAGCCGCGTGATCGGCTTCAGCGTGGACAACAGCCCTTGCAGCAAGGCCTCGTTGCGGTACGGCGTCTCGATGAACAGTTGCGTCTGCCCGGTCTTGTGGGCCAGGGCTTCCAGTTCCCGTACCCGCTGGGCCCGTGCGGTCGCCTCCTGGGGCAGATAGCCCACAAACGCAAAGTGCTGGCCGTTCAACCCACTGGCGGCCAGCGCCAGCATCAGCGACACCGGCCCCACCAGCGGCACCACCGGGACCCGCAGGGTATGCGCCGCCCGGACCACGGAAGCGCCGGGGTCGGCAATGGCAGGCATGCCGGCCTCGCTGACCAACCCCATGTCCTCACCCGCCACGGCGGCCGCCAGCAGTGGGCGGGCATCGAAGCCACCGGCCGACTCGTGATCGCCCTTTTTGTGCACCTGCCGCGGCAGTTCGGTGATGTGCTGCGCCTGCAAGGGGGCGGCGAGCGGGTGCGTGGCATCGACCCGTTTCAGAAAGGCGCGGGTGCTCTTGGCGTTTTCCGTGATCCAGTGGGTCAGGCGTGAGGCGGTGGCGATGGTGGCCTCGGGCAGGGCACTCGCCAAGCCGGGTGCCGCATCGCAGCCGAAGTCCAGCGGCGTGGGCACCAGGTACAGCGTGCCCGAGCGAGTGGGGCTGTTCATGGTAGCACCAGCCCGGCTTCGCGCAGCAGCCTGGCCGTGCGGATCAGCGGCAGACCGACGAGCGCGGTGGGGTCGTCGTTGTCTATGCGTTCCAGCAGCGCGATGCCCAGGCCTTCGCTCTTGGCGCTGCCGGCGCAGTCGTAGGGCTGCTCAATGCGCAAGTAGCGCTCTATCTCGTCGTCCGAGAGGGTGCGAAACACCACGCGCACCCCGGCGAGTTCGCAACGTTCGAAGCCGGTGGCCGCACACACCACGGCCACGGCGGTCTGGAACACCACGGTCTGGCCGCTCATGCGGCGCAGCTGGACCGTGGCGCGCTCGTGGTTGCCGGGCTTGCCCAGCGGCTCGCCGGCCAGATCGGCCACCTGGTCGCTGCCGATCACCACGGCGTCCGGTCGCAGGGCTGTGACGGCCCGGGCCTTGGCCAGTGCCAGGCGTTGCGCGAGGGTGGCAGGGGATTCCCCAGGCAGGGGGGTTTCGTCCACTTCCGGGGACACGACGTCAAAGGCCAGGTGCAGGCGGTGCAGCAGTTCACGCCGGTAGCGCGAGGTCGAGCCCAGCACCAGTGGGCGGACCATCGCGGAGGGAGAAGGGTGGTTCATGCCGGTATTGTCGGGATTTTTCGCAGGCATCCTGTTTTGCGATACCGTAGAGGGTGATGACGCCGCCGCAACCCGATCTTCACGCACTGTGCAACAGCCGCGATCTTGTCGATGGCGGACTGGCCTGTCCGTTCGACGTGGTCCATGGCGGCCAGACGTGCCGGGCGTTCGCCATCCGCTATCAAGGGGTGGTTCATGCCTATCTCAACCGCTGCAGCCATGTGGCAATGGAGATGGACTGGCGCCCCAACCATTTCTTTGATCTCACCGGGCACAGGCTGGTCTGTGGATCGCACGGCGCACTGTTCCGGCCCGACACCGGTGCCTGCGTGGGCGGACCGGGCCGCGGACCGCTGGTCAAGATCGAGGTGGTGGAGCATGAAGGGGTGGTGTTCTGGCGGTCACAATACAACCTCCAACCGGTGTCCTTCTGAGTTCACGCATGCAAGACCCCCAATCCTCTGAACAATCCTCCGTCGGCTGGGAACGGCAGACACTCGAGAAGCTCGTCCTCGCGTCTGTGGCGGAGCAACGCGCCGCCCGGCGCTGGAAGATCTTTTTCCGGTTGCTGTGGATCGGGCTGCTGGCGGCACTGGTGTGGCTGATCTATCGTGACGTGTCGCCCTCCAGCAGCGTGAGCAAGCCGCACACGGCATTGATCGAGGTGCGGGGTGCCATCGCGGCCGATGCCGAGGCGAGTGCCCAGACCATCGTCGCTTCGTTGCGTTCTGCTTTCGAAGATCCCGGGGCCCAGGGGGTGGTGTTGCTCATCAACTCCCCCGGGGGCAGCCCCGTGCAGGCGGGGATCATCGCCGACGAAATCCACCGACTCAAGGCGCTGCACGACAAGCCCATTCACGCCGTGGTCGAGGAAACCTGTGCCTCGGCGGCGTACTACATCGCCTCGGCGGCCGACAACATCTACGTGGACAAGGCCAGCATCGTTGGCAGCATCGGGGTGATGATGAACGGCTTCGGTTTCACCGGGCTGATGGACAAGATCGGCGTCGAACGTCGGTTGATGACCGCGGGCGAGAACAAGGGGTTCATGGACCCGTTCAGCCCGCAGTCCGAGGCACAGATGCGGCACGTGCAGGAGATGCTCGACGATATCCATCAGCAGTTCATCGAGGTGGTGCGACGTGGACGGGGAGAACGTCTGGTGGAGACGCCCGATACCTTCAGCGGTCTGATCTGGAGCGGTCAGCGCGCGGTGGCGCTGGGTCTGGCCGACGAGCTGGCCAGTCTGGAGCAGGTGGCCCGGGACGTGATCCAGGCTGAGGAAATCATCGACTACACACAGCGCGAGAACGTGGCGCAGCGGCTGGTGCGCCGTTTCGGGGCTGGCGTGGGCGAGAGTGCCCTGCATACCTTGCGTGACTGGGGCTGGGTGCTGCGTTGAGCCCAACGATGCCGGAGGCCGGTGCCACCCAGACCGATGTGCTGATCGTGGGTGGCGGCATGGCGGGCCTGGCCGCGGCCCTTGCGGTTCGCCAGACGCGACCCGAGCTGCGACTTGACCTGTTGGAGCAGGCGGAGGTCTTTTCCGAAGTCGGTGCCGGCATCCAGTTGGGACCCAACGCGGTGCGGGTGCTGCGCGACTGGGGGCTGGAGGCCGCGCTGCGGTCGGTGGCTGCCTTCCCCTCCGACTTGCGTGTGCGCGATGCCCGATCGGGTCGTGCGCTGGGAGCCTTGCGTCTCGGTGACCGGGCCGTGGAGCGCTACGGTGCACCTTACGCCACCATTCACCGTGCCGACCTGCACCGGCTGTTGCTGGACGCCGTGAACGCTTCGGGTGGGGTGTCCTGCCATCTGAGGCAGCGCATCGAAACGGTCCAGGCGGAGCAGGAGGGGGTGAGCGTCTCCACCAACGAAGGCACGCGCTGGCAGGCCCGGACCCTGCTCGGTTGCGACGGGCTCTGGAGCCGGGTGCGCGAGCGGGTGTGGGGGGACGAGCCCGCCCGTTTCAGTGGGCACCTGGCCTATCGGGGCATGGTCCGCATGGCCGATGTGGCTGCGGGCGGGGTGCCCTCGGACGTGTGTGCTTGGCTGGGCCCGCGCATGCATGCGGTGCACTACCCGGTGCGGCGCGGCGAATGGCTGAACGTGGTCGTGGTGGTGCATGGCGAGGTGCCCGCCGGTCCGGCAGGCTGGGATCACCAGGCCAGCGCGGAAAGCTTGCGCCGGGCCGTCGGGGTCGTGGCGCCAGACCTGCAGCGGGTGCTGGAGGCCGTTTCGGGCTGGCGCCTGTGGCCGCTGTTCGGGCGTCTGCCGGTGGCAGGACCCGAGGCCATGGCGCAGGGGTCGGTGGCGCTCCTGGGGGATGCGGCTCATCCCATGCGGCCCTATCTGGCCCAGGGCGCGGCCATGGCCCTGGAGGACGCCTGGACCCTAGGCCGACTGTTGTCGTCGGTACCGGCCGAGTCGATCGACTGGTCCTCGGTGCTGCGGCAATGGGCCGGGCACCGCTGGCGGCGCTGTGCCTGGGTGCAGGCCCGTTCCCAGCGCAACGGGGCGATTTTTCACGCCGATGGATGGATGCGCTGGGGGCGCGATACCGCCATGGCCTGTCTGGGGGAGCGGCTGCTGGATGTCCCACGGCTGTACACAGGGCCCACGGCCCCCGGTTGATCGGTTATGGTTGAGGGACAAGCCCGCATTTCACAGGAGACTCTCATGACACAGAAGACCATCACTGACCACCCCACCCAGCCCGCTCGACGCCGACTCGTGCAGGCGGCGGCCACCGGCCTGGGGCTGAGCAGCCTGGGCTTGGCCCATGGCCTGGCCTGGGCCCAGACCCCTTGGCCGAGCCGTCCCGTTCGCCTGCTGGTGGGCTTTCCTCCCGGTTCTTCGCCCGACCTGATGGCGCGCACCATCGCCGAGCCGCTGGCTCAGGTGCTGGGGCAGCCGGTGGTGGTGGAGAACCGCCCGGGTGCGGGCGGCAACGTCGCGGCCGACGCGGTGGCCCGCGCCGATGATGGCCACACCCTGGGCCTGATGATCAATGGAAACATGACCATCGCCAAGATCCTCAACCCCGCCACCCCCTTCGATCCGCTGACCGACCTGGCTCCCGTTTCGCTGCTGGCCACCGCTCCGCTCGTGCTGGCCGCCGGTGCCCAGGTGCCCGGTGATGCCGCGGCCATCCTGGCGGCAGGCCGTGCCGCCGGTTCACGCTGGAACTACGGCACGCCCGGTGTGGGCACCGTGGCCCACATCGGCATGGAAATGTTCAAGGGCGCGGCGGGCTGGCAGGCGGTGCATGTCCCTTATCCTGGCAACCCGCAGGTGATCAACGCCATGATGCAGGGGGATGTGCAGGTTGCGCTGCTGCCTCCCGGGCTGGCCATGCCCCAGGTACAGGCTGGCAAGCTCAAGGCCGTCGGTCTCACCTCGGCGGGGCGCAGCGCCCTGGTGCCTCAGGTGGGCAGTCTGGCGGAACTGGGCCTGCCGGGCTTCCAGATGGAAATCTGGAATGCAGTGGCTGCCCCGGCCCGCATGAACCCCGCGCACATCCAGCGCGTGTCGGCGGCCTTGGCCGAGATCGTGCGCCGCCCCGAGATTCGCGAAAAAATCTTCACCCAGGGCTGGCAGGTGGCCGGTACCTCCGCCGAGGGGTTGGCCAACCGGGTCCGGGTGGACACCGCCCGCATGCGTGATGTGATCGAACGCAACAACATCCGTCCGCAGTGAGGGGCGTGCAGTGAATCCGGTCGTCATCGATCCGGTAAGCACGCCCGTGGCCGAGGCCGGGGACGGTGGGTTGCGGTTGCGTCGTGTCGCGATCGACACCTACCGCGAGAACGTGGCCTACTTGCACCGGGATTGTGCCGTGTACCGTGCCGAAGGGTTTCAGGCGCTGTCCAAGGTGGAAGTCCGTGCCAACGGCCGGCGTATCCTGGCCACGCTCAACGTCACCTCCGATCCGCGCATCGTGCAGTGTCACGAGCTCGGGTTGTCCGAAGACGCCTTTGCCCAGATGGGCGTGGAGCCGGGACATCCCGCTTTCATCTCGCAGGCCGAACCCCCGGCTTCCATCGCCGCGTTGCACCGCAAGATTCATGGCGAGCGCCTGTCGCGGGATGACTTTCACGCCATCGTGCGCGACATCGCCGAGCACCGCTACTCCAAGATCGAGCTGTCGGCCTTCGTGGTCGCCACCAACCGCGGGGAGCTGGACCGCGAGGAGGTGTTTTTCCTCACCGAAGCCATGATCGCCAGCGGTCGTCGGGTGGACTGGCATGAGCGTCTGGTGGTGGACAAGCACTGCATCGGCGGCATACCGGGCAACCGCACCTCCATGCTGGTGGTGCCCATCGTGGCGGCGCACGGGCTGGTGTGCCCGAAAACCTCGTCACGGGCCATCACCTCGCCTGCGGGCACGGCCGACACCATGGAGGTGCTGGCCAATGTGGAATTGCCGTTCGACCGCCTCAGCGAGATCGTGCGCGAGCACCGGGCCTGCCTGGCTTGGGGCGGGACGGCCGAACTCTCGCCGGCCGATGACGTGCTGATATCGGTCGAGCGGCCCTTGTCACTCGATTCGCCGGGTCAGATGGTGGCGTCGATCCTGAGCAAGAAGATGGCCGCCGGTTCCAACCATTTGGTGCTTGACATCCCGATCGGGCCCACGGCCAAGGTCCGCTCCATGCCGGAGGCCCAGAAGTTGCGCCGCCTGTTCGAGTACGTGGCGCACCGGCTTGGGTTGTCTCTGGATGTCGTGATCACCGACGGTCGTCAGCCGATCGGGCAGGGCGTGGGTCCGGCCCTGGAGGCCCGCGACGTGATGCGGGTGCTGCAGAACCACCCCATGGCGCCGCAGGATCTGCGCCAGAAATCCCTGCGTCTGGCCGGACGGCTGCTGGAGTGCGACCCGGACATCCGCGGCGGTGACGGCTATGCCATCGCGCGCGACATCCTCGACTCCGGACGGGCCCTGGAAAAGATGCAGGCCATCATCGCTTCGCAGGGGGGCGTGGCGTTCGACCCTGAGCGTCCGCCCCTGGGGGCGCTGACCTTCGAGGTGGTGGCCGAGCGCGACGGGGTGGTCACCGGCATCGACAACCTGCAGATCGCCCGCATTGCGCAACTGGCCGGCGCGCCCAAGGTCCAGGGTGCCGGGGTGGACCTGATGCGCAAGCTCGGCGATGTGGTGGTGGCGGGTGCGGTGCTGTACCGGGTCCATGCGGCCTACCAGTCCGACCTGGCCTTTGCCAGACAGGCCAGCCAGCGCGACAGCGCCTACCGCATTGGGCCCCCTGAGGAGGTGCCCGGCGTGTTCGTGGAATTCTGAGCATGACCGATCCCTTGCTGCTGTGTTTTGAAGACGAGTCCGCCGCTGCGGAGCGGCTGGCCGCTGCCGGACGCTGGACGCTGGCGACCGTGGAACGGCACCGCTTCCCGGACGGGGAACTCAAGCTCCGGCTGCCCGAGGTTTTGCCCGAGCAGGTGGTCGTGTACCGAGGGCTGCACCAGCCCAATGAAAAGCTCGTCGAGCTGCTGCTGGTGGCCCGGGCGGCCCGTCAGGCGGGGGCGGCGTACCTCAGTCTCGTGTCCCCCTACCTGGGCTACATGCGGCAGGACATGGCGTTTCGCCCTGGCGAGGTGGTGAGCCAGCGCATCGTCGGGGGGTTTCTGGCCGACCTGTTCGACGCCGTGATCACGGTCGATCCACACCTGCACCGGGTGGCCACGCTGGCCGAAGCGGTGCCGGTGGCCCAGCCGGTGGTACTCAGTGGCGCCCCGGCGCTGGCCGACTGGATTGCACGGCAGCGACCCGGGGCCCTGCTGCTGGGGCCGGACGAGGAGTCTGAGCAATGGGTGACGCAGGCCGCCCGGCGGCATGGCAACGACAGTGCGGTCTGCCGAAAGGTCCGGCACGGGGACCGTTCGGTGCGCATCGAATTGCCCGACATGGCCTGGGCGGGGCGCCAGGTGGTGATCCTCGACGACGTGGCCAGCACCGGGCACACCGTGGCGCAGGCCACGCGGCTGCTGCGGGAAGCCGGCGCTGCCTCGGTGGACGTGGCCGTCACGCACGCGCTGTTCGCGGGAGATGCCCTGGACGTGTTGCATGCGGCTGGCGTGGGCGCCGTCTGGAGCACCGACTGCATCGCGCACCCCTCCAACGTGGTGTTCATGGCGGGCCCCCTCGCAGCCGCCGTGCAAGGCGTGCTGGCGGCTTCGCCCATGCCCATGATGCCGCCGGCCTGAACCGGCGCTGGGCGTCAGAGGTCGGTGCGCAGCTTCCAGATTTCGGGGAACAGCACCACGTCCAGCATCTTGCGCAGGTAGCCGGTGCCGCTGGTGCCGCCCGTACCGCGCTTGAGGCCGATCACCCGTTCCACCGTGGTCAGATGTCGGAAGCGCCAGAGGCGGAAGGCGTCTTCAAGGTCGGTGAGTTCCTCGCCGAGTTGGTACAGGTCCCAGTGCCGTTCGGGCTGACGGTACACCTGCAGCCAGGCCTGTTCGACAGCGTTGCTTTCCACGTAGGGTTGGCTCCAGTCGCGTTCGGTGTGGGTGGCGGGGATGGCCAGCCCCCGTCGGGCCAGCAGGCGCAGCGCTTCGTCGTACAGCGACGGGGCTTCATGGGCGGCCCGAACCATGGCCAGCAGGTCCGGCCGGTGGGCATGAGGTTTGAGCATGGCGGCGTTCTTGTTGCCCAGCGCGAACTCGATGCAACGGTACTGGTAACTCTGGAACCCGCTCGATTGCGCCAGGTACGGCCGGATCGCGCTGTATTCGGGCGGCGTCATGGTGGCCAGCACGTCCCAGGCGTGCACCAACTGCTCCATGATGCGACTGACCCGGGCCAGCATCTTGAACGCTGCCGGCAGCTGATCTCGTGCCACGCAGTCCACGGCGGCGCGAAGCTCGTGCAGCATGAGCTTCATCCACAGTTCGCTGGTCTGGTGCTGGATGATGAACAGCATCTCGTTGTGCTCGGGCGACAACGGCTTCTGCGCGTTCAGGATCGCGTCAAGCTGCAGATAGTCGCCGTAGCTCATGGCGCGGCTGAAATCGAGCTGGGCCTTTTCCTCGTGGACGATGGCTTCTGCGGCGCCCGTGGCATGCATCGGGCAACCGCCGTTCTGGGGCTGGTCTTGGGGGCACATGGGGGTTACTCTCGGGTCGGGTGTCAGGTCACCGCGTGCTGGCGGTGAAACTCGGGTCGTTGCCATTCGCCCTGTTCCAGCACCTGGCGCAAATGTTCCACGGCATGCCACACGTCGGCATGGCTCAGGTACAGCGGCGTGAAGCCGAAGCGCAGGATGTCGGGTTGTTCGGCATCGCCCGCGCGGAAGTCGCCGATCACGCCGCGTGCGATCAGCGCCTGCACGATGGCGTAGGCCCCCTCGTGCCGGCTCAGGCAGACCTGCGAGCCGCGCTGAGCATGGGCCCGTGGCGTGACCAGTTCCAGGCCGTGGCCGGCGCAGCGCGTCTTCACCAGGTCGATGAACAGGTCGGTCAGTGCGAGCGATTTGGCCCGCAGGGCCGCCATCCCGCCCAGGGGTTCGGCAGCCAGCACGGTGTCCACACCGCATTCGAGCGCCGCCAGACTGATCATCGGTTGGGTGCCGCACAGGAAGCGGGTGATGCCGGGGGCTGGCTGGTAGTCCGGCGTGAATGCAAACGGAGCTGCATGCCCCCACCAACCCGCCAGGGGTTGCCAGAGGTCGGAGCCCAGGACGGCGGCATGACGCGGATTCAGCCAGGCAAAGGCGGGCGCACCAGGCCCCCCGTTCAGGTATTTGTAGCCGCAGCCGACGGCGAAATCCGCGTTAGCGCCGTTCAGGTCCACCGGCACGGCCCCGGCGCTGTGGGCCAGGTCCCATACGGTCAGGGCCCCGGCGGCGTGTGCGGCGGCGGTGATGGCCGCCATGTCGTGCATCGCGCCGGTGCGGTAGTTCACGTGGGTGAGCATGAGCACGCCGATGTCGGCGCTCAGACAGGCCGGCAGTTCGGCAGCATCGATCAGTTGCAGCGTCCAACCGTGTTGTCGGCACAGGGCTTCGGCGATGTACAGGTCGGTGGGGAAGTTGCTGCGCTCGCTGATGACGGTACGGCGCTCGGGGGCCCAGCGCTGCTGCAGGGCCATGGCCAGGCTCAGCACCTTGAACAGGTTGACGGACGTGCTGTCGGTGGCCACGGTCTGACCTGGCTCGGCGCCAATGAGGCGGCCGATCTTGTCGCCGATGCGCTGCGGCCATTCGAACCAGCCGGCGGTGTTCCAGCTGCGGATCAGCCCCACGCCCCATTCCTGCTCGACCACCGTCTGCACACGTGCAGACGTGGCCTGCGGCATGACGCCGAGCGAGTTGCCGTCGAGGTAGATCACGCCATCGGGGATGCAAAACTGGTCGCGCAGCGGCGACAGGGGGTCATGGGCGTCGAGCGCCTGGCAATCGGTCAGGGTGGTCATGGGTTCAGTCCAGGGTGCGCAGCACGGCCCGTACGGGGCTGGCGTCTGCGGTCATGAGTTTGAGGGGCAGGGCAATGAGCTCGTAGTCGCCTTCGGGCACGGCGTCCAGACACAGGTTTTCCAGCACCCGCATGTCACGTCGGCGGATCACCTGATGGCTGTCCAGCGTCTTGCTGTCGGCCGGGTCGATGCTCGCGGTGTCGATGCCGACGAGCTTCACGCCCAGGTCAGCCAGACGTTCCAGCAGTTCGGGGGCGAAAGCCGTGAGGTCTGGATCCCAGCGGTCGGCGGGCATGCGCGTGTACGTTCTCACCAGCACGCGGGGGGGAAGTGCCGTCCCGTTGGCCAGTGCGTGAGCCACGTCGGCCCAGCGTACCAGTGGTCCAGTGCCGATCGCATGCACCACGCGGCACAGACCCAGATAGGGCTCCAGCGTCACGGCGCCGATGGCCGCCCCGCTGGGGTCGTAGTGCAGGGGCGCGTCGGCATGGGCGCCCGCGTGCGGTGTGGTCGTGATCGCGCTGACGTTGACCGGGCAGTCGTCACCGATGCGGGCGACCCAGGTCTGCGTGTAGGCGGTGTCGCCCGGGAAGACTGGCGTACCCGGACCGACGGGAGGAGAGATGTCGATCAGTGTAGGCATGCCCGGAAGGTAGCATCGGGCTGGAAGGCGTGGTGTCGGTTATTTGCAACAGACTGCAAAAATGGTTGAGACGTCAATCAATTGACGGGGTATCTCTTTCTGGAGATTCGATCAGACGGATGCCGACGCGCACAATTTGTCCCTCGCTCATGGCTCGAACACTGAGTTCGGCCTGGCCCAGGGTGGCGTGGTCTCCTTCCACAGGTGGGCGCTCCAGGGCCTGGGTCAGCCATTCCGCCACGCTGAGGTGCTCGGGTTCCACGACTGGCCAGCCGTAGAAGCCGCACAGGTCGGCCATGCGCGTGTTGCCTGGCACTTCAAAGTCGCCGAATACCTCTCGGGCACGGGCCGTGTCGGTGGCGTCGGGCAGGGCCACACCGGCGCGTCGGGCACTCCAGGGAATGGTCGAACCCTGCAGCACGAGGGACGCCAGCACCACGATCAGTGCCACGTTGGCGTATGCCTTGGCGCCTTCGATGCCGGCCATGACCGGGAACACCGCCAGCACAATCGGCACCGCTCCTCGCAGGCCCACCCAGGAGATGAAGGCCATTTCCCGGGTGTCGAAACGCATGGGCTTCAAGCACAGCCATACCGACAGGGGGCGCGCCACCAGCATCAGCACGGCCGCCACGCCCAGTGCGGGCCAGAAGGTGCGCAGCGCTTCGGTCGGGGTGACGAGCAGGCCCAGCATCAGGAACATGGCGGCCTGCGACAGCCAGGCAAAGCCGTCCATGGCCGACAAGGCCGGGGTCACGCTCTGGGGTGCACGGTTCGCCACGAAGACGCCAAAGACATAGATCGCCAGGAAGCCGGAGCCCCCCACCCAGGTGGTGAAGGCAAACACACTCAGGCCGGCAGAGGCCAGCAACAGCGCCCGTACGCCACCGCTGGGGCGTGCCCACAAGGTGAGGCGGCGCAGCAGGAGCCCGAAGCCCCATCCGGCGCCGACTCCGATCACGGTTCCCCAGCCGAACTGCAGCGCAAGGTTCCACAGCGGTGACCACCAGGCGAAATCGTCCGTCAACCCCTGCGAGGCATTCAGCACCCAGCCAATCAGCGCCAGGGTGAGGTAAACGGCCATCGGATCGTTCAGGCCGGACTCGATTTCCAGGGTCGCGGCCACGCGTTCGTTGAGCCGCACGCCCGACGATTTCAGCAACGAAAACACCGCAGCCGCATCCGTCGAACCGACGATGGCGCCCAGCAACAGGGCCAGTGGCCAGCTCAGGCCGAGCAACCAATGGGCCGCTACACCCGTGATGACTGCACTCACCAGCACCCCCAGAGTGGCCAACCACAAGGAGGGCTTCAGGCCTGTGCGAAAGGTACTGTGGTGCGTGCGAAGTCCGCCGTCGAGCAGGATGACGGCCAGTGCCACGTTGCCGACCCAGAAGGCGAGCTTGTAGTCCTCGAACACCACGCCTCCCGGGCCGTCCTCCCCCAGCAGCATGCCGGCAACCAGGAACACGAGCAGGAAAGAGAAGCCGAGCCGCGTCGAGAACATGCCCGCCAGCAGGCTGACGAAGACCAGCCCTGCTGCAACCAGCAGGGGAATGGCGAGGAAGTCCAGCGAAAGCAACATAAGTGCACTACCCTAGCAGAAATCGCGCCGCTTCCTGCGGCGGGAGAAGTTATTTCCGGGCCAGTTCCCGGGCAGGAGCAGATCATGGAAAACCAGGAAACGGTGGTGCTGGGGGGCGGTTGCTTCTGGTGCACCGAAGCCGTCTTTGACCAGGTTCGTGGGGTGCGGGATGTGGAGTCCGGTTACAGCAATGGCCACACCCCCGAACCCACCTACGAGGACGTATGCGGGGGCACCACCGGCCACGCAGAGGTGGTGCGGGTGGCTTTCGACCCGACGGTGATCGGTCTGCGCCAGATACTGGAGATTTTCTTTGCCGTGCACGACCCGACCACGCTCAACCGGCAAGGGGCGGACGTGGGCACACAGTACCGCAGTGGCATCTACTGGACGCATCCGGATCAGGCCATGGTGGCCCATGCGCTGATCGGTGAGTTGCAGGAGGCCGGTGTGTTCGACGCACCCATCGTCACGGAAGTGGAGCCCTTGGCCAACTACCACCGTGCCGAAGACTACCATCAGGAATTCTTCGCCCGTCATCCCTTTCACGGCTACTGCATGGCAGTGGCAGCGCCCAAGGTGCAGAAGCTGCGGCGGGTTTTTGCCGATTGGGCCCGTTAAAGGGGCAGGGCTCGCTACACTCGCCCGGTGAACTTTGCCCAGCACCCTGTCTTTCTGTCGCTCACGCCGGTGTTTCTGCTCATCGGAGTCGGTTTTCTGGCCGGTCGCCGGCAGTGGATCCGTGGAGATGCGGTCAAGGACCTCTCGAACCTCGTGTTCCTGCTGCTGATCCCCGCACTGCTCTTCCGGACCATGAGCGGCGTGCGGCTGGACGAACTGGACCTCAAGCCGATCGCCGCCTATTTCCTGGCGGCGGGCGTGCTGCTGGCCGGCAGCATCGTCTGGCGCGGCTTCAACTGCCGCAGCGTGGTGCTGGCACTCGCCGGAACCTTCAGCAACATGGTCATGATCGGCATCACCCTGGTGGGGTTGGCCTACGGACAGGAAGGACTGGTGACGCTGCTCACGCTGGTGTCGGTCCATGCACTCATTCTGCTCACCGCGGGCGCCATCGTGCTGGAATTGGCGGCGGCACGGGAAACCCGTGACCGTGGGGGAGAGGCCCCCCACGTCTGGCAGACGGCTTGGTCGGCCATCAAGGGCTCCCTCATCCACCCGATTCCCTTGCCGATCGTGTGCGGCCTGCTGTTCGCCCAGACCGGCCTGACCCTCCCCGGGGTGGTGGACAAGCCCCTCCAACTGCTGGGCAGCGCTTTCGGCCCGCTGGCGCTGGTGCTGGTCGGGGTCAGCCTGGCGGCGACGCCGCTGGCGGGGCATTGGCGCATGTCGCTGTGGTTGGCCGCGAGCAAGAACCTCCTGCTGCCGCTGCTGGTGGGGCTGAGTGCCTGGGCGTTCGGCATCACGGGCATGGCGCTCGTCGTCATGGTGGTGGCTGCCGGTCTGCCGACCGGGGCCAACGTGTTCCTGTTTGCCCAGCGTTACCGCGTGGTGCAGGACC
>JAUVXK010000114.1 GCA_030603635.1 Burkholderiales bacterium | reverse complement strand
GATGTAGAAGGTGTTCTCCACGTTCGTCACCCAGTCGCGCATGGCTTCGTTCAGCGCGTCCTTCAGCGTCTTGCTGCCGCTTTCCACCGGCACCACGGTGGCGCCCAGCAGCTTCATGCGGTAGACGTTGGGGCTTTGGCGTTTCACGTCCTCGGCGCCCATGTAGACGATGCACTCCAGCCCATAGCGGGCACAGATGGTGGCGGTGGCCACACCGTGCTGGCCCGCGCCGGTCTCGGCAATGATGCGCGGCTTGCCCATGCGCTTGGCCAGCATGGCTTGGCCGATCACGTTGTTGATCTTGTGGGCGCCGGTGTGGTTGAGGTCCTCGCGCTTGAGGAAGATCTGTGCCCCGCCCAGTTCGCGGCTGGTGCGCGCCGCATGGTAGATGGGCGAGGGGCGGCCCACGAAATGCGCCAGCTCGTAGCGGAATTCGCGCAGGAATTCGGGGTCATGCTGGTACTTGGCGTAAGCCTCGCGCAGTTCGTTGATGGCGTGGGTGAGGGTTTCGCTGATGAAGCTGCCGCCATAGGGGCCGAAGTGGCCGCGTGCGTCGGGTTGGTGGTATTCGTACATGGCTGTTGATGGGGAGAGTGCCGGATGGCCCGGCTAGAGGTTCGGGCTCTGGTGCCAGAAGGTCTGGCGCGAGGAGGGGGTGGTCAGGTGGCGTCAGCCAGACGCACCGCCTCAATGAAGCGGTCGATCAGCTCCGGGCTCTTGATGCCTTTGGCGCTTTCCACGCCGGAGCTGACGTCAACGCCCCAAGGGCGCACGAGACGAATGCCATCGGTCACATTTGCAGGTGTGAGTCCACCAGACAAAACGAGGCGAGCGCTGGCGTTTAGTTGCGGGTGTGACCAATTGAAGGCTGTCCAGTCGAAGGAAACTCCACCGCCGCCGTAGCCCTGTACGTGGGCGTCAAGCAAAATGGCCTGAGCGGCGGCATGCTGTTCAGCGTATTTTAGGAGATCGAAGCCCGCCGCGCCATCGCCTGTGGGCACACGGGCGGCGCGTATGTAGGGCCGGCCATGGGAGAGGCACTCGGCGGGCGTCTCGTCGCCATGGAACTGCAGCAAGGCATGGGGCACGGCGGCCACGCCCGCCCGCACCTCTTCGGCTGTGGCGTTCACGAACAACAGCACTGGCGTGACAAAGGGGGGGAGCAAGCGGGCCAGTTCACCAGCTCGTCGGGGTGAGACGGCGCGCGGGCTGGGCGGGTAGAGCACGAAGCCGATGGCATCCGCCCCGGCGCGCACGGCGTGGCGCACGTCGGTTTCACGAGTGAGGCCGCAGATCTTGATTCGGGTGCGGTGCATGGCGCGATTATGGCCGCCGGGTCAGGGCAGCCAGTCGAAGCCGGGAACGGTCTCGGGCAGGCCCCAGTGGGCCTCGTACACCGGGCCGAGGAAGTACAGACCGTCGGGCGCGAAGGTGGGAGCGGCCACTTCGCGGCTGCGGGCGTCACGCACCTCGGCCATCCATTCGGGCGGGCGCAGCCCCTGGCCCACTGCCACGAGGCAGCCCATGAGGTTGCGGATCATGTGGTGCAGGAAGGCGTTGGCCTCGAAATCGAAGCGCCAGTAGGCGCCGCGACGCCGTATCTCGACACGTCGCAGGTGCTTGATGGGAGACAGCGCCTGGCACTGGGCCGCCCGGAATGAGGTGAAGTCGTGTTCGCCGACGAGGTGGGTGGCGGCGGTTTCCATGGCTGCCTGGTCGAGCGGGCGGAACACCCAGCCCGCACGACCCGCCTCGAAACTGGGGCGAACGGGCGACTCCAGCACCACATAGGCATAGCGGCGTGCCACGGCGCTGGCTCGGGCGTGAAAGGCATCGGGGACCTCATGGGCCCATTGCACGGCGATGTCGCCGGGCAGATAGCGGTTGGTTCCGCGTACCCAGGAGTTCATGGCCCGAGGCACGTCGGTGTCGAAGTGCACCACCTGGCCCAGGCCATGCACGCCGGCATCGGTACGGCCGGCACACAGGGTACCGATGGCCGGCACGTCGGCAAACCGGGCCAAAGCCCGCTCCAGGTGGTCTTGCACCGTCTGGCCACTGGGCTGGCTTTGCCAGCCCTGGTAGGCGCTGCCCTGGTAGCTGATGCCGAGCGCGATCCTCAAGGCAAGCCTGTCTGTGGGCCGGACGTTCAGGAGAGCTCGGACAGGAAGGCGCGGGCACGCTCCCTGAGCTCGCCGCTGGCCTCGGCTTCGACTTCCTCGGCCAGCGAACGGGCACCATCGGTGTCGCCAATTGCCTGGAATTCCCTGGCCAGCGAGAGCTTGGTTTCGAGAGGGTCGTTCTCGCCGAGCGATTCGTCGAGTTCGAAGCCCGCCATCGGGTCATCTTCGCGGGGGGCGAGTTCGTCGTCGGCGGTCACCGGAGGTGGTTCGGTCGGTGTGTCCAGATCCAGGTCGAGGTCGAGCGACAGATCCTTGACCTCGGCCGGCAGGTCGGCCGGAGGAGGCGGGGGCACTTCACGCACGTCGAGTTCACTCAGGTCGAGATCGAAGTCGTCGTGTGCCGGGGCGGGGGCAGCGGGCGCTTCGGCAGGCGTTTCCTTCAGCGATTCGGTCAGGTCCAGATCGAATGCGGTGGCCGCTTGCGTGTCCGCCGGCGGTGCGGTGTCGCCCAGATCGAAATCCAGGTCGGGTTTCTCGGTCTGATCTTCTTGGAGCAGTGCTTCCAGTTCGTCGCCCGCAGCATCAGCGGGCCGGTCGACGGACGGTGCGGCATCGGGGGAGGTCGGTGCCTCGGCGGTATCGAAATTCAGGTCGATGTCCGGCGGCTCGCTCAGGGGAGGTTCAACCGGCGAGTCGATGGAAGCGCCTCCCTTGAGGTAGAGGGGGTTGTCCGGATCCACCCGCAACCCAGCCTCGCGGGCTTGCTGCCACTCTTCACCCATGCCGGCGGTGAGGTCGTGAATCTCCGTGGCGGCGGCGTTGAAGGCGGTGATGTCGTTGCGTTGCGCGTAGATCTCCAGCAGTTTGAGCCGGGCCGGCAGGCGCTCGGGGTGAATCCTGATGGCTTCGAGCAGGATTTCTTCGGCTTGACGATCGCGTCCGTAGGCCAGGTACACGTCGGCCTCGGCCACCGGGTCCACGTCTCCGCCAGCGTCGAGCTGGCTGGGCGAATACATCATCGACGAGACCGGGGCGTCTTCGCTGGTGTCCACCGTCTGTCCTTCGGCGGCCGCATATTCCGAGGGGCCGGATTCGCCGTTGTCGGCCAATGCCGCCTCCTGGCGCTGGCGACGCCAGCGCAGCAGGCCCAGCAAGGCCAGCAGCGCCACCAGACCACCGCCAGCGGGCAGGGCATACGGATGACCGGTGAGGCTCTGGATGAAGGAGCCGGCGACAGGTGCAGGGGCGGGCGTGGGTGTTGACGCTGGAGCGGGGGGCGGTGGTGGGGAGGCGGCCTCGATGGCGGGGCCGGGAACCGGCGGATCGGCGGCAGGCGCCGTGTCCGCCGGCGGAGGCGGCGCATCGGTGGGGGTCGCGACCGTCCGGGCGGCTTCCTGAAGGCGTTGCAGCTCTTGGAGGTTGCGGTCCAGCTCGCTGGTACGCGCCTGTTCGGCATCCTGCTGGCGGGCCTGGGCGATCTGTTCGGTCTGGCGATCGGGCTCCGTGCCTTTGGACAGGGTGAGCCGGTCCTGGGCGGTGGCGCTGGGCTGCTGGTCTGTCACCTCGGCCTGCACGGTCCCCTCTGCGGCTCGGGTGGGTGCAGGGGTGGCCTGAGCGGGCGCCATACCAGCAAGCCGGCGACGGTATTCGTTGAAGTCACGGCTCTGGGCCACCACCAACTGGCGGGCTTCGGCCGGGTTGATCGCAGCCGCTTCCTGTGCATCCGGCAGGTTGAGGATGGCGCCTGCCATGAGGCGGTTGACGTTGTTGCCGATAAACGCACTCGGGTTCGCCCGCAACATGGCGATCAGCATCTGGTCGAGGGAGACCCCGGCTGGCAGATGGGCGAGAGCGATGCGCCCGGCCGTGTCTCCGCGCTGGACGGTGACCTCAGTGGCCGCCGGAGCGGCAGCGGGCGGTGCAGCGGGACGGGGCGCAGTGACTGGTGCCGGGGCAACGGCCGCAGGGCGTGTGGCCGGCGGCGGTACCGGGGTGGCGGGACGCACTTCGGTGATCACCGGCGCGGCCGGTGCTGCAGGCAGCAGGGGCGAAGGCGCAGGACGCAGATTGGGGGGATCGAACAGCAGGGTGTAGCCGCGCAGCAACTGGCCATTGTTCCAGGTGGCCTGGACCACGAGGTCGAGGAAGGGGTCAGTGACCACGCGCTCACTGCTCAGGCGGACCACCGTGCGCCCGTCGGGGCGCTGTACCAGCTCCAGCTTCACGTCCTGCAGCAGGGCGTTGAAGTCCATGTTTGCCGCACGGAAGCGCTCCAGTCCGGCAATGCCGATCTGCAGTGAGGATCGCTCCTCGGCCGTGATGCTGGGGACGTCGATTTCGGCGCGCAACGGCTCGCCGAGCAGGGACTGGACATGGATCCGGCCCAAGGCGAGTGCCCAGGCGTTGCCGGCTGTCACTGCCGATGCCAGGGCCACGGCGGCGGCCACGGCCCGCAAGCCGCGGCGCATGGCGGTAGCCTGCGGCATGGGGCGGGTGGCCGACGGGCCTGACCTCGGGCAATTGCTCGTAGTTTGCTGCACGGAAACCTCTACCATTTCTTGCGAGAAATCACCTTAGCATCAAGCGGTTACGGTGACAAGCTCAGAAGCCGCTTGAGTCGCGGCGAGGCCAGTATGAAGTATGACATCGGCCGGGAATGTTGCAACACCGCCACATTCCCGGCCAACCGGAGGAGCAGACTATAACCTCAGGCCGCCAGCAGAATGCGCAGCATGCGGCGCAGGGGTTCGGCGGCTCCCCACAGCAGCTGGTCACCGATCACGAAGGCGGAGACGTATTCGGGGCCCATGTTGAGCTTGCGCACGCGCCCCACACCCACTTCGAGGCCACCGGTGATCGCGGCCGGCGTCAGCTCCTTCACGGTGATGGCGCGGTCGTTCGGCACCCACTTCACCCAGGGGTTGCCGCTCTTGATGATGGACTCGATCTGCTCCAGCGGCAGGTCTTTCTTCAGTTTGAGCGTCAGTGCCAGGCTGTGGCAGCGCATGGCGCCGATGCGCACGCACAAACCGTCCACCGGGATGGTCTGCTCGGTACCCAGGATCTTGTTGACCTCGGCCTGACCCTTCCATTCTTCCTTGGACTGGCCATTGGGCAGTTGGGCATCGATCCAGGGGATCAGGCCACCGGCCAGGGGGGCGCCGAAGAATTCGGTCGGTACGTCTTCGCGGATGGTCTTGGCAACCTTGCGGTCGATCTCGAGGATGGCGGAGGCCGGTGTGGCCAGCTCGTCGGCCACGGCACCGTGCACCACGCCCATGCCCCTGAGCAGTTCGCGCATGTGGTTGGCGCCGCCACCCGAAGCGGCCTGGTAGGTCATGGAGCTGACCCATTCCACCAGATCTTCACGAAACAGCCCGCCCAGGCCCATCAGCAGGATGGAGTTGGTGCAGTTGCCGCCGATCCAGTTCCTGCCGCCGGCCGCCAGGCGCTTGCGGATCAGGCCTTCGTTGACCGGGTCCAGGATGATGACCGCGTCGGATTCCATGCGCAGGGCCGAGGCCGCATCGATCCAGTGGCCTTGCCAGCCGCTGGCGCGCAGCTTGGGAAAGACCTCTTTGGTGTAGTCCCCACCCTGGCAGGTGATCACGATGTCGCACTGGGCCAGCGCCGCGATGTCGTTCGCGTCTTGCAGCGTCTTGTGCGCCTTGGCCATGGCCGGGGCGGCGCCACCGGTGTTGGATGTGGAGAAGAAAATGGGTTCGATGTGTTCGAAGTCGCCTTCAGCCACCATGCGATCCATCAATACCGAGCCGACCATGCCGCGCCAGCCAACCAGACCTACCAACTTGCTCATGTGAAACGCCCTTTCTAGTGAAACAAAAACAGTCCAGACCAGACCTGTTTGCCCCGGCTCGTCAAGGCCAGGGAGGGCGCACGACGATACCGGAGCCGATCAGCTCTTAATGGTCGTGGTTTTGGTGGTGATTGCGCGCACAGCCACGCCTGCCAGGGCGGCAGAAGCGATGTTCCGGGAGAACGGGCGAACGGCAAACATGGTCACATTGTAAAGCATGCGGGCTTGCCAGAGGCTGACAAGCCCGCCGCACGGGTCACATCAGCGCGGCGACCACCGCATCTCCCATCTGCGCGGTGCCCACTTGGGTGGTGCCTTCGCCGTGGATGTCGGGGGTGCGCAGTCCTTGTGCCAGCACCTTTTGCACGGCCGCTTCGATGCGGTCGGCTGCTTCAGGCTGGTTCAGGCTGAAGCGCAGCATCATGGCCGCGCTCAGGATGGTGGCCAGCGGGTTGGCCACGCCCTTGCCGGCAATGTCGGGCGCGCTGCCGTGGCTGGGTTCGTACAGGCCCTGGCCCTTGCTGTTCAGGCTGGCCGACGGCAGCATGCCGATGGATCCGGTCAACATGGAGGCCTCGTCGGACAGGATGTCGCCGAACATGTTGCCGGTCACGATCACGTCAAACGCCTTGGGCGCCTTGACCAGCTGCATGGCGGCGTTGTCCACGTACATGTGCTGCAGCTCCACATCAGGGTACTGGGCATGCACTTCGGTGACCACGTCTTTCCAGAACTGGAAGGTTTCCAGCACGTTGGCCTTGTCCACGCTGGTGACCTTCTTGTGGCGCTTGCGTGCGGCCTGGAAGGCGACGTGGGCGATGCGCTCGATTTCAGGCTTGGAGTAGCGCATGGTGTCGAAGGCTTCCTCGGTGCCGGGGAAATGGCCGTCGACGGCGGTTCTGCGACCGCGCGGCTGGCCGAAGTAGATGTCGCCGGTCAACTCGCGGATGATGAGGATGTCCAGGCCCGCGATCAGTTCGGGCTTGAGGCTGGAGGCACCGACCAGCTGTTCGTAGCAGATGGCCGGGCGGAAGTTGGCAAACAGGCCCATGTGCTTGCGCAGACCCAGGATGGCCTGTTCGGGGCGCAGTGGGCGGTCGAGCTTGTCGTACTTCCAGTCGCCCACGGCGCCGAACAGCACCGCGTCGGCGGCCATCGCCAGTTTCAGGGTGGATTCCGGCAGGGGATGGCCGTGGGCATCGTAGGCCGCACCACCGACCAGCGCCTGTTCCATCTCGAACGGAAGCCCAAGGGCGCGCAGGACCTTGACGGCCTCGTTCACGATTTCGGTACCGATGCCGTCGCCCGGCAACACTGCGATCTTCATAGAGGGAATCGCGCCTGCGGGCGCGCGGTGGAGGGTTGAGGGGGCAGGCTGTTTCGAGCGCGGACTTCAGCCGACGAAGGTACGGGCCAGCCAGGGCTTGGTCGCGAGGCGATGGGCTTCGAACGCCTGGATCTTGTCCTTGTGGCGCAGTGTCAGACCGATGTCGTCCAGGCCATGGAACAGGCAGTATTTGCGGAAGGGCTGCACCTCGAACGGGATTTCCTCACCCTGGGTCTTGACGATCACCTGGCGTTCCAGGTCGATGGTGAGCTGGTAGCCCGGGAAGGCGTGCACCTCGTCAAACAGCCGGTTCACCGTGGCTTCGGGCAGCACGATGGGCAGCAGGCCGTTCTTGAAGCAGTTGTTGAAGAAGATGTCGGCAAAGCTGGGCGCGATCAGGGCACGGAAGCCGTACTGCTCGATCGCCCAGGGGGCGTGCTCGCGGCTGGAGCCGCAGCCAAAGTTCTTACGCGCCAGCAGGATGGAAGCACCCCGGTAGCGTGGCTGGTTGAGCACGAAGTCCGGG
>JAUVXK010000120.1 GCA_030603635.1 Burkholderiales bacterium | reverse complement strand
TGGCAGCGCGAGCGTTTCCGGGTCCACATCCGGGCGGCGCGCCAGACCGATCTGCCCTTGGTCATTCACACCCGCAGTGCCTCGGTGGACACGCTGGGCATTCTCAAAGAGGAGGGCGGCTTTTCCGAGGTCGGCGGCCTGCCTCAGGCGCGAGGGGTGTTTCACTGTTTCACCGAAAGCGCCGAAGTGGCTCGCGCCGCGCTGGACCTGGGCTTCTACATCTCGTTTTCCGGAATCCTCACCTTTCGCAACGCCACCGAACTGCGTGATGTGGCGCGCATGGTGCCACTGGACCGTTGCCTGATCGAAACCGACAGCCCCTACCTGGCCCCGGTACCTTATCGCGGAAAAACCAACTCGCCGGCCTATGTGCCGTTCGTGGCACAGCAACTCGCCGAACTTCAGGGCGTGTCGGTGGAGGAGGTCGCGACCGCCACCACGCGCAACTTTGAACAATTGTTCAGCAAAACGACTCTGTAGGCTGACGACCTTCCCGCCTCACACGCCCACAGAGAGTTCAGCATGCCTGGAATGAATCAAACAATATACTTTAAAAAAGCATTCCAACTCTTTGCTTTTTTAATGTTTTTTTCTTTTCAGATCCCGGCCGTCGGGCAGTCCGGCTCCTATGAGCGGTTCTTCATCGCCATCCAGCGCGACGACGTCCGCGCCCTGGAGCGACTCGAGCCCCTGGGTTTTGACTTCAACACACCCAGCCCCGAATTGGAGCCACCCCTGTTTCTGGCGCTCAGTCATGAATCTTTGCGAGTGGCTCGCTTTCTGATCGGACGGCCCGAGGTCAACGTCGACGCCCGCGGGAGTGCCGACGAAAACCCGCTCATGATGGCCGCCCTCAAGGGCCATCTGGATCTCGTGGAAGCGCTGATCGCCCGCCGTGCCCAAGTGAACAAACCGGGCTGGACACCCTTGCATTACGCGGCCACGTACAAGGGCCCCAGTGCGCCGGCCATTGCGCGCCTTCTGCTGGAACACCACGCTTTCATCGACGCGGAGTCGCCCAACGGGACCACGCCCCTGATGATGGCTGCGCACTATGGTCACCCGATGGTGGTTCGTATCCTGCTGGAAGAGGGCGCCGATCCCATGGTACGTAACCAGCAGGGCTTGACGGCCATCGATTTTGCCCACCGTGCAGGCCGCTCGGACATGGCTGAACTGATTGCTTCATTCGTGCGAGGAAGCCTGCCGGCCGGCACCTGGTGACGAATGCTTGCGTCCGCCTTACGTGCAACTACTTAAACACAGGCTGGGCATTTGCGGTTCCAATCCTAAGCTGGAGTCATAACAGCAGGAGACCGCATGTGGAGTAGAGATTACAGAGACGTCGTGGGTGGGTTGGCGATGCTGGGCATCGGCACCTTCGTCGCATGGCACGCCTACCAGGAATACGATATCGGCCAGCTCAACCGCATGGGGCCGGGCTTCTTTCCAGTCAGTCTGGGAATCCTCCTGGCGGTGCTTGGCGTGTTGATCACGATTCCGGCTTTGTTGCGTGAAGGCTCGCCGGTGAAGATCGAAGCCAAGACGCTGGCGCTGGTCACGCTCAGCATCGCTGCTTTCGCTTTCCTTCTCAAGCCGCTGGGCATTGTGTTCGCCACTGCGGTGGCGGTGCTGATCTCGTCGCTGGCCGACCGCCAGATATCCTGGAAGGGTCGCGTGGCGGTCGCCCTCGGGGTGGCGGCGATGACCTGGGGGGTCTTCATCCAGGGGCTGAGCATGGTGTTGCCGGTCTGGCCCTGGAGTCCCTGAGCCCGGAGTCCGCACCGGATAGTCCCCATCCCCCCATACGAATAAAGACACAGACATGGACATCGCCAACGGACTCTTGCTTGGCCTGCAGTCGGCCCTGCAACCCATCACCTTGCTCTATTGCTTTATCGGCGTCTTCCTGGGAACGCTGATCGGTGTGCTTCCCGGCATCGGGGCGCTGGCCACCATCTCGCTGCTGCTGCCTATCACGTACCACATCCCGCCTACGGCTGCCATCGTGATGCTCGCGGGGGTCTACTACGGCGCCCAGTACGGTGGCTCCACCGCCTCCATCCTGCTCAACCTGCCAGGGACGCCTTCATCGGCGGTTGCCTGCCTGGACGGGTATCCCATGGCGAAGCAGGGAAGGGCAGGCGTTGCCCTGTTCATGACGACGATTGCCTCCTTCGTGGGGTCGATGCTGGGCATCCTGGTGCTGGTGATGTTCTCTCCGGCCATCGCAGAGCTCGGTCTGAAGTTCGGTCCGGCCGAATATTTCGCCATGATGCTGCTCGGCCTGATCGCTGCGTCCACCCTGGCATCCGGTTCGGCCCTCAAGGGATTGGCGATGGTGGTGCTCGGTCTGGTGCTCGGTACCGTGGGCACTGACGTGAACTCCGGTGTGGCGCGTTTTGACTTCCGTATTCCCGAACTCATGGACGGGATCAACCTGGTGGCACTGGCCATGGGCCTGTTCGGTATCGCGGAAGTGATTTCGTCGATCAACAACACACGCGACTCCAAGGTCCAGGAGAAGATCACCTTTCGCTCCATGACCCCCACGCGCAAGGACTGGAAAGAGTCGGTTTTTCCGATGCTCCGTGGGACGGGCATAGGCAGTTTCTTCGGCGCCTTGCCCGGTACAGGAGCCAGCATCGCCTCGTTCATGTCGTACGCGGTCGAGAAGAAGGTGTCGAAGGATCCGGGCAAGTTCGGTAAGGGGGCCATCGAAGGCATCACCGCTCCCGAATCGGCCAACAACGCCGCTGCGCAGACCGCCTTCGTCCCCACGCTGTCGCTTGGCATTCCGGGCGATGCGGTCATGGCGCTGATGCTGGGTGCGCTCATCATCCATGGCATTCAACCTGGACCGCTGCTGATGACCCAGCAGCCCGAACTGTTCTGGGGCCTCATCGTGAGTTTCGGTATCGGCAACATCATGCTGATGATCCTGAACCTGCCTCTGATCGGTATCTGGGTCGCGATCCTGCGCATTCCCTACAACGTGCTGTATCCGGCGATCCTGGTATTCATCTCCCTCGGGGTGTACAGCGTCAACAACAACACGTTCGACGTCTACATGGTGGCCTTGCTGGGTGTGTTCGGGTATGCGCTGGCCGTGCTCAAGTTCGAGGTCGCGCCTTTGCTCCTGGGCTTTGTGCTCGGCCCAATGATGGAGGAAAACCTGCGCCGTGCCTTGCTGCTGTCTCGCGGCGACATGATGACCTTCATCGACCGCCCGATCAGTGCGGGTTTTCTGGCCGTGGGTTCTGCGTTGATACTGTGGACTGCCTACGCCTCGTTCAAGCGCGCCCTCAAGGGTCGGGAGCGCCGCATGGACGAACAAGCGAACTGATTGTCTGGAACCCGGTCTCGGACCGGGTTTTTTTGAACCTCGATAATTCCACAATGTGCATTATGTTAAATAATGGTGGCACATCAGAAAACATACCGAATCAATAGGCTCTTCGCTACATACCTATAGCGGGCGTGAAGTGAATCGCCCGGCCCGCTAGAATCCGGACATTCGGCCACGGCATTACCCTGTCCATGGCTGAACCCTATTCATCGTTCAAGGACTTTTTATGAAGAACATTCTCCTGACTCTGGGTCTGGCTGCTACCGTTGCACTGGTGGGGTGTGGCAAGAAAGAAGAAGCCCCCGCCGCAGCCGCCAGCAGCACCCCGGTCCTGCGCGTCGCGATCGACCCCACCTATGAGCCCTTCACGTTCAAGACCGCCGATGGAAAGCCCGCCGGTTTCGATGTGGACATCGCCGAGGCCATCTGCGCCGAGATCCAGCGCCGCTGCGTCTATGTGGAACAGGTCTGGGACAGCATGATTCCTGGCCTGCAGGCCCAGCAGTACGATGTGATCATCAGTTCCATGTCCATCACGGAAGAGCGTCAACAGGTCATCGATTTTTCCGACAAGTACTACAGCACCCCCAGCCGGATTGTGGTGAAAGAAGGCACCCCCTTCGAGTCCCTGGAATCCCTCAAGGGTCTGCGTCTGGGCGTGCTGAAGGGCAGCACCCAGGAACGCTACGCCATGGGTGAGCTGCGTCCCGTGGGCGTGAACGTGATTGCCTACGAAGCTCAGGACCAGGTCTACCTCGACATCCGTTCCGGCCGTCTGGATGGCACCGTGGCTGATGCGGTTGAAGTCACGGGTGGTTTCCTGAGCAAGCCCGAAGGTCAGGGCTATGTCTTCGTCGGCCCGCTGCTCAACGAGGAAAAGTATTTCGGTACCGGCATGGGCGTGGCCATGCGCAAGGGTCAGGACGAGCTCAAGCAGCAGATCAACCAGGCCATCCAGGCCATCCGCGCCAACGGCACCTATCAGACCATCAGCTCGAAGTACTTCGACTTCGACGTCTACGGCGACTGACCTGGGTTCCGGTTTGTCCGGCTATTACCTGCGCATCCTGGAAGGCGCCCTCCTCACGGTGGGCGTCTCCCTTTCTGCGCTGGTGGTCGCCGTGATCCTGGGCCTGCTGGGCTCGGCGGCCAAGCTTTCTGGGCGACAGCCGATCGTATGGGTGGCAACCATCTACACCACCCTCATCCGGGGCGTGCCCGAACTGGTGCTGATGCTGCTCGTGTTCTACGGGGGTGCCATCGGGTTGAACCACCTCACCGAGGCGCTCGGTTTTGCCGGCCGCATCCGGATTGACCCTTTCACCGCGGGCGTGCTGACGATCGGCTTCATCTACGGCGCCTACATGACCGAGACGTTCCGGGGCGCCATTCTGGCCATTCCCAAGGGACAGATGGAGGCCGCCTGGGCGTTCGGCATGAGTCCCGCGCGCACGTTTTTTCGCATCACCCTACCCCAGATGGTGCGTTATGCCCTGCCCGGCTTCACCAACAACTGGCTCGTGCTCATCAAGTCCACCGCCCTGGTGAGCCTCATTGGCCTGCACGAGATGACCTACCGCGCCAAGCAGGCGAGCGCAGCCACCCGGGAGCCGTTCGTGTTCTTCCTGTTTGCGGCCGCGCTGTTCCTGATCTACACCTCGATTTCTCTGTGGGCGCTGCGCTGGCTGAACAACCGGTACAGCCTGGGCAACAAGAAGGTGAGCCTGTGAACTGGTCCATCCTGGCCCGACCCGAAACCTTGACGCTCTATGCCGAGGGTCTCGTCACCACGGTGTGGTTGCTGCTCGGCTCGCTTGCCATGGGTGGCGTCATGGCCCTGTTGCTGGCCCTTGCACTCACCAGCCGCATCATGGTGTTGCGCTGGTTGGCCGGCGCCTACACCTATTGCATCCGCGGCACGCCGCTGCTCATACAGGTGTACCTGATTTATTACGGCCTGGCGCAACTCGACTGGATACAGGCGCGCTGGGACACGGTGTGGCCGTGGACCTACTTCAAGGACGCCTTTTTCTGTGCCCTGCTGGCCTTCGCCATGAACAACGCGGGCTACACAGCGGAAATGCTGGCCGGCGCCATCCGCGAAACCAGCCCCGGAGAAATCGAGGCCGCCCAGGCCATGGGCATGTCTCGCTGGCAGATCCTGCACCGCATCGTGCTGCCCAGTGCCTTCCGTCGCACCCTGCCCGCCTACAGCAACGAAGTGGTGATGATGCTGCACAGCACCAGTCTGGCCAGCACCGTCCCCGCCATGCTGGACCTCACGGCGGCAGCCAGCCGCATCTATTCCGACTTCTACCTGCCGTTTGAAGCCTATCTGTTTGCCGCTGCCATCTACCTGTGCATCACCTTTACCCTGGTCGGTGGCTTCAAATGGCTGGAAAAACGGTACCTGGCCTACCTGAGGCCCCGCACCCACTGACCTCCCCATGTCCACTTCCCCCATGAAACTGGAGGTGTTCGACCTCCACAAACGCTATGGTGACCATGAGGTGCTCAAGGGTGTTTCCCTGTCGGCGCGGGCGGGCGACGTGATCAGCATCATCGGCAGCTCCGGTTCGGGCAAGAGCACCTTCCTGCGCTGCATCAACCTGCTGGAAAAGCCGCATCAGGGCCGTATCGTGGTGGCCGGTGAAGAGCTGCAGCTCAAACCCGGCCGCACTGGCGAGCTGGAAGCCGCTCAGCCTCAACAGTTGCAGCGCCTGCGGACCAAGCTGGCCATGGTGTTCCAGAACTTCAACCTCTGGGCCCACATGACGGTGTTGCAGAACATCATCGAAGCCCCGGTGCACCTGCTCAAGGTGCCCAAGGAGCAGGCTGTGGAGACGGCCCGCAAATACCTGGACCGGGTGGGCCTGAAGGGCGTGGAAGACCGCTATCCCGCCCACATGAGCGGCGGCCAGCAGCAGCGCGTGGCCATTGCGCGCGCCCTGGCGGTCGAGCCCGAGGTGATGCTGTTCGACGAGCCCACCAGCGCCTTGGACCCGGAGCTGGTGACCGAGGTGCTGCGCGTGATGCAAAAGCTCGCCGAGGAGCACCGCACCATGGTGGTGGTCACGCACGAAATGGGCTTCGCCCGTGAAGTGTCCAACCACCTGATCTTCCTGCACCAGGGGCGCATTGAAGAAGAAGGCCCGCCACGCGAGGTGCTGGCACACCCGAAAAGCGAACGCCTGGCGCAGTTCCTGGCCGGCAGCCTCAAGTAAGGGCGGTCATTCCCAGAACATCAGGGCCTCTCGCCCCTGCACGTACAGGTCCACGGGCCGGCCCACCGGCAGCAGCACCTTGGTGGGCACATGTCCAAAGGGCAAGCCGGTGAGCACCGGGACATTTACCTGGGCACGCAACCACTCCACCACGCGATGGATGTTGAAGCCCTTGTCGTGCGGCGTGAGCTGATAGCGCGTGAAGCTGCCCAGCACAATGGCGCGTTGCGCTCCCAATACGCCCGCATGCAGCAGTTGGGTGAGCATCCGCTCGATGCGGTAAGGGTGTTCGCCCACGTCTTCCAGAAACAGAATGCCGCCTGATACGACCGGGAAGAACGGCGAACCCAATAGGCTGCACAGCACCGTCAGGTTGCCGCCCCACAGCATGGCCTCTTCAGCTGCCCAACCTGCCTCTGAAGCCAGTTCAGGGTGGGCACGGAAATCGGCTGCCGGCAGTCGCCAGCCGGTACCTTCGCCCACACCCGTCACCAGGTCGTCAAAACACGCCTGCATGATCTCGTCGGGTGCCTCTTCACCGGCCCAGTCTTCGAGTAAGGCGGGGCCTGCCCAGGTGGGTGTGCCGCGCAGGGCCTGTACCGCCGCCTGCAAGGCGGTGAAGTCGCTCAAGCCCACCCAGGCACTGCCCTGCTCCACCGAACGCTGAATGGCATCGTAAGGCAGTCGGGGCAACAAGCGGGTTAGGCCATAGCCGCCGCGGGTGGTGAGCACGATCTGCGCCCCGCTGGCGGCGGCGCGGGTGATGGCGGCCAGGCGGGTGTCGTCGTCGCCTGCAAAACGCTGGTGGCTGCTCAGCGCATCCGGGTCTACCTCCACTTCGTGGCCCATGGCCTGCAGGCGCTTGAGCGCTCGGCGAAATCCGGTTTTGTCGCGCACCGCGCTGCTGGGGGAATACAAGTAAATGTGGGCCATGCGCCGATTATGGCCTCACGCCTCATGCTTCTGGCCAG
>JAUVXK010000123.1 GCA_030603635.1 Burkholderiales bacterium | reverse complement strand
GCAGCACGCCAGCCGTGTCATCGGGGATTGGATCGGCTTCTATAACCACCGGCGCCCTCACCAGGCGCTGAACATGAGGACCCCTGCTGAGGCTTATGCTTTAGCAGCCTGACCTGTGCAGATTCCGCTGGGTCAATACAGTGCTGCTCCGCCTGCTTCGCCACCTCGGCGGCATTCTGCCTGATCCGCTCCAGCGGATCGCGCTTGAGCGTGGCTTTTGCCACACCAGCGTCCAGCAAATTGCCCACGCTGCGCATCGTCAAATCCTGACCCTCGACCGGCGGGATCGCAGCGATCAGGGATGGACAGCGTTGTTGTTGGCGGTGCGGGCGGCAGCGGCCTTCTGTCCGAGCCAGGTATCAATCTCGTGTTCCAGCCATCCGACAACCCGCTTGTTGATCTGGATGCATACCGGGAATGTCGGATCATCGCGTGTGATCCGCCAGAGCGTTACGTCATTGATGCCGCCAAGCTTTTCGCAGACGGCCTTGCGGCGTAGAATTTTCATCGTCCCCACCTCCTGCACATTGAAAGTCGATGCAGGAAGTTTCAGGCGACGACCCGGCAGCGGTCACGGATTCCCAGAAGGGAATTTTTGCAGCAAAAAATCCGACAGCAGCGATGCGGGTCAGGCAAGCGATGCGCGGGCTTCGCTCCGGGTAGCAGCGGCCAAAGTGTATATGGAAGTGACTACAAGATGAGTGACAACAGGGGTAATTCCGCATCCATAAACGCTTTACGGCCAGATTTCTGGTTTAACGTCTGCACCGGCCGGGCTGGGCGCCTTGCCCAGCCGGAACCACAGCGCGTACAGCGCCGGAACGAACAGCAGCGTGATCACGGTGCCCACGGCCACGCCACCGATCAGCACATAGGCCAGCGGCCCCCAGAACAGGTCGAAGGTCAGCGGGACGAAGGCCAGGGCCGCCGCCAGTGCGGTGAGGATCACGGGGCGCGCACGCTGCACGGCGGCTTCCACCACGGCCGGCCAGGCTTCCATGCCTTCGTCGAAGTTGTCCTGCACCTGTTGCGTCAGGATCATGGTGTTGCGCATGAGGATGCCGGCCAGGCCAATCAGCCCCAGCAGCGCGACGAAGCCGAACGGCTGGTCGAACAGCAGCAGTGCCAGCACCGCGCCAATCAGCCCCAGCGGGGCGGTGGCCACCACCATGAAGGTGCCCGAGAACGAACGCATCTGCAGCATCACAAAGATCAGCATGAGCGCGACCATCACCGGTTGCAGTTTCTGGATGGAGCTGTCGGCTTTGCCTGACGCCTCAACCGATCCCCCGATGTCGATGCGGTAGCCCTCGGGCAGTCGGTCGCGAATGTCGGCCATCTGGCGCCACAGGGCGTTGGACACATCGGGCGGTTGCGCGCCGGCCACGTCGGTGTGCACGGCCAGGAATCGCTCGCGGTTGTAGCGTTTGATCACCGGGTCCTCGTAACGCACCTCGATCGGGCCCAGTTGGGACAGCGCGATCTGGCGCCCGTCGGGGGTGCGCAACTCGATCCGCTCGGGCAGCAGCACGCCCCCGGAGCGTTCGGCCCGGGCGCGGACCTGTACGGTGCGCACGTCTTGCCGCACTTCGGTGACCGGCACGCCGTCGAGCTGGAACTGGAGCTGCTGGGCCACGTCGCGCGGTGTCATGCCCATCTGGCGCAGGCGGTCGAGGTCGGTGTTCAGGTGCAGCACCGGGGCACGTTCGTCCCAGTCCAGGTGGGTGTTGAAGGTGTTGGGGTGGGCTTCCATGAGCACGCGCAACTCGTTGCCGATGCGGCGCAGCTCAGCCGGGTCGGGTCCGATGATGCGATAGCTCACTGGCCAAGGCACGGGCGGGCCGAAGAGCAGGCGCGTCACGCGCACGCGTGCTTCGGGGAATTCGCCCGCGTCGATGCGCGATTGCAATTCATCGATGATGCGGTCGCGCGTGGCCTTGTCGTGCCCGATGGCGATGAGTTTGGCGAAGGCGGTGTCGGGTTGTTCCGGGTTGGCGGAGATGAAGAAGCGCGGTGCGCCCGCCCCCAGGTAGGACGACAGTGTGCGCACTTCGGGCATCTCGGTCAGGATCGCTTCGATGCGGCGGACAGTGGCATCGGTGGTGTGGATGCTGCTGCCTTGCGGCAGGTTGACGCTGATCAGCACCTCGGGCCGGTCGGAGCCGGGGAAGAACTGCTTCTGCACCACGTTGGCCATGGCGAACACGCTGAGCACCAGCAGTAGCACCGTGCCGGCGACCACGCTCTTGCGGTAGCGCACGCAGGTCGTGATGAGCGTCCGCAGGCGACGGTACAGCGGTGTCTGATACAGGCTGCCGGTGTCGTGCTTGGTGTAGTTCGGCAGCATCTTCACGCCCAGGTAGGGCGTGAAGGTCACGGCCACGACCCACGACACGATCAGGGCAAAGGCCAGCACCCAGAAGATGTTGCCCGCATACTCGCCTACCCCCGACTGGGCGAAGCCGATGGGCACGAACCCGGCCACGGTGACCAGGGTGCCGAACAGCATCGGCGCGGCCGTCACGTTCCACGCGTGGGTGGCGGCACGCACGCGGTCCCAACCTTCTTCCATCTTCACGATCATCATCTCGATGGCGATGATGGCATCGTCCACCAGCAGGCCCAGCGCGATGATGAGCGCGCCGAGCGTGATGCGGTCGAGGTTGACGTGCGTGAGCTTCATGAGCAGGAAAGTGAGCCCCAGCGTGAGCGGCACCGCGATGCCCACCACCAGCCCGGCGCGGAAGCCGATGGCCAGCATGCTCACGCCCATCACCACGGCCACCGCGACCAGGAACTTGATCTGGAACAGGTCCACGGCCTGCGCGATGGCGTCGGTCTGATTGGTGAGCACGGTGAGTTCCATGCCCAGCGGCAGGCGGGCCTGCTCGGCTTCGACGAAGGCTGCCAGCCGCTGGCCGAAGGCCAGGCCGTTTTCCCCTTTGCCCATCACCACACCGAGCAGCAGCGCGTCCTCACCGCGGGCGCGGACCAGGTAGGTCGGTGGGTCTTCGTAGCCCTGACGAACGGTGGCAATATCGCCCAGCCGGATCAGGCGCTGGCCGATCCGCAGAGGCAAGGCGGCCAACCGCTCGGGGTCCGAGAGGTCCGCGACCACGCGCAGATGGGCACGGGGGCCGTCAAGGTCGAGTGCGCCCGCTGGCACCAGCTGGTTGCTGGTGTCAATGGCGTCGAACACCGCCTGGGGCGACAGCCCGAGCTGGTTGAGCTGTGCCATGTCGAAGTCGATGAACACGCGCTCGGGCCGCTCGGCCAGCAGCACGGCCTTGTGCAGACCAGGTACACGTTGCAGTCGGTCGCGGATGGCCTCAGCCTCGCGGGTGAGTTCGCGCATGGGCAGGCCGGGCGCCGAAACGGCCATCAGCGAAAAGTACACGTCGGCAAAATCGTCGTTGACGATGGGGCCGATCACGCCGCGCGGCAACCGCCCGGCTTCGTCAGACATGCGCTTGCGCACCTCGTAGAACAGGTTGGGCACCTTGGCACTGGGGGTGTGGTCGTGGAACTCCACCTGCAGGTCGGCTCGTCCGGGGCGGATGGTGGTTTCGATCTTGTAGAGGTATTCGACCTCCTGGATGCGCTTTTCCAGGCGGTCCACCACCTGCGACTGCATCTCCTCGGTGGTGGCGCCGGGCCAGACGGCCGAGACCATCATCACGCGCACGGTGAAGGCCGGGTCTTCGGCCCGGCCGAGCGACAGAAAGGCGTACACGCCCGCCGCCACCGACAGCAGGACGAAGAACAGCGTGACGGCGCGCTCGCGCACGGCGAGGGCAGAGAGGTTGGGAAAGCTCATGGGGCCAGCTCCCGAACCGCCATGCCCGGTGTCAGTCGGTGGGTGCCGAGGGCGACCACCCGCTCACCCGTGGTCAGCGGGCTGCGGATGCGCGCATGGCTGGCGTCCAGTGCCAGGACCTCCACAGGAACCGGCTCGGCCTGACCGTTGACCACGCGCCACACGCGGGGCCCATCGGAGCGCTCGTCCAGGGCCGCCAGCGGAACGCGCTGGCCCACATGGGTTGAATCGGTGGTTGCAGGGTTCAGGTTCAGGCGTACCACGGTCCCCAGCGGCCAGGCCTCGGCCATCACGGGGCCTTCGATGCGGTAGCGGGCACGCCAGGTGCGGCTTTGGGAGTCCGCCGCACCAGCCACCTCGCGCAGTTGCACCGCCGCAGTCGCACCTTGCAGGTTGGTGACGTTGCCCATACGCGGAGCCGCGGCCGAGGGCAGGTGCACCTCCACCTCGCGTTCGCCGGCCTGGGCCAGGACCGCCAGACCCTGACCAGCCGATACCACCTGCCCGGCTTCCCCGGAGACCTCGGTGATCACGCCGTCGCGTGGGGCGCGGAGGTCGGCGTAGCCGCGGGCGTTGCGGGCCTGGGTGGCCTGGGCGCGGGCGGCGTCCAGCCGGCTCAGGGTGTCGCGCAGGCCAAGTTCGAGCCGGTCCAGCGTTTGCGCGCTCACGTAGCCCTGTTCGACAAGCCGGCGCTGGCGTTCCAGTTCCCGTCGGGCCGTCTCCATGGCCGCTTCGGCAGCGGCCAACTGGGCGCTGGCCGCCTGTTCGCTGGCTTCGATATCCCGTGGATCGAGCGAGAACAGCAACTGCCCTGCCCGCACGGCCTGCCCCGCTTCCACATGACGCGTCAACACCCGCCCGCCGATCTGGAACGCCACCGGCGACTCCAAGCGGGCTTTCACCGTGCCCGACAGCATCTGGGCCCCGACGGTTGCGTCTTCGATCGCCGCCATGCGGACCCACGGGGCGGGGGCGGTGGCCGTCGCGGTCGTCTCCGGGCGAGAGCACGCCGTCAGGCCCATGGTCAGCGAAACGAACACAAGGGCGAGGGCCGTCCGGGCCTGCAGAGCAGAGGATGTCATGGCGTGTACAGTGCAATCAAGGGAACACGGACGCTATTATTGAACAATGTTGTACAGAAATTCGGTTTGTCGTTTCTTTCCCACCATCTTTCCATGGCATGTCGGGGGGCGATCGTGCCGCGCCCAGTAGATCCCGCGAAAGACCAGGCCATCCTCGAGGCCGCCACCGAGTTGCTGTTCACCGAGGGCCCGCAGGGTTGCTCCATGGAGGCGGTGGCGCGTCGTGCCGGGGTGTCGCGGGTCACGGTGTATGCGCGCTATGCCAATCGGCAGGCCTTGCTGAATGCGGTTGTTCAAGCCTGCGTGAGCGACCTCTCGGTCGGGCTCGACGTCACCCCCCGCGATGCCCTGGGCGTGCGCGGGGCGCTGGTCGAGTTCGGCCAGCGGCTGCTGGCATTCGTCCACAGCGATGCCTACTGGCGTTTCGTGCGAGCGATTGCTGGCCTGCAGGGCCTGTCGGAGCAGGAGGCAGCGTTGCTGTTCCAGCAGGGTCCCCGCTTCACGCTGGACCGACTCGCGGCCTGGATGGCCGCAGCCGAGAGGGCTGGTCTGGCGCGTTTCCCGTTTCCTGAGCGTGATGCGGAACACCTGCTCGGCATGTGGATCGGACTGGATATTGTGCGGGCGCTCTATGGCTTGCCGCCGCAGCGGGATGCCGAAGCCACTCGCCGACACGTGGTCGAGGCAGTGGACCTGTTTTTGCAGATGCACGACGCCCGGTCGATAATCTGAACCGTCTCCAGGAGTGTCTATGCTTGGTCGCCGTCGCCCCGTTCACATCGGTCTGTCCGCCCGGATCTTCCATCCCGAAACGGGAGGCACCGGCCTGAAAACCAAAACGCTGCAGGTGCTGGAGCAGTCGGTCGCGCAGTGGGCCGCTTCTCGCGACACGCTGGTGCTGATGGTGCCTTCGGTGCTGTCCGACGGCGCACTGATGCGCAGCAGCATCCGCATCCGCGACTACGCGGACTACCTCGACGGCCTGCTGCTGCAGGGTGGCGCCGACGTGAGCCCGCGCGCCTATGGAGAGGAGCCCCTCAAGCCCGAGTGGGGTGGCGACCCCGTGCGCGACGCCTATGAACTGGAGCTGGTGCATGAATTCATGGAGGCCGGCAAGCCGATTCTGGGCATTTGCCGGGGGATGCAACTCATCAACGTGGCGCTCGGCGGCAGCCTCTATCAGGATCTGCCCACCCAATGTCCCGCCAGCCAGGGCCACGAAAGCCATGAGTACGATCGCAACGTGCATGAAGTGACCTTCACGCCCGATGGCAAGATGAAGGACTGGTTCAAGGTCGAAGGGGGTAAGGTGGCCTCCATCCATCACCAGGCGGTGAACCGGCTGGGCAAGGACGTGGTGGTCGAAGCCACCGCCCCCGACGGCGTGATCGAGGCCATTCGCTGGACCGGGCGCAGCTTTGTGTGCGGGGTGCAGTGGCATCCCGAGTTCCACCACCTCGGCGACGACATGTTGGACTGCAACCCGCTGCTGGAAGCATTCCTGAACGCCGCCCGGTAAAATACAGGCCCACCAAGGAGCGCTGCAGCGCTGCCGCGAGGCCCGGAGCGGGCCGGGCCGGCAGCGTCAGGCTTGGTTTCCTGCATCAACCGCGCTCACCTGATTCCTGCCATCCAGGTGAGTGCCGTGTCCGTATCCTTCTCCCGCAACGTGAACCCTGTCCATCCGCAAGGCGCCGTGGCCCGTGCCGGCTCGCCCGCCGCCACTGCCGTGCCCCCCATGCTCCTGTCCGGCCTGGAGCTGCTGGTCATTGACGACAACAGCCTCTTCGTCAACATCGGCGAGCGCACCAACGTCACCGGCTCCAAGGCGTTCGCCCGCATGATCCTCAATGGCCAGTACGAGGAAGCCCTGGCCGTGGCGCGCCAGCAGGTGGAAAACGGCGCGCAGATCGTGGACGTGAACATGGACGAGGCCATGCTGGACAGCCAGGCCGCCATGGTGCGTTTCCTCAACCTCATGGCCAGCGAGCCCGACATCGCCCGCGTGCCGGTGATGATCGACTCGTCCAAGTGGTCGGTCATCGAGGCGGGCCTGAAGTGCATCCAGGGCAAGGGCATCGTCAACTCCATCAGCATGAAGGAGGGCGTGGACGAGTTCAAGCGGCAGGCCAAGCTGATCCAGCGCTATGGCGCAGCCACGGTGGTGATGGCGTTTGACGAACAGGGTCAGGCCGACACCTACGAACGCAAGATCGAGATCTGCGAGCGCGCCTACCGCATCCTGGTGGACGAGGTGGGCTTCCCGCCCGAGGACATCGTCTTCGACCC
>JAUVXK010000009.1 GCA_030603635.1 Burkholderiales bacterium | reverse complement strand
TGACGATTCTCGATGACACGCCTCGATTCGAATCGGTCATGGACGCCGTGCTTTCCAGTGCCGCTGAAGTCTCTTTCAATGGTCTTTATAGCGCCAGCTTTGGTGCTGACGGGCTCGACTACATGTCGGTGATGCTGGGTGCAGGGGGTTCTTACGCCGGTCAGGCCGTCACCTTTGTGCAGGGGGCGACAGACAGCAACGGCATCACCAAGGTGGATGTCAAGAACGGCTCAACGACCATTTTCAGCTTCTATTACACGACCGAGACGGACGCGGTATCTGACGGCGGGGATGGCAGCGCGACAATTGCTGCATTTACCAACCTGAGCAATCCTTCAGGTAGCCAGTTCTTTACATTGACGGTGAACGGCGACGGTACCTATACCTTTGACCTGATTTCGAACACCGTCATTTCGGCGACCACGGTCAACGGCGGTGCCTTTACTGCCGAGGGTCCCTCGCAATCGAAAGCATTGCCAGATGGAACGCTGGCCGTTTTCGGTTTCAAGGGCGATTCCAGTGCTCAAGTCAATGCCTCGAACAATGGTATTGGGGTAAGCCAGCCCACCATGAGTGAGGGTGAATCCCTGCTCTTGGATTTCACTCGAAAGCAGACGGACATCAGCTTCAAGATGGTTCAGTGGGGAGGAAGCGGAAACGTGACCATTCGAGTGAACATCGATGGTCAGCAGTTCGACTTCAACCAGAACCAAGCTGGTGTTCAGAATCTGGTGATTGCCAAGCCCTCCACCGATCCAACCATGGCAATCGTTGTGGACGCCGCGAAGGCGGGTACATGGGTTTTTGCCAACAACACCTACACGCTCTACGTCGCTACGCAGTTCGAAGAAGTTCGCATCTACAACGCCGACGGCAATGTCAAATTCGGCATCAACACGATCACTTTCGACACCGTGGTGACAGTTCAAGATCTGACGCTCAACTTCGAACTTGGCGTCACGGACATGGACGGCGATTTCTCGAAGCTTGACGATTCATTGACTGTGGCCATGGTCAAGCCGGATGCGGATGTCACCGCGACTGCTGTGGGCAGTGATGCTCACAATGGTGTGGTGCTTGTGGGCAATGGCGAGAATGACAAGCTGGTCGGTGGTGATGGCGACGACATCCTGATCGGCGGTGCCGGCAACGACATCCTGACGGGCGGTGCCGGTGCCGATGTCTTCAAGTGGAGCTTGGCCGATGTGGGTACCGAGAGCCAGCCTGCTGTTGATGTGATCACCGACTTCAACAAGAGCCAAGGCGATCGGATCGATCTGAGGGATTTGCTGGTCGACGCTGACCATGACAACTTGACCCAGCATCTCAGCTTCGGCGTCAACGACCAAGGCAAGGCCGTGCTTTCCGTGGATGTCAACGCCAATGGAACGCCGGAGCAGAAGATCGTGTTCGAGAACATGACACTGACGCAGTTGCAGAATGCCTTTGGTGCCAGCGACACAGGCGCTGACCTGATTGCGAAAATGAAAGATCAGGGCGGCCTGAGCATTTGATTTGCCATCTGATGATGGTTGTTAAAGGAGGCCGTCCTGGCCTCCTTTTTCATGGGTGCAACGATTTGCTGCAGTTACCTGTTTGCTGGGGTGTGAACTCACGCACTGGCGTTCAATCCGGTGCTGTCCGCAGACTCTCCTGTCTCCCCCGCGACCACCTCCTCAACCATCGGGTCCTCGGTCTGGGCAGGTTCGGGTACCACCGGTGCCTGCGGCGGCACCATCGCCTGTGTTTCGGAGTACCTGGCCAGATTTCGGCCGATGCGGTCCATGGCCACGTTCTGGCCTAGGGTGCGGCTGTCGCCCAGGGCCTCCAGCTTGTTCATGACTTTCTGCAGCCCCGGGGGGGTGACCACAGAAGGCCTGGCTTCGTTCTGTGGGGTGGGGGCGGCCTTGTCAGGCCTGTTCATGGCTTTGCCGGGCGGGGTTTCGCGCTGGAAGGCGGCCATGGGGTTGGCATTGACTTTCATGAAGACTCCTTGAGCGCTCATGCGCAAGAACAGGGAGTGTCCAATCTAGACCAACAAAGGCGCGGACAAAGGCGGAAACAGGCCGGCATTTGCCGGCCTGTTCTTTTCAGTCTCGACGCTGGGGGTGTTCTCAGCCCACCCCAGGCCCTGTCGCCCCGTCGAACCCGAGTTGCGCCAGCAGCGGCAGGTCTTCCTGGCTTTCCACGCCCAGGGCGATGACGGTGATGCCGAACGCGTGCGCCATGGTGCAGAGGCCCTTGAGGAATTCCTGGTTGCCCGGGTTCTCGCTGATGCCGCGCACGTAGGCGGGGTGCACCTTGATGTAGTCCAGCCCCAGGCTGGCGAGCTTGTCGCTTTCGGCAAAGCGCTGGCCAAAATACTCGATGCCCACCCGGCAGCCCAGCGCCTTGAGCGCACGGGTGAGGTCGCGGAAGGCGTCGAACTGGCGGAACACGCCGTATTCGGGCACCTCGAACAGCAGCCGCTTGCAGAGCTCCGGGTAGCCTTGCAGCAGTTGCAGCAACTGGTTGCGGAAGCCGAAGTCGCCGATGGTCTCTGCCGAGAGGTTGACCGCCACGTCGCCGGTGCCCTGTTGCAGGTGGTCGATCGCCAACCGCACCACGCCCAGGTCGATCGGGGCGGTCAGGTTCAGGTTGGCGGCCATGGGCATGAAGTCACCGGCCGACAGCAACTGGCCCGAGGTGTCCATTTGCAGGCGGATCACCCCCTCCTGGTGCAGGGGCTTGTTCGGGTCGCCGCGCACCACCGGGAAGAAGGCGAGGCTGATCTGGCCGCCGTTGACGGCCTCGGTCAGCAGCGTGCGCCACTGCTCGGCCGGCAGACTGAGCTTGTTGTTGGCGTCTTCTTCGGCGTGCCAGGTGTTGGGGCCCTTGGCCTGGGCCTTGGCCAGTGCCTGGTCGGCCCGGGTCATCAGGTCGCCCACGCTCTGGTTGCGCACGTAGCCCACCGCCGCCAGGTGGAACAGGTCGGCGAATTCAGGCTCCCATTTCGGCAGCCAGTCCTTGCAGAGGCGTTCGTAAATGTCCTTCGCGGCTTCTGTGGGCGAGGTGTAGGTCGGGCAGACCACGGCGAATTCGCCGCCCTTGACGCGCCCGGCACGCTGCCCCGGGTGGTTGTCGCCGCTGTGGAACAGCACGTCGGCCAGCTCGCGCAGCAACTGGTCGGCGCGTTGGTGGCCGAACTTCGCGTTCAGCTCGTTCAGGTAGGCCAGCCGCACCATGACCAGGCTGCCCACGGAACCGTGCATTTCGCCGGTCAGCACCTCGCGCAGTTGCGACATGAAATAGTCTCGGTTGGCAATCCCGGTCACCGGGTCGCGATTGACCTTCTTGCGCAGGTTCTCCAGGCGGCTGGACTCTTCGGCAAACATGGCCTTGAGGCGCTCGACCATGGCGTTCATGGCCTGGGTCACGGCGCGCATTTCGGGGGTGCGGGGCTCGGCCACGGTGAGGAAGCGCCGTTCCGCGATCGCCTGGGCCTGGTCCACCACGTCGCGCAGCGGTCGGGTGATCACCCGGATGGCAAAGGTGCCCAGCACGCCGGTGAGGGCGCTGCCCAGCACGAACCACAGCAGCAACTCCAGGGTGCCTTCCCACAGGCTCTTGTACACGTACTGTTCGTGGCTGGCGAGGCTGATGGTGCCGAACTGCTTCCAGCCGTCCATGATCTGGGCCTGACCAGGGTCGGCCTGGATCGGAATCAGGTTGGCGAACCAGCGCGGAGCACCATACAGTTCGCCTTCATAGACCCGCTCGACGAGGGTTTCACCGGTGGGCGAGACGACCCGGATGAAGCGGTAGTGTCCGGCGTCGAACTGGGCGGCCACCTGCAGCTCCACCGTCACCAGTTCCTTGTCGAGCTGGGTCAGCGACAGCGCCAATGAAGTCGCGTTGTCGATGTTCTTGACCTGCAACTGCTGCTCCAGATAGCCGCGCGCCGACAGCACGCTGACCACCAGGCTTCCGCCGAAGGCCACGGTCATCACGACCACGATGGCAATCCACAACTGCTTGACGAGTGACATTTCAGTGCCCCTTGGGTAATGTGGCAGGACCGTGCTTCACAGCCCCTCCTTGGACATGCGTTCCAGAACTTCGCGCCAGCGCGACAGCCGGGCCGTCGGATCGGCCGAGGACTGCTGCTGACCGGCCACCCACAATCCCTGGCTGTTGAAGCTGAAGACGGGGGTGAGGTCGTTGCGCCGGGAAGCCGGCCGCACGCTGGTGATCAGGTTGTCGAGAATGAGCGGCTCGCCGGTCGGGTCTTCGTAGTAGCCCAGCACCATGTGGGCTTCGGTCAGGGCCCCAACGGTGCGGGCGCGCACGTAGATCATGCGCAGACGCTCGTTGGGTACGCCCAGCAGCTTGAGCGTGACGTATTTGGCGATGGAATAGTCCTCGCAGTCGCCCGCGCCGCGCCCCATGAACTCCAGCGGGCTGGCCCAGTAATCGTTCTGCCCCCAGACCTGGGAGTCCAGCGCATACAGGATGCGCCGGTTGAAAAAGGTGTTGACCAGGTTGAGCTGCTGCTCCACCGGCTGGTCTCGGGCCTCGTCCATCATCCGGCGCCAGGCGGCGACCGTCTCGGCGGCGGTGGGTCCGTAACGTTCCTGAGCCAGGCGCTGCATCAGGTCCAGATTCGGCGCCGCCCCCGAGAGGCCCACCACCAGCAAGGCCGCCACCACCCAGCCCGTCCAGCGCAGGGACGCGAGGCGGGGGAGTCGGCGGGCCCAGGATTTCACAGGTGAGGACGCGGAAACGGGCAAAAGTGTGGTGTGGGACGCAACAGGCGAAATGATCGTAACGATACCGCACGGAAAATCAACCCAAAGGCCACAACATCCGCTAGGATGCTGCCCTAGCATAACGCAAAAAAGCGTGTGCTCCCCTCAGTCAAGTAAGTCTTGCGCGCCAGGAAGCCTGGTGCGCCCATAGCAAGGTGGGATCATGAAAAAAAATGTTTTGTCGGCCGTCGCGCTAGCGGCCATGGTGTGCAGTGGAGGGCTTCAGGCGCAGGCCTTGCCGCAACCGATGATCGATGCGATCCGCACCGCCATCACCACCAACCCGGAGGTGCAGGCGCGCTGGTACAACTTCACCGCGGCCGAGGCCGAGCGTGACGCAGCCAAGGCGGGCTGGCGTCCCCAGGTCGACCTCACCTACGGCGTGGGACGCGAAACCAACAAGACCCCGACCACGAGCACCGGTTGGTATTCGCGTCATGGCGGCGCGCTCACCCTCAACCAGGTGCTGTTCGACGGCATGTTCACCCGCAACGAGGTGCAGCGGCTGGATTACGCCAAGCTCGTGCGCTATTACGAACTCCTGGAAGCCGCGGAAAACATCGCGCTGGAGGCGGTTCGCGCCTATGCGGACGTGGCCCGGTTCTCCTCCCTGCTGGAAGAGGCCAAACAGAACTTCGTGGAGCACAAGGTGCTGGCCCAACAGATCGAGGAACGCGCCGAAGCCGGCGTGAGCCGTCGGGTCGACACCGATCAGGCCACCGGCCGTCTGGCCCTAGCCGAATCGAACCTGCTGACCGAAATCTCCAACCTGCACGACGTGAGCGCGCGTTACCAGCGCATCATGGGCGTGGTGCCGCCTTCCACGCTGCCCCCGCTGCGCGAAGGGCTGAAGCTCGAAGGCATCCCCGGTACGATGGTGGAGGCCATGCAGAGCGGCCTGCCGAACAGCCCGACCATCAACGCCGCCTATGAAAACGTGCGTTCCACCCGGTCCCAGATCGAAACCCGCAAGGCCGGCTACTGGCCGCGCGTGGATTTCCGCATCCGGCAGTCGTGGGGGCACAACATCGACAAGAGCGGCGGGAATTCTCGTGACACCGTGGCCGAAATCGTCATGAACTACAACCTGTACCGTGGCGGTGCCGACCAGGCCCGCGAGCGCCAGGCGGTGGAGCAGAACTTCCAGGCCCGTGAGCTGCAGGAAAAGGCCTGCCGCGACGTGCGCCAGACCCTGGCGATCGCGTACAACGATGTCGTCCGCCTGAACGAGCAGTTGGGCTACCTCGACCAGCACCGCCTTTCCACCGAAGTGGCGCGCGAGGCCTACCGCCAGCAGTTCGACATCGGCCAGCGTACCCTGCTTGACCTGCTGGACACCCAGAACGAATATTTCGAAGCCAGCCGCGCCTACATCAATGCGCAGTACAACGAGTTCCTGGCACAGGCCCGCACGCTGGCGGCGATGGGCAAGCTCACCACCTCGATCGGCGTGAGCCGTGAGGGCCAGCCGACGCTGGAGGACGTGGGTCAGGACCGGGGTCTGCTGCCGCCTGAAGAGCTGTGTCCGTTCGAGACGCCGGCCCTGGTCGAGATCGACAAGGCCAAGGCCGTGGCCGACGCTCCGGTGCGCGCGCGGCCTGCCGCAGCAGCAGCAGCCGCAGCGGCGCAGCAGTCGGCTGCGGCACCCGAGGCGCCGGCGCCCGAGAAGGTCACGTTCTCGTCCGACGCGCTGTTCGACTTCGACCGCGCCGTGCTCAAGCCCGAAGGGCGGCGCAACCTCGACGAGCTCATCGGCCGCATCAAGTCCATCGACCTGGACGTCGTGATCGCCGTGGGCCATACCGACGCCATCGGTTCCGACGCCTACAACCAGCGCCTGTCTGTGCGCCGCGCCGAAGCGGTGAAGGCCTACATGGTCAACCAGGGTGTGCCGGCCGACCGCATCCGCACCGAGGGCCGTGGCAAGTCCGAACCGGTGGCCACCAACGACACGCCCGAAGGGCGTGCCCAGAACCGTCGCGTTGAAGTGACGGTGGTGCAGCAGGCCCGCTGAGCGGGTTCATACCCCTGCCGCGTGGGCCTGCTGGTCCGCGTGGTAGGAGCTGCGCACCATGGCGCCTACGGCGGCGTGGCTGAACCCCAACTCGTAGGCCTTGGCTTCAAACATCTTGAACGTGTCGGGGTGCACGTAGCGACGCACCGGCAGGTGGTGGCCGCTGGGTGCCAGGTACTGGCCGATGGTCAGCATGTCGATGCCGTGGGCCCGCATGTCCTGCATCACCTGCAGGATTTCCTCGTCCGTTTCACCCAGGCCCACCATCAACCCACTCTTGGTGGGCACGTGCGGGAACAGGGCCTTGAATTTCTGGAGCAGATTCAGGCTGAAGGCGTAGTCGGATCCGGGACGCGCTTCCTTGTACAGGCGCGGCACCGTTTCCAGGTTGTGGTTCATCACGTCGGGCGGCGCGGCCTTGAGAATCTCTAGTGCTCGGTCGTCTCGACCCCGGAAGTCGGGCACCAGCACCTCGATCTGCGTTTGCGGTGACCGCTCGCGGGTTTTCTGGATGCAGGCCACAAAGTGCCCGGCGCCGCCATCTCGCAGGTCGTCGCGGTCCACGCTGGTGATGACCACGTACTTCAGGTTCAGCGCGGCAATGGTCTTGGCGAGGTTCTCGGGCTCGTTCGGGTCCAGCGGGTCCGGACGGCCGTGCCCCACGTCGCAGAACGGGCAACGGCGGGTGCACTTGTCGCCCATGATCATGAAAGTGGCCGTGCCCTTGCCGAAGCATTCGCCGATGTTGGGGCATGAGGCCTCTTCGCAGACTGTGACCAGCCGGTTCTGGCGCAGGATGTCCTTGATTTCATAGAACCGGGTGCTGGGCGAGCCGGCCTTCACGCGGATCCAGTCGGGCTTCTTCAGCGGTTCGGCCGGCACGACCTTGATGGGGATGCGCGCCGTCTTGGCCTGGCTTTTCTGCTTGACGGTGGGGTCGTAGGCGGGCGGTGCGTCGCTGGAGGAGGGCGGGTGGCTCATGGGAGAAGATCCGGTGAAGGGTGCGGAGCCAGTGGGCTCAGGGAGCGAGTCGCTGAGTCAGTTGGCGGCTCAGCACTTCGACGACGTCGGCAGGGTCGACAGGTACGCCGATTGTAGAAAGGTCCACGGTCTGGAGGCCGGCGTAGCCGCACGGGTTGATGCGGGTATAGGGCTCGAGGTCCATGGCCACGTTGAGCGCGAGGCCGTGGTAAGTGCGGTGCCGGTGTACCTTGATGCCCAGCGCGCTGATCTTGCCCAGGCCCGCGAAGGGGTGATCGCCAGGGCGCGGACCGGTGAGGGCGGCATGGTCGAAGGGGTTGGCCATGCGCACGTAGATGCCGGGCGCGCTGGCCACGCGGTGCCCAGTGACGCCGAAATGGGCCAGCGTGCGGATCACCGCCTCCTCCAGCCGGTACACGTATTCCTTCACGAAATAACCGGCCCGCTGCAGGTCGATCAGGGGGTAGGCCACCACCTGGCCTGGGCCGTGGTAGGTGACCTGGCCGCCCCGGTTGCTCTGCACCACTGGGATGTCGCCCGGCATCAGCACATGGTCCGGCTTGCCGGCCAGTCCCTGGGTGAACACCGGGAAATGCTCGCAGAGCCAGAGTTCGTCGGGGGTGTCGGGGCCGCGCTCGCTGGTGAAGCGCTGCATGGCCGCGTAGGTGGGCTCGTAGTCCACCCGCCCCAGGTCGCGCCGCAGCAGGGAAGTCATGGGACTGTGGTCACAGCACGAACTTCACCATCGGGTGAGTGGTGAGCGTGCGGTAGAGTTCGTCGAGCTGTTCGCGGCTCGTCACCCTCACCGTGATGGTCAGGCCGAGGTAGTTGCCGCCCCGGCTGGGACGGTGTTCCACGGTGTCGGCGTCGAAGTCGGGGTCGAACTGCCGTGCCACGTGCACGATGGCCTGGGCGAATCCTTCGACATGGACGCCCATGACCTTGATCGGGAAATGGCACGGGTATTCGATCAGCGACTGCTCGGGGGGGATCGCGTTCATGGGTGGATTATCCGTCCCCCGGCGGTTCGGGGGAGTTCTTGACGGGTGATCGGGGTTTCTACGTATAATGCGAGGATTTGCTGGACCTATCGGGTCGATAGCGCGCGTGTAACCGGAATGTAATTCGAGGCTCCGACAATGACGCATCAGACATCGTCGCCTCATGCCCAGGACGGCCGACGCACCGCTCGAGATCCATGGGAAGATGAGGCGGAAGCCGAAGATTTCAAGCCCCTGACGCCTGAAGAGGCGGTGCAGTGGCGAGCGCGCCAGCCCGATGTGTCGGCCTGGCGGGTGGTGTGGTGGCAGTTGGCCCTGCTGGCGCCGGTTACCCTGGTGGCGATGATCTCGTTCGAGGCGTCGTCGGTGGGTTGGTCGGTGTTCTATGGGGGTCTGTGCATCGTGCTGCCCACGGCGTTGATGGCCTATGGTCTCACGTCGAGTGCCTGGTCCCGTTGGCGGGGTGTGTCACGGCCGAAGTCGGCCGGGAGTGCGCTGGCGGGCGTGTTTTTTTGGGAAGGGGTCAAGATCCTGCTTGCGCTGGCCATGATGTGGCTGGCGCCGCGCATCGTCCCCGACCTGAGCTGGCTTGGCCTGGTGGTCGGGCTGGTGGTGGTGCTGAAGGCGTACTGGCTGGCGTTCTGGATGGGGCGTCGCCGGGCGTCATGAATGTGGTTTTGACTTTTTGATGGGCAGACTCAACTATGGCAACTGAAGGCGCAGGACCCACCCCGGGCGAGTACATCCGCCACCACCTCGGTCACCTGGCGACCGACAAGCAGACGAGCGTGATCGACTTCACCATCGTCAACATCGACTCGGTGGTGGTCAATATCGTGCTCGGTATTCTTGTCTGCTGGTTCCTCTATTCCGCTGCCCGCAAGGCCACCGCCGGTGTCCCCGGTCGCTTCCAGGCATTCGTCGAGCTGCTGGTCGAGATGGTGGACAACCAGGCCAAGTCCGTGATCCACAATGCCGCCAGCCGCAAGGTGATCGCGCCCATGGCCCTGGTCGTGTTCTGCTGGGTCTTCATGATGAACTTCATGGACCTGATTCCTGTGGATCTGATCCCCTTCATCTGGGCGCACGGCATTCCCTTCGTCCATGACCATACCGACTCCGGTCTGCATGCCGTCTTTGGCATGAAGGACTACATGCGCGTCGTGCCCACGGCCGACCTGTCCACCACGCTGGGGCTGTCGGTGTCGGTGCTTCTGATGTGCCTGTACTACAACATCAAGATCAAGGGCCTCGGTGGCTGGGCCCACGAACTGGTGACCGCTCCTTTCGGAACCAGCAAGAACCCCATCGGGGCGCTGGTGCTGGGCGTGGTCAACTTCCTCATGCAAATGATCGAGTTCGTGGCGAAGACGGTTTCGCACGGCATGCGATTGTTTGGCAACTTGTTCGCGGGTGAACTGGTGTTCATGCTGATCGCACTGCTCGGTGGCTATGCCGCCCTGTCGATCAGCGGGGGCCTGTTCTTCGTCGGGCACCTGATCGCCGGCACCATCTGGGCGTTGTTCCACATCCTGGTCATCACCCTGCAGGCGTTCATCTTCATGACGCTGGCCCTGATTTATCTGGGTCAGGCGCATGACGCGCACTGAGCACGCTGGGCATCCGCTTCGGCCGCACAAGGTGTTTTTTCTTTCTCTTTAACCTCAACCTTCCTCTCAAATCAAAGGAATCATCATGGAAAACGTTCTGGGTCTCGTTGCTCTGGCTTGCGGCATCATCGTGGGTCTGGGTGCCATCGGCGCTTCGATCGGCATTGCGCTGATGGGTGGCAAGTTCCTCGAGTCTTCTGCTCGCCAGCCTGAACTGATGAACGACCTGCAGACCAAGATGTTCATTCTGGCCGGCCTGATCGACGCGGCCTTCCTGATCGGTGTGGCCATCGCTCTGCTGTTCGCCTTCGCCAATCCCTTCGTCCTCTGATCGTCTTGCTGTGAGGAAGGGAGCGCTGCGGTCTGAAGCCGCGGCGCTCACCACGGCAAGCAGCGTTTCAACTCTCAGTCAAACACACAGAAAGGCGTTGCTATGAATCTCAATGCAACCCTCTTTGCGCAAGCCATTGTCTTTGCGATTCTGGTGTGGTTCACGATGAAGTTCGTGTGGCCCCCGATCGCCAAGGCCCTGGATGAGCGTGCGCAAAAGATTTCCGAAGGCCTGGCTGCTTCCGAAAAAGCCAAGACCGAACTCGCCGTAGCCAACAAGCGCGTCGAGGAAGAGCTGAGCAAGTCGCGCAACGAGTCCGCAGTCCGCCTGGCCGATGCCGAGCGCCGTGCCCAGCAGATCATCGAAGAGGCCAAGGCTCGCGCCAGTGAAGAGGCCGCCAAGATCGTGGCTTCTGCCAAGGCCGATGCCGAGCAGCAGGTGCTCAAGGCCCGCGAGACGCTGCGTGAGCAGGTGGCGAACCTGGCGGTCAAGGGTGCCGAGCAAATCCTCCAGCGCGAAGTCAATGCCGGCGTGCACGCCGAGCTTCTGACCCGCCTGAAGACCGAACTCTGATCCGCGCACTAAAGGTTGACCCATGGCCGAAATCGCCACCATCGCACGACCCTACGCCGAAGCGCTGTTCAAGGCCGCCCGGGCGGATGCGCCTGCCGCAGCCCTGTGGCTCGATGAACTGGCCGCCATTGCCGGCAACGAGCAGTTGCTCCAGTTCGCCGACAACCCCAAAGTCACGACCGAACAGGTGTTCGACGTGATTGCGGGCGTGGCCAAGCAGGCATTGCCCGAGATGGGCCGCAACTTCCTGCGCACCGTGATCGAAAACGGTCGCGTGGCGGTGTTGCCTGAAATCGCACAACAGTTCCGCGACCTGATGAACGCCCAGCTGGGCAGCTCCGATGCCGTGGTGTACAGCGCCTACGACATCGACGCCGCTGGTCTGGCCGATCTGGCCGGCGTTCTTGAAAAGCGTTTCGGTCGCAAGCTCAACCTCCAGGTTGTGCTGCAGCCCGAACTCATCGGCGGCGTGCGCGTGGTGGTGGGCGACGAGGTGCTGGACACCTCGATCAAAGCCCGCTTGGAACAAATGAGAGTGGCCCTGACGGCGTGAGCCGCGGTGTGTCCCTAAGCGTCACAATTTACGAAAGAAGGAAAGAGTCATGCAACTCAATCCCGCAGAAATTTCTGAACTGATCAAGTCCCGCATCGAAGGCTTGGCCCCCTCTGCCGATGTGCGCAACCAGGGTACCGTGGTGTCCGTGACCGACGGTATCGTCCGCATCCACGGCCTGAGCGACGTGATGCAGGGCGAAATGCTGGAATTCCCGGCCACCAAGGACGGTCAACCCAGCTTTGGTCTGGCGCTGAACCTGGAGCGTGACTCCGTGGGCGCCGTGATCCTGGGCGAGTACGAGCACATTTCCGAAGGCGATACCGTCAAGTGCACCGGCCGCATTCTGGAAGTGCCGGTGGGTCCGGAACTGATCGGCCGTGTGGTTAACGCCCTGGGTCAGCCGATCGATGGCAAAGGCCCGATCAACGCCAAGATGACGGACGTGATCGAGAAGGTTGCCCCGGGCGTGATCGCACGTCAATCGGTGGACCAGCCGCTGCAGTCCGGTCTGAAGTGTATCGACTCCATGGTGCCCGTGGGCCGTGGTCAGCGCGAACTGATCATTGGCGACCGCCAGACCGGCAAGACCGCCGTGGCGATCGACGCGATCATCAACCAGAAGGGCCAGGGCGTGACCTGCGTGTACGTTGCCATCGGTCAGAAGGCGTCGTCCATCAAGAACGTGGTGCGTGCGCTGGAACAAGCCGGTGCCATGGACTACACCATCGTGGTCGCCGCTTCCGCTTCCGAATCGGCCGCGATGCAGTACCTGTCGGCCTATTCGGGCTGCACCATGGGCGAATACTTCCGCGACCGCGGTGAAGACGCCCTGATCGTGTACGACGACCTGTCCAAGCAGGCCGTGGCCTACCGCCAGGTGTCGCTGCTGCTGCGCCGCCCGCCGGGTCGCGAAGCCTACCCTGGCGACGTGTTCTACCTGCACAGCCGTCTGCTCGAGCGCGCCGCCCGCGTGAACGCCGACTACGTCGAAGCCTTCACCAAGGGTGAAGTCAAGGGCAAGACCGGTTCGCTGACCGCCCTGCCGATCATCGAGACGCAAGCCGGCGACGTGTCCGCCTTCGTGCCGACCAACGTGATCTCGATCACCGACGGCCAGATCTTCCTGGAAACCAACCTGTTCAACGCCGGTATCCGTCCCGCCATCAACGCCGGTATTTCGGTGTCCCGCGTGGGTGGTGCAGCGCAGACCAAGCTGGTCAAGAGCCTGTCGGGCGGTATCCGTACCGACCTGGCGCAGTACCGTGAACTGGCAGCCTTTGCGCAGTTCGCCTCCGATCTGGACGAAGCGACCCGCAAGCAGCTGGAGCGCGGTGCCCGCGTGACCGAGCTGCTGAAGCAAGGCCAGTACGCGCCGTTGCCCATCAGCCTGATGGCCGCTTCGCTGTACGCCGCGAACAAGGGCTACCTGGACGACGTGGACGTGAAGAAGGTGCTGGCTTTTGAAGCGGGTTTGCATGCGTACCTGAAGGACAAGTACGCCGCCCTGTTGGCCAAGCTTGAAAGCGCCAAGGCCATGGACAAGGACGCCGAAGCTGAACTGAACACGGCCATCGCCGAGTTCAAGAAGACCGGCACCTACTGATGCGGTCGCTGGCGACCAGATAAGGAGCATCAATGGCAGCAGGCAAGGAAATTCGCGGCAAGATCAAATCGGTGGAAAACACCAAGAAGATCACCAAAGCCATGGAAATGGTGGCCGCCTCCAAGATGCGCAAGGCGCAGGACCGCATGCGCATGGCCCGGCCGTACAGCGAGAAGGTGCGCCAGATCGCTGCCAACCTCAGCCGTGCCAACCCGGAATACCAACACCCGTTCATGGTGACCAACGACAAGGCTCAGGTGGCTGGCATGATCGTGGTCACCACCGACAAAGGGTTGTGTGGTGGCATGAACACCAACGTCTTGCGCGTGGTGACGGGCCAGCTCAAGGACCTCCAGGCCAAGGGGCAGTCCGCTGAGGCGGTGGCTATCGGCAACAAGGGCCTGGGCTTCCTGAACCGTATCGGCGCCAAGGTCGTGTCTCATGTGACGGGTCTCGGTGACACCCCCCATCTGGACAAGCTGATCGGTCCGGTCAAGGTGCTGCTGGATGCTTACACGGAAGGTCGCGTGAATGCCGTGTATCTGTGCTACACCCGATTCATCAATACGATGAAACAGGAAGCCGTGGTGCAGCAGTTGCTCCCCCTGACCACTCAGGATCTGGAGCAAGGTGAAGCCGGACACGACTGGGACTACATCTACGAACCGGACGCACAGACCGTCATCGACGAGCTGCTGTTGCGCTACATCGAATCGCAGGTGTATCAGGCGGTGGCCGAGAACATGGCGTCGGAGCAGTCCGCACGCATGGTGGCCATGAAGGCGGCAACCGACAACGCCGGCAACGTGATCAACGAGCTCAAGCTGGTCTACAACAAGACCCGGCAGGCCGGCATCACGAAGGAACTGTCGGAAATCGTTGCAGGCGCCGCGGCCGTTTGAGGTCGGGGACTCGAAGACTTAAAGAAATTTGAAGGTATCCATCATGTCTCAAGCACAAGGCAAGATTGTTCAGTGTATCGGCGCCGTGGTCGACGTGGAGTTTCCGCGCGACCAGATGCCCCGCGTCTACGACGCCCTGAAAATGGAAGGTTCTGCACTGACTCTGGAAGTGCAGCAACAGCTGGGTGACGGCGTGGTCCGCACCATCGCGCTGGGTTCGTCCGACGGTCTGCGTCGTGGCATGGTCGTGACCAACACCAACGCGCCCATCACCGTGCCCGTGGGCAAGGCCACCCTGGGCCGCATCATGGACGTGCTTGGCACGCCCATTGACGAGCGCGGTCCCGTGGACCAGACGCTGACCGCGTCGATCCACCGCAAGGCTCCCGCCTACGACGAGCTGTCTCCCTCGCAGGAACTGCTGGAGACCGGCATCAAGGTGATCGACCTGGTGTGCCCCTTCGCGAAGGGCGGCAAGGTGGGTCTGTTCGGCGGTGCCGGTGTGGGCAAGACCGTGAACATGATGGAGCTCATCAACAACATCGCCAAGGCGCACTCGGGTCTGTCCGTGTTCGCTGGCGTGGGTGAGCGTACCCGTGAAGGCAACGACTTCTACCACGAGATGGCCGAATCCGGCGTGGTGAAGCTGGACAACCTGGCCGAATCCAAGGTGGCCATGGTCTACGGTCAGATGAACGAGCCGCCGGGCAACCGTCTGCGCGTGGCCCTGACCGGTCTGACCATCGCCGAATCGTTCCGGGACGAAGGCCGTGACGTGCTGTTCTTCGTGGACAACATCTACCGTTACACCCTGGCCGGTACCGAAGTGTCCGCGCTGCTGGGCCGTATGCCTTCCGCCGTGGGTTACCAGCCCACGCTGGCCGAGGAAATGGGTCGTCTGCAGGAGCGCATCACCTCCACCAAGGTCGGCTCGATCACCTCCATCCAGGCCGTGTACGTGCCGGCGGACGACTTGACCGACCCGTCGCCCGCCACCACCTTCGCCCACCTGGACTCCACCGTGGTGCTGTCGCGTGACATCGCTGCGCTGGGTATCTACCCCGCCGTGGACCCGCTGGACTCGACTTCCCGCCAGCTGGACCCGCTGGTCGTGGGCGAGGAGCACTACTCCGTGGCCCGCGCCGTCCAGGGCACCCTGCAGCGCTACAAGGAGCTGCGTGACATCATCGCCATTCTGGGCATGGATGAACTGGCGCCGGAAGACAAGCTGGCCGTGGCCCGTGCCCGCAAGATCCAGCGTTTCCTGTCGCAGCCGTTCCACGTGGCCGAGGTGTTCACCGGCGCGCCCGGCAAGTACGTGCCGCTGTCCGAAACCATCCGTGGTTTCAAGATGATCACCAACGGCGAGTGCGATCACCTGCCCGAGCAGGCCTTCTACATGGTCGGCACCATCGACGAAGCCTTCGAGAAAGCCAAGAAATTGGCCTGATGTACCGGGCCGCTTCGGCGCCCTGCCGTCAGGGCGGCCCCAGGCCAACGACTTTTGACAAGGAGTAGAGATGAGCACGATACAAGTCGAGGTGGTGAGCGCGGAAGAGTCTATCTTCAGCGGTCCGGCCAAGTTTGTCGCGCTGCCGGGTGAAGCCGGCGAACTCGGCATTCTGCCGGGCCACGTGCCGCTGATCACCCGGATCAAGCCCGGTGCGGTGCGTATCGAGAAGGCCGACGGCGGCGAGGAATTCGTGTTCGTCGCCGGGGGCATTCTTGAGGTGCAGCCGCGTGTGGTGACGGTGTTGAGCGACACCGCCATCCGGGGCAAGGACCTGGACGAAGCCAAGGCCAGCGAGGCCCGCAAGTCCGCCGAGGAAGCCCTGAAGAACGCCAAGAGCGACGTGGATCTGGCCAAGGCCACGTCCGAACTGGCTGTCATGGCAGCTCAGATCGCGGCGCTGCGCAAGTACCGTCAGAAGCGCTGAAGGCGCGGTTTCGCACCGCACGCGACGCTTCTCGAAACCGCCTCTTGCAGGCGGTTTTGTTTTAAGGGATGACGGGGTTTCCGGCTGGAGGCACAATGCGCCCATGAAACCCCCGATGCCTACCCAGACGACACCGGATCAGGTGGAGAACGCGTTTTACGAGGCCCTGCAACAAGGCCGGTTGGACGCCCTGATGGCGTGCTGGACCGATGAAGAGGACCCTGTATGCGTGCAGCCAGGCGGTCCCAGGCTGATCGGATTGCAGGCCATTGCGTCGTCGTTCGAGGCCCTGTTCGAGCATGGGCCGATCGCGGTGCGACCGGAGCGGGTGCACCAGTCGGTGTTTGGTGGCGTGGCGGTGCACAGCGTGCTGGAGACCGTGCGCCTGCCTGCCGACGATGGGCTGCGCGAGGCCACCGTGTTCGCGACCAACGTGTATGTCCTGTCGGCTGCAGGCTGGCGTTTGGCCGTCCATCATGCCAGCCCGGGTCAGCCGCGGCGGACTGCGCACCCGCCTGTGCCCAGCCAGACTCTGCATTGAAGCGATGAACTGGACCTACCGAGCACCCTGGTGGATGCCAGGCGGAAATCTCCAGACCATAGGGGCTGCCTGGTGGGGCAGGCGTTTCGCACGCACCGAAGCGTTCGAACGAGAGCGCTGGACCACGCCGGACGGTGATTTCATTGACGTGGACCATCTGCCCGAGGGGCATGTTTCACCACAGACGCCGGTTCTGGTGCTGTTTCACGGTCTGGAAGGCTGTTCGGCCAGCCATTACGCCCAGGCGTTTGCGAGGCAGGCCTTGAAGCGGGGCTGGCGCTTGAAGATCCCCCATTTCAGGGGTTGTTCAGGCGAAATCAACCGGGCGCCCCGGGCCTACCACTCCGGGGATTTCGAGGAGATCGGCTGGATATTGGGACGCGTGCGGGAAGCCGTTGGGCCGCAGACGACCGTGATGGCCGTGGGCGTGTCGCTGGGAGGGAATGCCTTGTTGCGGTGGGCACAGGAGGCCGGAGAAGAGGCAGGCCGCCTGGTCGGTGCCGTCGCCGCGGTGTCGTCGCCGCTGGATCTGACCGCCGCTGGACACGCCATCGACAGGGGGTTCAACCGGCAGGTGTATGCCCGCATGTTCCTGCGAACCATGAAGCACAAGGCACGGCAGAAGTGGGCGCAGTACCCCGGCCTTTTTGACCTGGAGCATGCCCTGGCCGCGAAGACCTTGCAGGCGTTTGACGATGCCTTCACGGCACCGCTGCATGGCTTTGCAGGCGTGCACGACTACTGGCGGCGTGCTTCCGCGAAGCCTGGGATGAGGAGCCTGCGTTTGCCCACCCTGGTGCTGAACGCTCGCAACGATCCTTTTGTGCCGGCTGCCAGCCTCCCCACGGTGGCAGAGGTGCCGGGACATGTCGCCCTTTGGCAGCCTCGACACGGGGGGCATGTGGGGTTCGCGACCGGCGGGAGGCGTCCGGAGGGCCCGGGGGTGTGGCTGGATGCGATGCCGAAAGCCGTCTGCCAGTGGCTGGCCAGCGCCACAGGAGCCGGCCATGGATGAAATCGTCAAGGCGGCAATGGCCAAATGGCCGAACGTGCCGCACTGTTATGGGTGGCTGGGTCTGGATGCCCGGGGCCGTTGGTGGATGAGGGACGAGCGTGCGCAACGGGCCGGTCCCTTTGCCGGTGCAGGGGCAACGGTTGAAAGCCGTGGCGCCGAACTCCGGCATGACAAGCTGATCGCATTCATCCACCGGAACTACGACTGTGACGAGCATGGGCAGTGGTACTTCCAGAACGGCCCTCAGCGTGTATATGTGGAACTCGAACGGTTGCCCTGGGTGTGGCGGGTGGACGACACAGGGGAGGTGCGAACCCATACGGGCCAGCCCGTTGCGGTGCAGCAGGCCTGGACAGATGAAGAGGGCTGGCTATACCTGCAAACCGAGCGGGGCTGGGGCAATGTGCACAGCCAGGACATGCACCGGGCAGCGCGGTTGATCGAGGAAGGCGTCTGGGGGCTGGAGCCCCTGCCGTATGCAGGCGTGCTGGAGCGGGCAGGCTGTGTGATCAGTCCGCAGGCTGCACAGGTACGGACGTGAAAAAGCCCGCACAGGGCGGGCTGGTATGAGGCGCGGAGGCTTACTCGGCGGGGGCGGGCTGGGCCGGTTCTTCGTAGCTGGCGCCGCCGGAGTTCACCAGAAAGACCACGGCCCGGGCGATTTCGAGGTCTTCAAAGGCGCCGCCAGACTGTGGGCCCATGGCACCTTTGCCCTGGAGGGCGGCCTGAACCAGATTGTCCAGCCCGGCACCCAGTCGTGCAGACCAGTCGGCGGCAGAGCCAAACTTCGGTGCGCCCACGAGGCCGGCATCGTGACAGGCCGCGCACTGGGCACGGTAGACAGACTCGCCGTTTTGCAGCACGCGGTTGGCGTCACGAAGCTCAACGGAGCCGACCCGCTGGATGCGGATGGCGGTGGCCAGTTCCTGATTGACAGCGCCGGCAGCAGGCTTGTCGGCCCGGGTGACGAAATACACCAGACCGATGATCAGGAACACCGGAACCACAAACGAGAAGAAGGCCGTCCAGAACAGTTGCTTGGGCGTCTTGATGGGGCCGGTGTGGTCGTCGTGCGCGTCGCTCATGAAAATCCTCAGGATGCTGGTGCAGAAGATAGGGCTGTGTTGCCCGCCTGATGCGCTCAGGAATTCGGCGATTATAGTCGTTCACCCCAGGCCATCCGAAACCGCAAACGGCCTGGCCTGCTAGAATCCACGCTGGTCCAGCGGCTGTAGCTCAGTGGATAGAGTATCGGCCTCCGAAGCCGAGGGTCGTGGGTTCGATCCCCGCCAGCCGCGCCAAAATCAACGACTTACGCGATTTTGGGTTACCAATTCCCCCCAAAATCTGTGCCCTGCCAGCGGCTTGGCGTCGTTGTAAAAGGCACATACTAAAAAGTGTCCTGTCGTCATCAGACTTACCCGAATTCGATCTGTGCCTTGGCTGTGCCAAGTCTGTGCCATTGAATTTTGTGGCAAGTAGAAATTTGAGTATTGGTCCAAGTGCCGATGGATGAAGTACTGCCGCTCAGGAGATCTCCAGCGCCTGCTTGCGTATCATCGCCAGGGAGAAATCCTCTGACCGGTCAGGATTGAGCAAGGGTTCCCAGGTTGATGGCGACTGTCGAACCCCGAACGTTCAGATTCGAAGTGCAGAGAGATTCCGTTCGGCGAATCAGCACAGCTTCCCCTACTCTGGTGGGAAGGCAGCCAGGCTAGGGCTGCAGAACTTATTGCAAGGCACCCCGCAAATCGTGGAGAAAGAGAACGATATGGGCGTCGGGCGGCACCCCTCAAACCATCGTTTTCAAAACATCCCCGACCGACGTTGCCACAAGGTACTTGGCCGGGTTCTCACCAGCCGCCAGCGCTTCGAAGTGCGCCTTGCCACATTCGATCTTGGCGCGTTCCTTGTTGCGCAGGTCATCGGTGAACAAGCTGCTCTTCGTTTCGACCACGAAGTACAGGCGCTGACTGCCGTCCTTCTCCATCAAGACCGCCCAGTCGGGGTTGTAACTGCCCAGCGGGGTCGGCACTTTGAACCAGCCTGGCAGCTTGGCATACAGCACCACGGCCTCGTTCTTTTCAAGCGCATCGGCAAAGTCGCGCTCGGTGGTTGAGTCGAAGACGACGTGCTGATAAATCGAGCGTTGCGTGTCCCGCAGCATGTTGGTCAGGTAGCCGGTCAGCTCTTCTGTTTCAAAGAGCTCCTGGGCCCAGTAAGCGTCATCCCCCAGCTTTTGATACCGAATGCCGTCCACCAAGGCCAAGCGCTTGCAGCGGTTGATGATCTCTGCGGACTGCTCAATGAACTGCTGCGGATTGCGCTTGAAGTCGTCCAGGCGATCGCATTCGGTCAAGATCTTCACCAGCGTGCGCCGGGTCAGTTGGGTTCGGTCCTGCAGGTCTGTCAGGAGGTCGGGCAACTCGACATCGGCCTCATCCAGCACGACGGTTGCAGCACCCTGCACCTCGGTGGCTTCCACACCGGCTTTGCCGATGCCGATCTCTGCCTTGCGCCACTGCAGTCGGGCGCGGGCAATGCTCAAATCCCGTCGGAGGGCTTCTGTGCAATCGCGGATCAGCTTGTCGTTGTCGAACTGCACCCGGTAAGTGGTCTTGTGCTTGATTCGGTCCCACAGCGCTTTGAAGTCCTCGCTCAGGGTCACGGCCTTGCCGTCGAGGCCCTTGCGCAGCGGCACGGTCTCCCGCTCATCACGGTTCTTAACTTCAACGCGGCCGGTCACCTTGCGCAGCAGCTCGGTCACCTGCCCACGGTAGGGTTCGAATTCAACAGGCAAGGCCAGCGTGCCGTCCTTGAGGGCCAGCTTCAGCGTGTCCTGCACCTTGCCCTTGGCGTCGATGTGGCCCGCTGCCCGCAGGTGGTCCCACAGCGCCTTGGATTGGTCCACGCCCAGTGGAGCCACCTTGCCCTCTGGCGTGGTGATGGCGATGGACGCGAACTGGTGTTGCTCCACGATGCCGAAGCGGATGCCGGTGTCGGCCTCAATTTCCTTCTGCAGGTTGTCCGCGAATTCCTGGTACGACTCCGTCGCGATCACCGTGAGTCGGTTGATGTCGTGGCCGTAGACGCGCTGGCCGTCTTGGTTGACGCACAGGCGCAGGCCCCGGCCCAAGGTCTGGCGGCGCTCGCGCTCGCTGCCCATCTCGCGCAGCGCGCAGATCTGGAAAACGTTGGGGTTGTCCCAACCTTCTTTCAGGGCCGAGTGGGAAAAGATGAACTTCAGCGGCGTGCTGAAGGTCAGCAGCTTCTCCTTCTCTTTCATGATGAGGTTGTAGCCCCGCTCGGCGTCGGCGCGGCTGGTTTCGTTTTTCAGGCCGCCTTCTTTGTCCAGCTCAGGGTCGGCCCAGCGGCCCTTCTTGTCGATGGAGAAGTAGCCGTCGTGCACGGCGGCGGCTTCCTGCGCCAAGTCCACCTCGCCAAACAGGCTCTGAAAGGCCGGCAGTTTGGCCGCGCGTCGGTACTCTTCTTCAAAGATACGGGCGTAGTCGCCCTTGACCGGGTTGCCGTCCTGGTCGTACTGGCGGTAGCGCGCCACCGATTCGATGAAGAACAGCGACAGCACCTTGATGCCTTTGGGGCGCAGCAGCTTCTCTTTCTCCAGGTGTTCCTTGATGGTGCGGCGGATCATCTCGCGCTGCACGGCCAGGGCGTCCACCTCGCCATGGGCCTGACCCAAGGCTAAATACACCTCACCACCGGGGTAACGAAGCTCCATGAACTCTTCGCCCTTGGCGGTGTTTATCTCGCCAATGCGGAAGTCGGCGTACACCGCCCGTTTGGTTAACTGCTCCAAGTCGTCGCCATCGTTCACCGTCAGCACTTGCGGCTTGACACCGGTGGCCGTCTGCACGTGCAGCTCGACCTTGGCCGAAATGCCCTTCTTGTTGCTCACCTCCAGCAGGCGCACGTAGGGTTTGTTAAACGCGTCCTCAATGGTGGCCGCAGCCACCTCAATCTGCTTCACCAGCTTGCGCTCGTAGGCGTCCACCGCGTCCAGGCGGTACACCATGTGGTGCTTGTCGGCGTGGGTGGCGGAATAGCGCAGGGTGCACAGCGGGTTCATCGCTTCAAGTGCGGCTTTGCCCGCACCGCTCAGACCGCCGTCCACGCTCTGCGGCTCATCCACAATGACGATGGGGCGTGTGGCGCGGATGAGGTCGATGGGTTTTTCACCGCCGGTTTTTTCACTGTCCTTGTAGAGGTTGTTCACCTCTTTCTTGTTGATGGCGCCCACCGTCACCACCATGATCTGAATGGTGGCGCTGGTGGCGAAGTTGCGCACCTGGCCCAGCTTGCTGGAGTCGTACAAAAAGAAGTCCACCGGCACGCCGGCGTACATGCTCTTGAAGTGCTCCTCGGTGATCTGCAGCGACTTGTAAACGCCTTCCTTGATCGCCACCGAAGGCACCACGATGACGAACTTGGTGAAGCCGTAGCGCTTGTTCAGCTCGAAGATGGTGCGCAGGTAGACGTAGGTCTTGCCGGTGCCGGTCTCCATCTCCACTGTGAAGTCGCCCGATGCCAGAGTGCTTGAGGGCGGCAGGCCGTTGCGCAACTGCACGCTGCGCAGGTTATCCAGCAACTGGTCATCCAGCAGGGTCAAGCGGTTACCCAGGCCCTTGTCAGAGTCGGCCATGCCCAGGGTCAACTGCTGGTCTGGCGACCTCATGTTGACAGTGAACTCGGTGCGGCAGATCTCTTGCCCGCGAAACAAGTCGCAGACCGACTCGATGGCCTGGAGCTGGTAGTCCAGGTTGGGTTCGAAGTGAAGTTTCATCGCATCGGCCTCACAAACTGCGAACGTTGGCGATGCCGTTCTGCTCCAGGATCGCGGCTATGTTGGTCTTGGCCACGTCGTCGGCAAAGGCACTGTCGCGGAAAACACAGGTAGTGTCTCCGGCAGGGGCGAGCTCTTTGCGCCAAGCCACAATGCCCTGCGCCAGGGCTTCGACCTCGTGCGCGCTGATGCTTGACTCGAGGCAGGTTATCAACACGCCACCAGCCACGCTATGCACTTGTTTGCCCGCGATCGTCTTGGTTGAAGACGGCACGCACAGGTCCAGGCCAAGTTTCAGCAGAAGTTCATAGAGCACGTCTGCCGCCGTACGGCCCTCGACAAGGTGTTCCGCATGGTCGAATAGAGAGGACTTCAGATCCTCGATCTTGGGCGACCAGGCGGCGATGTTGGACGTGTCCAGCCTGAAGCAGCGAAAGCCGACGTCGCCAGTGAACATGGGATCTGCCGTCTTGTGGCGCTTGCCTGCGCCGCGCACGCGTGCTTTGGTCACGTCAGCAATGGTCTTCCACCCGGCTGACTCTGCCCCCTCCAGCGGCTCGGGAAGTTGCACGAGGATGCAGCGCCGATTGCCGCCGTCCTCCGCGTTCAGCGCGAACAAGGCGTCCATCGTCGTTCCCGTGCCGGCGAAGAAGTCGAGCACCAGATCGCTACCCTTGGGCGAGGTGCCGAGCTGGAGGATTCGGCGCATCAGCCGGGTGGGTTTTGGCGTATCGAAGACCACGTCGGAGTTGGGGAACTCCACGGCTGCCATCAGTTCCTTTTTAGCCTCCTGTGTATGACCTACCTCGTCATAAGTCCAGAGAGTCTGCGGAGTGCGCCCATCTTTGACCTCGGATAAAAACCGCTTCATTCGGGGCATGTTGCCGCCGTCAGCGCCCCACCAAATGCGGCCGTCTCGGTCCATTTCATCGAACTTCGTTTTGGAGACACGCCAATACGTTCCTGGCGGGGGACCATCAATGACTCGGCCGGATGGACAAGTGACGGGATATGTCCCTTCGCCGTAGTAATTGCGGGCCGAGAGGTCGCCCGAGGTCCACGGCCCCCTTGGATCGTTATCGGGGTTCGCATATCGCGCCTCCATCTCCTGCGTCCGTGGCAGAAGGCGCGGAGTCCAAGCCTCAGCATTCTTGGCGTACACGACGATGTAGTCATGGTCTTCCGAAAAATGTCGGGCGGAGTTCTTCGGCGAAAAAACTTTCTGCCAGATGACGGTAGCGATGAAGTTCTCTTCACCAAAGATCTCGTTCATCACCGCACGAAGGTTGTGAATCTCGTGGTCGGCGATGCTGACGAAGATGGCGCCGTCCTGGCGCAGCAGGCTGTGAGCCAGCTTGAGGCGCGGGTACAGCATGTTTAGCCAGTCGGTGTGGAAACGCCCGCTGGCTTCGGTGTGCGAGCTTATGCGGCGTGAGCCTTCGGCTTGGCCAGTCAACTCCAGGTAGTTCTGGATGCTGTCGTGGAAGTTGTCTGGGTAGACGAAATCCTTGCCTGTGTTGTACGGCGGGTCGATCGTGATCAGCTTGACCTTGCCGGCGTAGCTCTTCTGCAGCAGCTTCAGCACTTCGAGGTTGTCGCCCTCGATCATCAGGTTCTTCGTGGTGTCCCAGTCCACGCTTTCGTCCGGGCAGGGGCGCAGCGTGCCGGTGCTGGGCGTCAGCGCCAGTTGCCGCGCGGCACGCTTGCCGTGCCAGTTCAGGCCGTACTTCTCTTCGGCGTCGGTCACCGTCGCGTCGCCCACCAGCGCCTTCAGCACGTCCATGTTGATGGCTGGGCCATTTGGGCCCTCGGTCACCAGCTCCGGGAACAGTGCCCGCAACTGCGCCACGTTGTCAGCCACCAGGTTGGCCGATTGGGTCTCTGGCGCACCAGCTTCAATCTTCTTCATCGTCATGTGTCTTCCCTGCGTTGGAATGCGATCAATCTTTCAAGTGCACGAGTCGCAAGACGAGCTCGTGCATCGCGGTGTAGGGTTGTGTGCCATCGTGGGCCGTGGTGATGCCTGCCAGGCGTTGCGCACGCTGGGTCGCTTCGCCTAGCAGGTCCTGCGTGGCCACCCAGTGGCCGCCGCCACCCTTCTCGTAGTTAGGCAGATGGACCTTCAGTCGCGCCAGCGCCTCGTGCCGGTGCAGTGGAGCGTGCACGTCTTCAAAATGCAGCAGCAACCAGAGCTCGAAGCACGGCACCGAGGCGACCACATCCACCGGCACGGCAACACGGTTGTCGTTTCGCAGCCTGCCGCTTTGTGCCGCCGCTTTCGCCAACGCCGCGTGGTAGGTTAGATGTTGGTCACGGTCAAACACCACGACGATGCGATCGAACTCGCCGGGGTGGACGCCATGCGCACGGTCGCCTTCTTTGAAGACTGCCAGGGCGTACTCCAGCACCTGCAGCGGCTCGGTACCGATCTGGCTGTGCAGCACTTGCACGTGGGCCGTCGCCAGCCGATAGGCTTGCTGGATCTCGCGCAGGTACTGGGGCTCGGTCTTCTCCCCCTCGCAGACGATCAGCAAGCGCTCATAGGGCTGCCGCACTGCAGCACGCCGCCGCAGGTCGCGGACGGCCTGCCGATGCTTGGGCTGGTTGTCCTTCCCCATTGCGTTACCGGGCCTTGGCCTTGGCAGATGCGGGCCAGTCGGCGAAGAAGGGCACCGCGCCGTAGCGGCCCGCCAGGTAGCCACGCTCCCAGGCTTCTTGCTTGCGGGGGCTGAAGTCCGTTAACGGATACAGGTGTGTGGCCTGGTCGGCGTCTTTCTCGGTGAACCAGATCTGGTCGCGACGGAACAGCGTGTGGTCGAGCAAAGAGGTGTCATGGGTGCTGAAGATCAGCTGTGCGCCATGAGGGTTGAGCTCGGGCGTCTGGAACATGGCGATCAGTCGCCGCACCAGCAGGGTGTGCAGGCTGCTGTCTAACTCATCCACCACCAGCACGCGCCCTTCGCGCAGGCAGTCCAGCACCGGGGCGATCAAGCCGTAAAGGCGCTGTGTGCCCTCGGATTCATCGTGCAACTCGAACTTGGCCGAGCCCTTGGGCGTGCTGTGCTCAAAAACGGGGAGCAGGAGTTCGCGCTCCTCTTGGCTTGCTTGCTGCACGCCGCTGGCGCTCATCACGAACTGCGTGTGCATGCCTTTGTGCGATACGGCCTGCACGTCGGCAATGGAGATGTCTGCCGTTGACAGGAAGTCACGAATGGAAGCCCGACCCTCAGCGGTGGTCAACAGCGCTGTGGTGAAGTCGGGCAGCACGCTTGCACCAGCCGGCAGAAAGACGATGTTGCGGACGATCCAGTTGAACACAGGGCCCAACTGCTCACTGTTGAGCTGGGCCGCCATAGACAAGAACAAGGAGTTAGGGCGGGTGCTCTCTTGCCAGACCTTGCGCGGGCCGCTCAGGTACGTGCTGAATTCGTAGTCGTAGACGTCCCCGTCGACGTGTTGGCGGTTGAAGAGCTGGGTGGGCTTGCTGCTTCGGTACACCAACAGGGATTCGTTGACGATGCGTTGAGCCGTCATCGAAAACGCATATTGGTGCCGCACGCCGGCCAGCAGGAACGTGATCTCGAACTCGGTCGGCTGCTGGGCGCTGGCTGGGTCCAGCTTGAAGGGCTGAACGTTGTAGGTTTGTCCAGGCTGGATGACCGTGGCGGACTCTGCCACGACGGCGCGCAGGTAGTCCAGTGCACGCAGCAAGCTGGACTTGCCGCTGGCGTTGGGGCCGTACACCACCGCGCTGCGCAGCGCATGTGCCGCGGCCTTGAGCCCTGTGGGTGCGAGGTGGGTGTCAGCCAGCTCCTTGTCGCTGGAGGCAATCAGGGTCAGCACTTGCTCGTCGCGGATCGAACGGTAGTTCCGAACCCGGAATTCGAGCAGCATGATCCATCTCCTTTAAAATAAGACCTTTATTTTCGCAGAAAATCTTCGGATAATTCAATTATTTTACAAATCAGGGTGATCGAAGCGTGGACTGGCAAGCAACTGAGTAGCGCCTGAAACTAGGCGACACTCGGCGTTTACAGCCGTGCGCGAGCCGCAGTCAGGTCGGCCTGCAAGCGTTGCAGTGCGAGGTTCAGCTCGACCTGTTTGGCGATCTGTCGTTCTTTGGATGCTTGATTGCGCAGGCGGATTGCCTCTTGTTCAAGCAGTTGGCAGGTGCGCAGTGCCTCGCGCTTTGCGCCGGCGTCGCTGGGGTCCGTGGTTAGGCGGAAGTGGCCCGTAATGCGGGCGGCCTCCGCAGCGGTCAGGCAGTCCATCCAGCCCTGGTACAGGGCCATCAGGTCTTGATGAGGCTGGCGGTCCAGTGCAAGTGCCTCCAACAACCGGGCCGCGATCTGGGGCGCAATGCCGTTGGTGCCACCCAGCTCAGTGCGGATCAATTCACCGTCTAGAACCACCTTGCCCGTTTCGTTCTGTGCAGCGCGCTTGTGCGCCAGGCTGACGGCCAACTGCCCTGGCGTCGCGGGCGTTGCCTCGTCTTGCGTGACTGAACCGCCGGGGGGCAGGGCCTGGATCAGCACCACAGGGTACGGAACGGCCCGGTGCACCAACTCGGCCAGCCTCAGCCACTGGGACTGCTTGTTGTGCGTCGCGCGCACCTGCAGCGCCAACACAGCAATCTCAAGGTATTCACGTCCATCGGCTCGGTGATCTGGAATGGCGACAGTCCCAGGCTTCAATGCGGCAACCCACTGGAGTTCTTCGATGCCATCGGTCAGCAGGCGCCGATCAGCGGCCGTGGGCGCGCCGTGCTCGGCCAGCATCTTCTTCGGGATGCGTTGGTCCACCCGCGAACGGTCAGGCAGAGCTAGCGCTCTGACCACGTCGTCGATGCTGAAACTGATCTGCTCCGTCATGGCGTCAGTTGGGAGCCGTTTGGCAAGATCACCATGAAGGCCAGCACCTCGAAGTCGCCCGCGCCTGCGAATTCGCCTTTGATGGCATGCGTTCCACCCGGAGAAAAAAGGCTGGCGACGGCGCGTTCTTCGTTCTTGCCGACGACGGAGGCGATGGCAGACGACAGCAGCTTTTGGGCGTGGCGCATGTCCTCACCCCGGCGAGTGAGCTTGTCGAACACCGCGCTGGCGCCTTCGTCCGGCAGTTCTCTGCCCAGCGACAAGCGCTTGAGTCGATCGAGAATGCGCTTGGCTTGGGGATACGCCAACAAGGTGGTGCCGTCCTCTCCAACATGGGCCAAGTAAACCGGTGCGAGCGGGTAATCCCCTGCGCCGGCGCCAGTGGGTGCCATCTTGGCGGCAGCCGCTTCCGCTCGCAGACAGAAGATGATGCCGGGCTCAATGTCGGCATCGATGCTGGTGGTGACGGCATGAGCGCCCAGTGGCATCTCTTCCAGCCCTGCGGGGTGATCTCGAAGAAACTGTGCAAGATCGATGCGGAAGTCAGTGAGTGTCAGGTCTGTGATCGAGACACCGCTGCTGAGGTCTTCCATGTCGATGACCGAGTCTTGCAGCTTCAAGAGTTGCTTGCGGCGGTACTCCAGGTCGTTCATCGGGTCGCCGGACTGCTGCTCGATGAGGTTCTCCTCACCGGTGGCCGAAACGTCCAGCAGCACCATCCTACCGCTCACACGCTGCTCCAAGCCGATGTACTCGTCCAGCGCCATGTTGGGCCAGAAGTTGACAAGCTGAATGCTTTGGTTGGGGGAGCCAATTCGGTCAATCCGGCCAAAGCGCTGGATGATTCGAACGGGGTTCCAATGGATGTCGTAGTTGATGAGCCAGTCGCAATCCTGAAGGTTCTGGCCTTCGGAGATGCAGTCGGTCGCGATCAGCAGGTCGATCTCGCCCTCGCTGGCCATATCGGCTGGCCGCTCCTTGGCTCGCGGCGCAAAAGCGGATAGGACGCTGCTCATGCTTTTGCGCAGCCCGGTGAGCGTGGTCTGGATGCCGGCACTACCAGTGACGAGAGCAGATTCGATACCCAGTGCCGTCTTGGCCCATTCCGCAAGGTTGACATAGAGGTACTGCGCGGTATCTGAGAACGCAGTGAAGATGATGATCTTCCGGTTGCCGTCGTTGATGGGATGTTGGCACTTCTGCTCGATCATCTCCCGCAGCTTGGCCAGCTTGGCGTCCCTGGCTGCGTCCACCTGCTGGGCAGCCGTTAGGAGCGTGTCCAGGCGATTCCGGTCTTCAATAAGGTCTTGACGCCAGCGGATGAGGTCGACATCACCCAGCAGCACCTTGACCTTGCGACCGACCAGCAGGGGTTCAAAGGCTGGATCGTCAATGTCCACATCGGCGATATCCAGCTCTTCGATACCGTCGCCATTGGCGGTTTGATTGGCGTGTTGATCGATCTGAGTGAGAACAGCCTCCACGTCGCGCAACTGTCTTTGCACCGTCAGTGCGAAAGACGACACAGCACTTTCCATACGCTTGAGTACGTTGACCCGCAGCAGGTGGATGAGGCTTTCCTCGCGGTCGACTTGGCGGAAGAAACTTTCGCCGCCTCGGATCTCGGTGCTGTATTTGGCGTCGTAGGCCGCTTGCTTGTGCGGTAGCACGTAGCGCAACGGGGCATAGGCGGCCAGATTCAGCCGGCGGATCTCTAGGTTGATCTCTTTGATGGCACGGAACTGACCTGCGCGATCCACGTCGGCTTTGATGTTGATTGGCGGTCGGCGATCAGGAAAGCGGCCGGTTTCCTGAGTGCCGTAATACTTCTGAATGTGTCGACGCGACCGCGCGATGGTGAGGTGGTCCAGCAGTGTGAAGTAGTCGAAGCCCAGCATCTCAACCAGTCGGCTGGGCGTGCGCTCGCTTTCCTCCAGGCTGAGCCAGCGGTTGAACTGGATCTGCGCCTTACGAGTGGTTTGCTGAACGCTGTCGATGCCGTGGTCGGCCAGTGCCGTGTCGTTGCCTTCGGTGGCAAATGCGATCTGATTGCGCAGGTCGGTCAGTCGGTTGTTCACCGGTGTGGCGGACAGCATCAGAACCCGGGTCTTGACCCCCTCCTTGATGATCTTGCGCATCAGGCGGTCATAGCGCGTTTCGTTGCCTTGTCGGGGAGACTTCTTGTTGCGGAAGTTGTGGCTTTCGTCGATGACGACCAGGTCGTAGTTGCCCCAGTTCACGTGAGACAGGTCAATGTCACCGGACTGGCCGCCGTCGCGGGACAAATCGGTGTGGTTCAAAACGTCGTAGTTGAACCGGTCCGCAGCCAGAACGTTGCGCTTATCATTGGCCTTGTACAGGGTCCAATTGTCGCGCAGGCGCTTGGGTGCGAGCACCAGCACTCGGTCGTTGCGCAGCTCGTGGTACTTGATGACGGCGAGGGCCTCGAAGGTCTTGCCCAGGCCCACGCTGTCCGCGATGATGCAGCCGCCAAAGCGGGCCAGCTTGTCAATGGCGCCCACCACGCCGTCCCGCTGGAACTTGAACAGCTTCTTCCATACCACCGTGTTTCGAATACCCGTGGCGGACTTGACGATACGTTCTTCATCAAGCGCGTCCTCACGATCACCGAAGAGATAGTTCAGCATCAGCGCATAAATCGCGAACGGCGCCCGATGCTCGCCAATACGCCGAAGTTCGGAGAGTAATGCTTGCTTGCTGGCTTCAACCGAGGCGGGGTCGGAAGGCAATGCCCGCCACTGCTGGTCGAACCACTGCGCAAGCACGGTGGCTTCGGCTGCATTTTCCGAGGCCTGCGTGAGGTTCAGTGGGTTGCCCGGCGTCAGTCCCAACCCTTCGGTGCTCAGCGCGACCGACCCCATCACCACTTGGGTGGGAATGACTGCGGCATCGCGCATGACGGCCGTGCCCTGCGGAATTCGACCGGGAGCTCGGCGTACCTCCACCTTGCCGGTTAGCCAGTCCGCACATTGGTTGGCCAACCACCGCGTCTGCAGCCGGTTGCGTGCGGCTCGGTCAGCGTCACCACCTTGAAGCTCCAAGTCTTGGCCTTCGGCAGGCAAGATAAGCTGGGAGCCGTTCAAGCCTGCCAGAGCCTCGCGCAGCTCTGCGTAAGCGTGGAGCGAGAACGTTGGCGTCATGAACCCAAGCAAATGGCCCCCTTTGAGATGTGGGCGCAGCAGATCGATGGCGCGGTCTGAGCCACGGTTCTGTACCAGTTTCATCGCTCTCCCTTCAATTTTTTGCCGCCGTGCTTCGCAGCCATCTCGCCCTGTAATTTAAATAGGTCGCATCCCTTGATGTGGTGTAAGTCCAAAGACCGGCCAGCTCTACAGCAGCCACCCGTGTGGGCTTAAACGACTTATTCTGAGTCGACCGGATTAGACACGTCTTGTACGTATTCCATGAGATCAGAGACTTCGCAAAAGAAGTAGGCGCAAAGCTTGTCGATTGTTTCCGTGCCCGTGCCGTAGCCCTTCTGATTCAGGATTTTGGACAGCGTCATGCGGTTCAGGCCCGTGGCGCTGGCGATCTCGTTGATCGTGATCCGGCGGCCCTCGGCAAACTGCCGCTTCTCGATCATCTCCCCGAGCTTGAACCGGATCATGACGACTTTTTCCTGCGAACGATAAAAAAAGATATCAAAAGACTTGTCAAGCAAGCTTTTTGGTGTACATTAAGCATCAAGCGATAAAAATTTGTATCGCTTGATTGTTTGATTATACAGGAGCTTGTGATGAACCATCAGACTTATCTGACGACCGACGAACTGTCTACGAGGATCAAGTACGACGCCAGAACGATCAGGGATCGCCTGAAGGACAGTGTGCTGCTGGAGGGGCGGCACTACATACGCCCGTTCGGTGGCCGCAAAACCCTCTACATCTGGGAAACCATCGAAGCAGACATGGCGAAGCACTCGCACGAAGTTTCGCTGCCGATCCCGATGGCGAACGGAGGAGCGATCCATGGGTAGTGTGCGCAGCCGGCCAGAAACCGGCCAATTGTTTCTGGACTTCAAGCTACAAGGGCGCCGCATGCGGGAGCAAACCGCACTAACCGACACCCCCGCCAACCGCAAACGCCTGCAGAAGGTGCTCGACCGGATCGAGGCAGAAATCAGCCTCGGCGGCTTCGACTATCAGAAGACTTTCGGCAAACCCTTGCCAAGCAAGGAGGACGAGCAAACCACACCACCGGAAGCCGCGAACTCGCCGGTAAACACCAACCGACCGGTGGGCACGCCTTTGTTCAAGGACTTTGCCGAGATGTGGTTTGAGCAGACTGAAGTGACCTGGCGCAAGAGCTACCGCGTGACGCAGCGTGGCGCGCTGGACAAGTACCTCATCCCCTGGTTCAGGGACAAGGAGGTCGGCCAGATCACAAAGGCAGACGTACTGGATTTTCGGGCTTCACTCGCCAAAGTCACCACCCGCAAAAGCCAGCATACCCTTTCCAACCGACGCATCAATTCCGTGATGAAACCGCTGCGACAGATCCTCAATGAAGCGGCCGACCGGTATGAGTTTACTTCCGCCTTCAGAAACATCAAACCGCTGAAGATGAAGCGCAGCGATGTGCAGCCGTTCTCGCTGGAGGAGGTGCAGCGCATCATCAACACGGTTCGGGTCGACTACACAGACTACTTCACCGTGCGCTTCTTCACGGGCATGCGTACGGGAGAGGTCCATGGCCTGAAATGGAAGTACATCGATTTCGAGAGAAGGCTGATCCTGGTGCGCGAAGCACTGGTCCTCAACGAGGAGGACGAGCTCAAGACCGATGGCAGCCTGCGAGACATCCAGATGACCCAGATCGTCTTTGATGCCCTGCAACGTCAGCACCAGGCCACGGCCCGGTTGTCGGAATACGTCTTCTGCAACCGCAAGGGTCAGCCCATCGACAACAAGAACTTCCTCAACCGGGTCTGGAATCCGCTGCTGCGTCACCTGGGGCTGACCCACAGGCGTGCCTACCAGATGCGACACACCGCAGCCACCTTGTGGCTGGCAGCGGGAGAAGCCCCGGAGTGGATCGCCCGACAGCTCGGACACACGACCACCGAAATGCTGTTTCGGGTCTACAGCCGATTCGTGCCCAACCTGACACGACGCGACGGTTCGGCAATGGAGCGCATGCTGGCCCAACAGCTGTCGATCGTGCCGGTGACAGCCATGGTGCAGCGGCTGGATCTGAGCGGCGACCTCGCTCAGGCGCCAGGCCCCTCGCACAAAGGCGCAACCGACCGTCCTGTGCATGACATCGGGCAACCGGCATACCGGGGGAATCAATGCACATGAAGCACATCCCTCCGTTCCAAGTTCCGATCCCACAAGACTTTCGCTTCAGCACAGCGGTCGTCAATGCCGCTCAACTCGTGGTGCCGGATGCGATCTACATGAAGTACCGGCGCCGCGTCATGCTGGAGCTCAACCTGCAACGCCATGCCACGCTCAAGACCCTGATGGTCCGACTTCTGAGTCACAAGGACTTTGTCGGGGCCTACTTCCACCCGCCCCCTGCGGCTGTCGAACAGCTGCTCATCGAGCCGGCTGGCCGGCATGACTGCAGCGCCGACCTGGAGCACATCGAGTTGAACGATTGGCCCTACAAGATCGCCATGAGGCTCAGCCATCGATCCTTGAGCCTTCCCGGCATGAGCCATCTGGACCATGAACTTTCCCGGGTGGCGGCCTTCATCGCCCCCGCTGGGCTATTGCGCATGTGGGACGTGTTGGAACGCGGCGGGCAACGCCCGATGGCGTTCATGAACAGCCGCTATGGCCATGCCTACAGCCGCTACGCCCTGGAGCTCATGTCCAAGGCTGCGTTCAAGGAGTTCGAACTCCTGGACCCGGGCGTGGCCGAGGTACTGGGACAGATCCTGCTCCACCGCGAACCGTCCGGGCACGCCTCAGAGCGGATCCATGCGCAGATTCAGCGCGTAGGGGCGTCCCTGGCCTGGTGCCAAGTGCAATGCCGAGAGGCCTTGACACAGCGCTCATCCATGAGAGCCTGATGTCCGGCCGATCGCCCTTCCCTTTTAAATCACATTCAAGTTTCACCAGATCATGAACACAATTGAACGCACAGAACTCCCGAGCCGACCACGCCTTCAGACTCCATCGCCCACGCGGGGACTTCGTGGCACCCTCTGCAATCGGGATCAACGTCGCCACTGGATTCTCGGCGCCATCCCCCTGCTCGGCGAACCCGTGCTCGATGCCCTCATTGGCCAAGTCTTTGCTGATGATCGCCTGTGCGAGGCGTATCTACAAGTTATGGGAAGCAGCGACGACTGGCCGCAGCCGGTGCTGGCCATCGACCTGAGCCTGCAGGGGGTTTGGCATGCTCTCGAGTCCCCTCGATTGATGCGCCATGAGCGTGCGATGGCGGCCTGGATCGCGCTACTGGAAGACTGTGGCCTGTACCTGTACCAACTCGAGCGACATGGCAGGCAAGCGGACGAGTCCGCTCCGACTCAGAACGACTTGGAGCAGTTGCGCAACGATGCCCTGTACCCGGTGCTGAGGCAGTTGCGACAGCGGCTTCCCCGACAGGGCGCAGCCGTCTGCGCCGTGATGGGGGCAGAAGAGTACGACGACGAATCGCTGGACGAGCAGCAGATCGCCCGCATACGCAGCGCGTTGCGACACGGAGTGGCCCTGCATGGATAAAGCGCCCCAACCCACACCCTCCTCCGCTTCACTCGAGGAGAACCCCATGAGCCCATCCCCTTGCTCCGATTCCCAGGCCTGCAATGACGCCACACAGGTCCAGCCGTCGGAGTCGGGCTACGGAACGTGCGAGCCCTCTCAACCCGGCACGGTGCTCGACAAGGACGAGGACAAACCCGGCCCCTGGGGGGCGGATGTTCCTGGCGTTCATTCTGGTGGGACTGGTATTCGCGATACACCACATCTACCGATCCATGCGCATCGAGCGGGTCACGCCTTTAGGCCCAGTGATCGCGATGGGAGCGGCTCAGGGCCAGGGTGATACGCGATGGGTGCTGCAAACTCCCAAGGGCTACTACCCGATACACCAGGCGGTCTCCATCGAGCCGGGTGTGGAGCTGGTGCTTTTGACAATGGGGTCTGGCCATCAGTATCTGTGCAATTCGGACCGATCTGTGTGCGCTTCGACTGCCAAGGCTGACCGCCATCTGGCGGCGCAGTGAGGCTGGCGATGAAGCTGAGGATGACGGCCACCCAAGCTGAACCGGCAACCATCCAATGAAGATTTCACACCTCAGAAAACCTATCGTTGCACTGGATGCCGATGGCGTTCTGCTCGATTAGGCGCGCCGCCGAAAACACGCCCTCCCCAGGGACGTCAAACTCAGCATCTGGCACTGACTCGGCCAAGCCGATCACCCCTGCGAGATGACCACGGCTGCACCGCACCCTCGGGGCCGTGCCATCTCGGCGCTGCCGGGGCGGTCTGATCAAGAGAACTCGAACTGAATACACCTCGCATGGGTGTCTTCGATGTGAGTCAAATCCGTACACACGTCACGCTGTCTCGAAGGATGTCCGGTCCATCGTGCTGTAGCGCTATTAGCGCAACAGCACGAAGTCTCATGCCCCCCCTTGTTGAAGACCGCGATGAGGTGGCACCATCTTGAACAAATAGCCCAGCAACAGGCTGACCGCAGCCAGGCAGTGAAAGAAGATATGGGGCCGATGGTGTTTTGGATCGCCAGACGATGGGAATGCGAAACAACAAACGACGCCTCCACCCTCCTGAGCCACCGCGTGGCATGGGGGTGCCGCACAACCATCCACAATCGAACATTTGGAGTGGATCTCGGCTTTAATTATTCAAGATCGGGTTCTTATGGCTGAACGCTTGACGACGGATGAACTCATGGTGGCACTGGGAGAACAACTGCGTGCCCAGCGGCTGCGTCTGAACCTGACCCTGGAGGACGTCGCCAAGCACAGCGGCGTGTCGATCAACGTGGTGCGCCGCCTGGAAAGCGGCGAGGGCTCGACGCTGTCCTCGTTCGTTGCAGTCCTCAGGACGCTGCGCCGTGATGCATGGCTCGCCACCCTGCAGCCGATCGTGACGATCAACCCGCTGGACATGCTCATCCGGCGCACGCCTCGTCAGCGGGCCTACAAGCCGCGCAAGAAAACCCAGGGCTGATCCCCGTGAACACTGACAAGAACGCCGGAACCTTCCCATGACGAGAGCGACTTCCACTGCTGCTACTCCCTGGGCCTTTCGCGCCCGCTTTCGCCGGGGCACCTTCGGCTGGAAGGGTTCCCAGCTGGCCATCTCCCGCATCCACGAGGCGCTCAGCGAGATCCGTGCGGTGGCCCGCCACGACCCGGCCGGTGCCGGCGAAGGTGCCGTGCTCTTTCTGGAAAAGCTCTCCCCCGCGCTGTGTCAGGTTGACGGCTCCTCCGGTGCCTTGGGCAATGCCGCCTACGCCGCCGTCCAGGAACTGGCGCCGTTGATAGGCAGCGTACCGGTGAGCAGCACTGCGCGTCAGAAGTGGCTCGACCGGCTGTTCGAGGCCATCCAGGAAGACGACCCACCGTACATCGAATCGCTAGGCGACCACTGGGGCGAGCTGTGCGCCGGTCCCGAGCTTGCATCACAATGGGCCGATCGGCTGCTTCCCACGGTGCGCAGGGAGCTGGGTGAACGGGGGCGGGGGACCTATGCGTACTTCCCGGGCACCACCCTGTGCTACAGCGCCTTGTACAAGGCTGGGCGCCACGAGGAGGTGCTGCAACTGTTGGCCATGGACCCGTACCCGATCTGGCCCTACCTGATCTGGGGTGCACGTGTCCTCGCCGCGCGAGGGCAGGTCGATGAGGCCATCGCGTACGTGCACGAACGCGCCGGCACCACGGTCAGTGAGGAGGTTATCGCTCGTTTTGCCGAGGAGGAACTGCTCAAGGTGGGCCGGCGCTCGGAAGCCTTTGATCGTTACGCACGGCTGGCCAACCGGTCCAATTCCAACCTCTCGAACTTTAGGGCCCTGGCAAAGAAATACCCGGAGCTGGCAGCCGAGAAGCTGTTGGCAAATCTGGTGGCCTCTGCCCCTCACGAGCCAGGCAAGTGGTTTGCCACGGCCAAGACGCTGAAGTTGTTCGATGAGGCCACGCGTCTGGCCTGGGCGTCGCCGTGCGACAGCAAGACACTGAGCCGCGCGGCCCGCGACCATCTCGGCAGTCGACCGGCCTTTGCCATGCAGTGCACCCTGGCGGCACTGCACTGGATGTCGAAGGGCCACGGCTATGAGCTGGACGCCTTTGATGTGAGGGACGCCTACCGGCTGGCAACAGAAGCTGCGGCCGCTGCGCAGCAGACCGAAGAGGCCCAAGTCATCATTGGGCAGGCGCTGGGTATGGGGGACGCAACGGTGTTGAAGACGGGGGCCGGTCATGCGTAGACCGTCGAATCTGACTGGTCCCGACTAGGGCCGTCGGTCAGGGTGCTCGGAGAGAGGTCGGCTTAAGGCTGATCTGAGTCATTCGTAGCTGCGGCCTGTGTGGCTGCTTTGATGGCAACCGGCCAATCGATGGGCAGCGGCGGGTATGGCCGCACCACCTCCGAAACCCGCCGCTCGACAGCTGGCGGCTGCTATCCAATCTTGAATGGCCGGTTCGGCCTGAGGCGACTGGGCAGAATCGACCCTCAAGAGACATATGGGAAGGCACGATGGCCCGGTGAATGCGTTGATGGCCCATGCTCTTGTCACGGCGCAAAACCGGGTCTACCACCTCGATAATGCGAGCCCTGAGTGAAATGAGCACGCGCGCGGCCTAGCGCAAGATCGAGACGGTTCTCACGTGCAGGGCGACATGCCATGGAACGCGCGTGCAACGTGGCGTGACCTTGTCAGAGATCAAGGCCGCCAGGACTTTGACCATTTACCGCTCAGATATAAAAACGAAACGGCAGTGGCGGCAGTTCGTTCTTGCGCGGTGCAGCCGTCAGAATCTCGCCCACCGAGTCGGCGAAGCGCAGAGTCACTGGGATTCCATCGCCAAACATGCAAGCGTTGTAGTTGAGCTTGGTGAGCGCCAGCACGTCGGCGAGCACCTGTTCGATTTTCGCCTCGCCGCGCACTATCTCGATCTGCAACGGGTTGGGCACTTCACGGCCTGCGTAAGTCTGAAGGCGCGGCACGAACCCCTTCGACCAGAGATAGGCAGAGCGCGGAGTCTTGACCCACGCAACGCCGCGCGGAATGTTCATCTGCGCCCGTCGGTAGAGCTTGATGCTCCAGTCCTCGCGGATACGTACGCACACTACCTTTGTCTCCGGCGGGACTGTGGACTGAAAGCCTTCCCACTCCTCTTCGGAGAAGCGTGTCTTTCCGTGGACGAACAGCTCTCTAGGCGCTTCGCCGTGCTCCTTCCGATATGCGGAGACCACCAACTGCATTAGCGCGGCAGCCTTCTCCTTCGGCAGGCGGTAGTCCCCCTTCGTTTCGGTCTTCCACGGGCCTACCGCCCCCCTGAAGACCACTCCGTCGCCCGAGTCGAGAAACATTTGAGCGCCGACGCACGCTTGACCTGCTTCAAAGGTGGATGCGTCATCCTTGTAGACGATGCCGACGTAGCACACCCCAGGTCGGGCCGAGGCAAGCTTCCAAGGCCTGTATCCGGCCTTGAAGAAGCAGGTGGTGGAAATGTTCCACGCGAGTGTGGCTGGGTCTTGCAGGCCGCGGAGGGGCTGTCCGTTCCGCTTTTTGAAGTCGTCGGGGGCGAGAGTGGTCTCGCGCACTACTTGCACAGCTGCGCGATGCTCTAACAGCCGTGCCTTGAGCTGGTTGTGGAAGTCCAGCTCATGCAGGTAGATCTCGGCTGACACGTTGTCCTCCTCGAAGAGGCCCGGGGAGCGCAGGAGCCGCGTCGCCGCGTGTTTGTCCATCAACACGTCACGCTCGGCGCGCTCCGCTTTCGGCACCACAGACTTGGGGCGGCAGTAACGATGAACTTCCTCAGGGACCACAGTCATCCATAGGTCCAAGTTGGACTCGCTGGCTTGTCGTAAATGGTCGACGATCGCGTCCGAGTAGAGCGACACTGCTTTGTGGATCGCTTGGTGGCGGTCCTCGATTCGGATCGCCTGCGCGAGATCCGTCTCGTCTACCTGAAGCCAGACCTCCGGCTTCGACGGCCACACAGCCCCGAAAGCGGCCTCGAAGCCGGGAAACGGCGTGTGGTTTGGATCGTTGTCCTTCTTTGCTGGAATCGGTCGTGCCAAGCGCTCCACGTACTGCTTGTAGCGGCGCAGGCCGTCGGCCGTGGACACGACTCCGATGCGCAGCCGCGCGCCAGCCGGGAGCTGTTGGATGGGGCCATACAGGAGCAGCCCGTCCTTCGGATGCGTCATCGCTTGGTCGTGCCCGAATACTAGCTGGGGCTCGGGGACCTCGATCAGTGGAAGAGCGGCGCTCATTGCTCGTTCTCTTCTTGCTCCTCGCGGTCGTCCTCGTCGACACGCTCGGCGGCTTCGTCCAACACCACCGCCAAAGAGTCGTCGGCTTCCGGCGGACCGTCGGACAACCCCGTCGGCGAGTCGAAGGAGAGCGAGGAGGCCTCTAGGATCATGAAACGGTCGGAACCGACCGGGATCTTAATGTTGTCGCCCCCTTGTGCCAGCAGCGCGAGAAAGCCGCGGATGAAGCCGCGCCAACGATCATTGAACCAATTGCGGCAAAATCCCATGCGCAACCGCTGCTGAGCCGCCGCGTCCAATGACTTGCCCTCGTAGTCGGTGAAGACGACGGCGGGCCGAAGCTCGATCCGCCGGGGCTCATCGAACGAGGGGTTCACCGACACGCCGAAGTGCCAGTTCGCCTCATTCTTCGGACTCTGGCCGTTGAGGCCGCGCTTACGCACCTTCCCGTCGAAGTCTGTAAAGGGCACCTTGCCTTTCAGGCCCCCTGTAAGCTCGGGCGAGACGTAGTGGACCTTTCGCTGGTTGGTCTGGACGTAGCTCGGAAACCCCTTGGCGTCCAGTGCCAGTTCCCAAGCTTCGCGCAGCAGACGGGAAGCGCGCTTTTTCGCCTCGCCGGATTTGACCCGTTCACCATCGAAGCGCACGTCGCCAGCCAAGAAGGTCTCAAGATCGGCGGACTTGTCGACTCTGAGCATTGCAGACTTCGACATCAACGACACCAAATCGGAGGCCTTTGCGAACCCGACGATTCGATCTTCATGCTCGAACCAAGGAACCGCTCCGTTCTTTGGCGTGACTTTGATGCCTCGCTCCTTGCCGAGGATTTTCGCGGTCTCCAAGGCCGGAGGCAGCGAGACGATGCGAAGCCAAGTAGATTCGAGCCTCTCCGGTGTGGGGCTGCGAAGTACCGCCCCATCGGCCATCTCAGGCAGCCAGTGCCTGGCGCTCCCGGGGTCGACTTGGCTTCTGGGCGCCTTCGCGTCCTCCAATGTGTCCAACAGTTTCAAGAGCCCCTGGTGCCACCCCGGGGTGAAGTCGATGGCGTTTTTACGCACGAAGCGGATCGGAAGGTTGTCGAAGTTGAAACCACCAATCGTGATCGGAATGACAAAGCCCGGCACGCTCTTCTCCACGACCAGGCCAGCCTCCCACTCGTTTTGCACATTGGGCTTCTGTATCGCGATGTCCGAGACGATTGCCAGCATACGAAAGCTTTCCTCGCGGATCGCCCTCTCGATCTTGTCCCAAAAGATGTCGCCGCCTTTCAGGCGCTCGAGGTCGAACCACACCTCGTAGCCGGCGACTTCGAGACGCGCTCCAAGCCAACGCACCACGTCGTTGTCCTGTGGAGTCGCATGGCTGATGAAGATGGCGGTTTTGGCGATGACGGTCTCCCCGTTGATCTGCTGCGGCAACCATTATCCAGTCCAACGGGATGCATCAACAGACTGTCGTTTGAGCCGGAATCATGAAAACGATGGAGGTACCGAGCACGCCTTCTCAGTAGATTGCGGGGAGCGTCAGGGTGCCAGAAGTCTGATCGACGCTCTGGCCTGCAGCCCCTAGAACCGCCGTTGACGAACGACCTCTCCTGGTCGGGAGTGTTGTCCGTCTCGACCCGTGCCCGACAGCAGCCGTTCGGCGTGACGTGCCAGGTCAAGTACGAAAGCGTCTTGACTAGAGCGAGCGTCCTTGTCGCCTGAAGGCGCATCTTGGTTGGCCCTCAACTCGATAGGAGACCATCCATGGTATCCGCTACCGTCGAACCAAGAACCTGCGTGCCGTCCAGCTGCTCCTCGGGCTCTCCAAGCTGGAATCGACGGTGAGGTACCTCGGCATCGAGGTCGACGATGCCCTGGAGATCTCTGAGCAGACCGAGATCTGATCGCCTGGAAGGAGGAGCCGCCCCGGCAGACGGCTGGGGCGGCATTACGCAAACGACTGTTGTTGAGCGCGGGTCCAGACTGACACTCCCGGCCATGAGCAGGCACTGATGTGACGTCGAAGCGGACGCTCAAAGCCTTGGTTGACCAGCGCCCGCGCACGAAGGGCGGAGGGTACGAAATAGACCAAGAAGACGCCAAAGGCATGGCTCATATTTTGAGCCCGCGTCGACCGACCTGTTAGACCTCTCGTGCGAATGCAAGTAAACCGCTTTCACATGGCATCACGCCTTTGATCCAGGCTGAGAAGCACACCAAGCGTTAAGAGCAATCTTGCCGACACTTGCCAGGATGAGGGCAATAAGTGGCGCGATGACAGCCGAGGCAACGCTCAGATGTGGCGCAATCGCCACAGCCATAGAACTCACCACGTACGTACGGGCAAGGCCCTTCTCGCCGAACAATCCATCTCTCTCCTTCTTGTACTTCTTGTCTCCGCAAAGAAAACCACGGACTTCCAAGCGCAAGTTATCTAGGAATGCGCCCTTGTCACCGACAGGAGCTGACGTCGAAAAGCGGTACGTATTCTCAGCAGAGGCCGTAATCCATGCCTGCGCGATGTCCTCGTAAGAGGAGCCGGCGGCCCGCAACTCCTGAATAACCACGCGCTGGAACTCGGGTAGATCAACGACCCATTTGTCTGGGTCATCTTGAAGTAATGTATCGATCGTTTCGCTCATGGACTAGTACATCTTGGAAAGGTACTCTGCCGACACCGCGTGGGTCGTCTGATGAAGGGTGTGCGGGTCGACGCCCCCCAAGGATATGCCGCCACCGCCGCCGGGTGCATAGGAGCCAACGAGCACACCGACCAGTCGGCCATCAGACTTTCTGAAAATCGGGCTGCCAGACTGCCCCGGCCGTGCTTGCGTATTCAGCACCAGGTGCTTCGCCTTGATGCCGCCAGACAAGATGAGAACCCGCGCCCCGATCTCCGCGTCTTGTTGTGTAAGAACCATGCGACCATGATCCGCGTGCGGGAACCCAAAACCGGCCACCTGAGTTCCCACGGGTGCGTCATCTGCGCCACCAATGACCACGTTCGATATAGCATTCATATCAGCCTTGAGAACGGCGAGGTCATGAAACGGATCAAGGGCGTGAATTTGCACAGGAAATGACTTGATGGAGGTGTCCCCGGTGTCTTGATAGTCGTGTAGTGAGGTGAGTTGCTTGAAAGCGAGGACAAGGCCCTGTCCGTCGGTACCCACCACATGGGACGCGGTGGCGAAGAGGTGAGGCTTGTTTAGGGCGAATGCGGTTCCTAGGAGCTGGACTCCCCCTGGCCCATTTCGGCCGAGGGCGAACACGAGATTCGAAACAGCGCTGAAATCAATCAATTGGTGCCTCCGCAAATATGTGTGCCATTGTGGGTTGTAGAGAGTGCCCATATGGCATAAGGATAGCCGTGTTCTTAGGGGGTCTAATGAACGAAAGGGACTTCACCGTCCCGGGTGGCCCGCCCAATTGCGGGTATTATTTTTGCAGCAACGGCCGCTTTCGGATTTGATGCCCACCGTCGCCTCAGGGTCGTGTACAGCCGAATGCTGGGATGGAGCGAATTGAACTGACTGGCGGCTATAACCGCGCGCCTAAAACGTCGGAAGATCATAGGTGATGCAATGATTGAAAAGACGGCATGGGAGAAGTCAGCTTCGGCACACGGAACGACGCCATCAGAGCGGGCGCTCGCCAGCCTCGCGCGCAAAGCGTTCCTGACCCTATGGAGCTACCCGAACGTCTTCACGGACGAGGGACGGGCCAATGGCAAGGGGGACGGCAAGGAGCTTTGCGACCTATTGGTTGTTTTCGGGAATGACGTGCTTCTGTTCTCAGACAAAGACTGCGTCTACCAGACCAACGTCGATGTTGCGGTCGCTTGGCCCCGGTGGTACCGAAGCGCAATTGACAAGTCGGCCCGGCAACTCGAGGGAGCCGAGAAATTCATCAGGGCATACCCCAGGCGAATCTTTTTGGACAAATCCTGCCAGTCACCGCTGCCCATTTCGCTCCCTGACGCCAGCGTGGCACGCTACTACCTCATCGCCGTGACACGGGGGGCGCATTTCGCTGCGCGACAGTTCTTTGGTGGCGGAAGTTCAGGAAGCATGATGTTGCTCAATGAATTGGTGGGCAAGTCCGCTCACGCAGAAACGCCCTTTCACATCGGCTTCCCACTAAAGAGCCGCCGCTTCGTCCACGTCCTCGATGAAATGACAGTTGACCTGCTACTCGAGGAACTCGACACGGTGCCCGACTTTGTTCATTACCTGAAGAAGAAAGAGGAGTTTTTGCAGCAGCCGGGTGTCGTCGTCTCCGTACCTGGTGAGGAGGAGCTACTCGCTCGATACATGTCTACGATGAGCGATGAGGAACATGCATTCCCCAAGACGCCGAAGGGCGTCAACTTCGTTGCGCTTCCCGAGGGCGACTGGGAGGTGTACAGAGCAAGTCCCCAATGGAAAGCCAAGCAGAAGGCGAACGAAATTAGCTACATGTGGGATGCGCTCATTGAACACCAGAGCGGTTTCATCCGTTCGGGCAAAGCCATCACCGTACCCTGGCAGCCGAGTATGGACGGCGTAAATCACGAGCGCATCGTTCGTGCCCTCGCTGCCCAGCCTCGGCTCGCCCGGCGGAGCCTGTCTACGGACCTTCAAGTTGCGATGCACCGCAGTGACCCTGGCCGCATGTTTGCTCGCGTCAAGATGTCTGGCCGCCCACCCGACCAAGCCTTCGTTTTCCTCACGATCCCAAGGACAGAAGGCGAAGACTACGACACGACTTACCGGAACAGGCGAATGCACGCCCTCATGGTCTACTGCCACGCCATCAAAGATGCAATGCCAACGCTTATGGAGACAATCGGGGTGGCAAGTGAGCCGTTCTCAGAGGGGGTGGCCTCCCAGGATTTCATGCACGTCGATCTGTCGAAAATGTCGGAAGAGGAGCTCCAGGCGTGGCGCAAGCAAGCTGACGAGCTGGATATCCTGCGGCCGAAGACTGAGATGAAGCTATTTCGGCACACCGAGCCCGAGTTTCCTGCCCCATTCCGGTTCGTTGATTCCCCACCAAGCTACCTTGGCGAAGGAGGCATGCCAATGAACAGGGCTGCGCGGCGCCAAGCGGAAAGAGAGGCGCGACGAAGAAAGAAGGGGGCCCGTTAGGCCAAGTTTCGCAGGGCGAGGGTGGATGCCATGCAAGTTAAGCAATGCGTGCGACGGTCAGCTGAGCTGCGGATAGCAAACACCCGAGCCGCTGCCAACCTCCAGGGCGAACGTCAGCATGATGGCGCTTACCAGAAGTTCGGGCTACTTCCGCGACTGACGGCAACCGCTGCAAACCTGACAACCGTTCAGTTTTACCCAGGTGGCGCTGCCTGCTTGGACCGCCCACCACCCAAAAGAAACCCGGCGCATGCAGAACACGGCCGGGCCAAGCGTGCGGGGCACGCTCCCGCTTCAGGGAGGAAAAACGGGGCTGGCGTCAGCCAGCAAGGCCACAGTAACAAACTTCCGGCCACACGCCCACCCCTGCCTGTTGTTTGAGCAGCACCTGCCTTTACCAGCGCCATCAAAGGCTTGGCCGCTCTCTACAAAGGTTGTCCACAAGCTTGCCCCCGCCGTCTGTGGAAGAACCGGTATCGCACCGCTCCCCGTAGCCCCCACGAACTGCCCGGCCATGCCAGACGCCGTGAGCATCGGCCCCGATTAGAAGTAAACTCGATTTACTTACCGACTCCTGGCCATGGCTTCCATCCCCGACACCACCCCCGACCTGTCCACCCAGCGCCACGAGCGCCTGATGTCGCTGTGGCTGCGCTGGCGTCTCGCTGCCATCGCACGCGGGGAGCTGGCCGAGGATAGGGGTTTCGCCCGGCACATCGGGTTGTCTGCGGCCCAGTGGAGCCAGCACAAGGCCGGGAAGCCCCTGGGAGACCGGATCGCCCGCCGGATTGAAGCCGCCTGTGCCGTGCCCTCGGGCTGGCTCGATGCCACTGCGGACGAGGCCGATGCCTGGACCGGGGTGTCGGGTGCCATGCTCGAACTCCTGAGCCCGGATCGGGCGCGTGCGGCCATGCTCGAAGCCTTCGGCCCAGGATCGTCTCTGGTCATGCCCCAGGTCGAGCACAGCACCCCAGCCGGGTTTCCGTCGCCTGCGGCGGACTTCGAGACCAACCGGGTCGACCTGGTCGAGCAGATGGGGCTCAACCAGCCCTCGACCTTCATCGCCCGGGTGCGGGGCCTGTCCATGATCGGCAAGGGCATCGACGACGGCGACCTGCTGGTGGTCAACCGCCTCATCGAGCCGCGCCACGGCCACACGGTGGTGGCCGTCATCGACAACGAGCTGACCTGCAAGACGCTCTACAAGCGCGGCTCCGTGGTCAAGCTCCAGGCGGCCAACCCCGACTTTCCCGACATCGTGCCCAAGGACGGCCAGAGCCTGACCGTCTGGGGCGTCGTGACCTCGGTGATCAAGCGCCTGGTGGTCTGAGCTGACCCGCCATGGCACTCCCGGCCTTCGCGCTGCTCGACG
>JAUVXK010000092.1 GCA_030603635.1 Burkholderiales bacterium | reverse complement strand
CGTCGAGCAGCGCGAAGGCCGGGAGTGCCATGGCGGGTCAGCTCAGACCACCAGGCGCTTGATCACCGAGGTCACGACGCCCCAGACGGTCAGGCTCTGGCCGTCCTTGGGCACGATGTCGGGAAAGTCGGGGTTGGCCGCTTGGAGCTTGACCACGGAGCCGCGCTTGTAGAGCGTCTTGCAGGTCAGCTCGTTGTCGATGACGGCCACCACCGTGTGGCCGTGGCGCGGCTCGATGAGGCGGTTGATGACGAGCAGGTCGCCGTCGTCGATGCCCTTGCCGGTCATGGACTGGCCCCGTACCCGGGCAAGGAAGGTCGAGGGCTGGTGGAGCCCCATCTGCTCGACCAGGTCGACCCGGTGGGTCTCGAAGTCTGCCGCCGGGGACGGAAAGCCTGCCGGGGTGCTGTGCTCGACCTGGGGCATGGCCAGAGAGGCGCCCGGACCGAAGGCGGTGAGCATCACCGAGCAGGCGTCTTCGGGGGCGAGCAGTTCGAGCATGCCCCCGGTCACATTGATCCCGGCGTCGACCTCATCGGCTGCGCGGTCGAGCCAGCCCGTGGGCACGGCGCAGGCGGCCTCGATCCGGCGCGCGAGCCGTTCACCCAGCGGCTTGCCGGCCTTGTGCTGGCTCCACTGGGCCGGCGACAGGCCGACGGTCCGGGCAAAGTCCTGCTCGCTGCCACGCTCGTCTCGGGCGATCGCGTCCAGGCGCCAGCGCCGCCACAAGGTCATCACGTGCCGCAGGCGGACCGCGGCCAGGTTGGTTGGGGTGTTTATCGAAGTCTGCATCAAAGTAAAAAAAGTTTACTTCAAGTCGGCATGTCAGAGTCGAGTGCAGGGGCATGCAGGTCCAGGTCTGTGGCACAGTGTGGTCATCCATCCTCCCAGGGCAACCATGACCCGCATCGCTGTCATCGACTTCGAAACCACCGGCATGTCGCCGCTCCATGGAGACCGGCCTACCGAAGTCGCCATCGTCATGACCGAGCAAGGGCGCGTGGTGGACCAGTACCAGAGCCTCATGAATCCCGGGCGGCCCATTCCGCGTTTCATCAGCGAGCTCACCGGCATCACCGATGCCATGGTGCGCACCGCTCCCACCGTCTCGGCCGTCATGGCCGAGGCCGCCCGGTTCGTGGGAGAGGTGCCGCTGGTGGCGCACAACGCGGCGTTCGACCGCAAGTTCTGGCAGGCCGAACTCGCACGGTTGCGACTGGGCCATGCCCAGCCGTTCGCCTGCACTGTCCTGCTGGCGCGCCGCCTGTACCCTCAGGCGCCAAACCACAAGCTGGGGACGCTGGCCGATCACCTCCACCTGCCACGCAGTGGGCGTGCGCACCGTGCCTTGTCGGACGCGCAAGTGACTGCCGCCTTGCTGGGGCGCATCCAGGCCGATCTGGTCGATCGGCACGGCCTGCGCGATGCGGGGCACCCCCTCCTGTGTGGTCTGCAGCAATGCGCCCGGCCCGCCGTGCACGCTTGGCTGCAGCGTCAGGCGCAAGCGGCGTTGGAGATGCCGGGCGTCAACGCCGGGACGGATTCCTGAGTTTGTGCACATCCAGCGCCTGTACCGGCGCTCCCTGGTTGCCCCACGACTGGCGCATGTGGGTCAGCAAGGCGGCCATGGCGTGGTCGTCCAGCACCAGTTGGAACGGCGGCATGCCAAACGGCTGGGGGTGCGAGGGCGTGGGCAGGCCAAATCCCCCCTCCTGCACGATGCGGACCAGATTCGCTGGGGAACGCAAGGTCACCGCCCGGTTGCCAGCCAGGGGTGGATAGGCCACGTGGCCGTTGTCGATCCTGAACCCTTGTCCGTCCACCCCGTGGCAGGCGGCGCAGTGTTGCTCGTACAGCCGGGCCCCCAGCGCCCGATCAACCGGGGCCGTGTCGGCGCCCGGCCGCCGAGCAGGCACCGTGTGTACAGGAAGCGCAACCAGAAAGCGTGCCATCGCATGCAGGTCGGCCTCATCCCAGTGACTCAGGCTTTGGGCCACCACCTCGGCCATGGGCCCTGTGACCGTGTGGTGGTCGCTCTTGCCGTCGCGCAGCAGATCCACCACGGCCTGGATGTCCCAGTCTTGCACGCCGGCTTCGTTCGGGTCCAGCAGGGAGGGGGCGTACCAGCCCGAGGGCATCAGCCCGCCGGAGAGGGTGTGGCCAGCGCTGAAGCCGCCCCATCGGTTGCGTGGACTGTGGCAGGCGCTGCAATGGCCCAGGCCCTCCGTGAGATAGCGTCCGCGAGCAATCTCGTCCTCCAGTGCAGGGGCAGAGGTGATTGGGGCGGCAGGGGTGAAATACAGCGCCCGCCATGCCTTCAGCGCCGGCTGCGTGTGGAAGGGCCAGCGCACCTCGCTGGGTCGGTTCGGGGTGGGGTCGGGGGGCAGGCTTTGCAGGTAGGCGTAGATCGCGTCGCTGTCTTCGCGGCGGATGTGGGTGGTGCTGGTGTAAGGGAAGGCCGGGCTGAGCAGGCGACCGTCCGGGGCCTGGCCAAGGTGCAGGGCGCGCCAGAAGTCGCTGGCCGACCAGTCGCCGATGCCTTCGGGGCTGGGCGTGAGGTTGGGGCCGTAGAGGGTGCCGAACGGCGTGGTCAGCGGCGTGCCGCCGGCATAGGGGGGCTGGCCCGGGAGGCTGTGGCAGCCCTGGCAGTTGCCGACGGTGGCGAGGTAGCGGCCGCGTTCGATGGTGGCGGCCGCTTGCCTGGAATCGGCTGTGGCCGGAAGGTCCGCAACCCTGGCGGGTTGGCTCGGCCACCACAACCAGATCAGCAGTGTGGCGAAGAGCCCTGCGAGTGACCATCCCAGCCATTGCAGGCGTCCGGAGCTGGTGGGGGTTCGGGATGAGGGTGCCATGGGTCGGGTCAGTAGGCGCTGCCACATTCCATGGGCAGGGGGCTGGGGGCGGGTGGCAGCCCCGTCAAAGCGGGTGCGGGTTGTGACGACAGCCAGGCGCTGAGTGTGGCAATGTCTTGCGGCGCCAGTCGCCGGGCAATCTCGCCCATGCAGTCGGGAGCGTGGGCGCGGCGCAGACCGGTGCGCCAGGCGCCCAGCTGGGCGTTGAGGTAGTCGCGCGGCAAGCCCAGCAAGCCGGGCGTGGTGGGCAGGGTGCCCATGAGGGCCGTCCCGTGGCAGGCCACACAGGCCGGGACTTCGCGCTGGCGGTCACCCTCCCACACGAGCTGGCGGGCCCGGGCCTCCTGCTCGGGGGTGAGTGCGGTGGGGCTGGGGGCCGGGTACGGCACGTGCTGCTCGGCGAAGTACCGGGCCATGTCGCGCAGATAGGCATCGGTCTGGTGCTGCAGCAATACCGCCATCGGGCGGTACTGCCGTTGCCCATGCTGGAAATGCAGCAGTTGGTTGTACAGATAGCCCGCAGGCTTTCCTGCCAGGCGTGGGTAGTAGCCGTCGGGGCCGGCACGGCCCTGTTCGCCATGGCAGAAGGTGCAGGCCGCCAGCCGTTGCCCAAGGCTGTCGACGGGTGGCGGGGGCAAGGTTTGTGCATGCACGTGGAGCGACAGGCCCAGCGTCAACAACAGGATCTTGAACAGGGAATGCATGGGGGAGGGTGTGGATGGGCTGCTGGGGTCATGGGACCGCAGGCAGGTATTCGATGCGGTTGCGGCCCCGCTGTTTGGCTGCGTACAGGCGCTGGTCCACCGCCTGTACAAATCCGTCGGCCGTCATGCCTGCCTGCGGAGTCACCGTGCCCGCGCCCATGCTCAGGGTCACACGTTGCTGGTGTGGAGACTGTGCATGCGCAATCGCCAGCTTTTCCACCAATCGCTGGCAGCGCTCGGCCACCTTGCGGGCACCGGTTTCGTCTGTTTCGGGCAGCAGAATGGCAAATTCCTCGCCCCCGAAGCGCGCCACCAGGTCGTGTGGTTCAACGGCCGCCGAGCCCAAGGCCTGGGCGATGTCGGTCAGGCACCTGTCGCCCTGCAGGTGCCCGTACAGGTCGTTGTACTGCTTGAAGGCGTCCACGTCGAGCATCAAGAGCGACAGGGGGCGTTGGGTGTGCAGGGCCCCTTCCCATGCCTTCAGCAGCCCCGCGTCGAACTGTCGGCGGTTGGCAATCCCGGTGAGGCCGTCCTTGAAAGACAGGGTTTCCAGTTCGCGCTGCAAGGCCATCAGCTTTTCTTCGGTCTGCTTCCGTTCGCTGATGTCGAACATGAATCCCACCAGCGCCTCGACTTCGCCCTCAGGGGTGCGGACCACATGGACCACATCGCGGATCCACACGTAGCCACTGTCCCTGGTCAATGCCCGGTAGTCCGCCTCGTGGTCGACACCGGCCTGCGACTGGGCAATGCAGAAATTGACCACCCGGTCACGGTCTTCCGGGTGTATCCGTTCGGCCCAGTCCTGTGCGCTGACCCAACTGGCCTGGCTCCAGCCGAGCAGGGGTTCGATCTGCGGGCCGATATAGGCGAACGTCATGGTTGACCAGTCGATCTTCCAGGGAATGGCCTTGGTCGACTCCAACAGCGTCTTGTAGACCGCGCTGTCGCCGTGGAAGGGGGTGTTGCCGGGCATGTGGGGCCGTTTCGGGATGTGCTCGATCAGGATTGAAGCCGTCCGCCCATGCAACCCTTGAGCGTTGTGGGCATGGTCCGATGTTAGCCGCTCATGACGGCTGTTGACGCCACGGGGGCATATCCTTACCATCGTGAGCAATTATTCACTCTCGAGCAGAAGCATCTCCCCCATGTCTGACCACAAGCACCTCAACGCCCTGCGCATCTACTGGAAGGAGCACAAGGCGTTCCCCTCCATGGCCAAGCTCGCCGACGTTCTGGGCCTGGCTTCCAGCGGCGGGGTGTTCAAGGTGGTTGGGCGGCTGGTGGATGCGGGTTTTCTGGAGCGGGTCGACGGTCGCATCGCGCCCACGCGGGACTTCTTTGCGTTGCCGGTCCTGGGCCGGGTGCGGGCGGGGCTGCCGCAGGAAGAGGACCAGTCTGCCGGGCTGGAAATGGTGGGTGTCGAAGACTACCTCATTCGCCACCCTGAGCGCACGGTGTTCTGCCGTGTACGTGGCGACTCCATGAAAGACGCGGGCATGCTCGACGGTGACATGCTGGTGGTGGAGCGCAATCGGCCCACCCAGGCCGGTGACATCGTGGTGGCGCTGGTGGACAACGAGCTGACCGTCAAGTACCTGTACCCCGCTCCAGGCGGGCGGGGCTGGGTGCTGAAACCCGCGAACCCCGACTATGCCGACATCGTGGCGCACCAGTCCCTGGAAGTCATGGGCGTGGTGGTCGGGGTTTTCCGCCGCTGGTAGGTCGTGGGCCGCAGGCGCAAGCCTCTGGCTGCTGCTTGACACAGGAGGGGCTGTACGCGCACAATGGTGAATGAATATTCACTTTCTCGCGTCAGTCGATTTCTCCTCTCATCTCAAACGGAGCCCACCATGAGCCTCAAAGCCCTGATTCGCCGATTCACCGGCAAAGGCGGAGCCCTGAACCGCGCCACTTCCGTGCGCGATGTGTGTCGACTCAACCGTATCGCCATGGCGGCGCGGGTGTCGATGTGGGAGCTGGATTGAAGCGGGGTGCACTGACCGTGCCCCTGAAAAACGAATCCTTGCTGAGGGTTTGAATACAGGCAAGGAGAGATGGAAAGCCCCAAACATCACAGTGGATCGGAAAAAAGGGCCCAGAGAGAAAGCGGGAGGAGAGAGGGGAGAAAACCAGGCCACAGCGTCCGGGTAGAGAAACCCGGATCGGCCGCAAACCCGCATGGATGCTGGGTTTCAGGCAAAGAAAAGGCCCTCGAAAGGTGAGGGCCTAGACTTGTTGGCGGTGGACGTAGTCCTGAGCTAACCCTTCTCTGGTTGCGTTGCAGGAAATTTCACCCCAGTTTAAAACTCAAACAAGCTCCCAAAAGGGGCGCGCGCGCACGCGCATGCGCATGTGCATGCGCGCTTTTTTTTTAGGCGATTTTCATTGTTTTTCTGGACGAAGGTCAAAGGCTCAATCTGACCGTTTGACATTGTGAGCTTGGCTTTTTCGCCGCTTTCCTTGCAATCCGCAGCACATGTAAGCTCAGTGCACTTAACCAGAAAAAATTGGGTTATCCGTGTCTCCTCCGCAGCGAAAGAGACCGTCGATCTCTACCATTGGATTCACCCGGTCGACTGCATACCAACAATTGACCGTCCAGATCAGTGGTTGATCGGATAACCAGATCGGAGAACATTGCTGACCTACACGACGGTCCGCGGTGTTTCGAGCGCCCGATGACTGCTCGTCCGGCTCGCCGAATCGCCCCGGGAATGAACTGACCCCCAGAAGTTGGGCGGTTCAGACTGTCCTTACGAACTTGGATTAGCAGCGAGCTATGTCCGCTTAGGTTTTGTTGGAAGTATGGCCAAATGTTTTGCAGCGAGTGAAAGCTCTTCGAGCGTGGTTCGCAAGCATCTGGCCGCTGAAGTCTCGATATCAGGCTGCCAGGCCAAAGCAATCCCGATCTCCAGATCGGACCCAGGACCTCGTATGCTCTTAAAAATCACATTTCGGGCGCTGTGCCGCATGGCAACAGAGGGCACCAAAGCCACCCCGAGCCCGCTCTCCACCAGGCTGACCACCGTCTGTACCTGTACGGCGGCCTGCTGTACTTTGGGCAAGAAGCCGGCCTGCTGGCACGCCAATACTGCCACGCTGTGGAGCCCGGGGACGTCCTGCGCCGAGTAAAGAACAAACGGCTCATTAGCCAGATCCTTCAGTTCGATCACTCGTTTCTTGGCCAGCCGGTGGGTTGCTGGCAAGGCTGCCACAAATACATCGCTTTCCACTGGAGTGATCTTTACCTTCGTGACCTGGCTGACCGGGAAGCGCAGCAGGCCCACGTCGAGTTCACCGCTTTCGACTTTTTCTAAGATCCGTCTGGTCGTTGACTCGGCAAGTTGAAGTTCAATGGCGGGGTAGCGCTCTCTGAAAAGGGGCATTACCTTGGGCATGAGGGCGTAGGTGGCAGAACCCACAAACCCTACCTTGAGCGATCCAGCCTCACCGGTGGATACGGCCTTGGCTACACGGCGGAATTGCTCGGCGTGGAAGAGGGCGAGCCTGGCGTGTTGGAGCACTGCAGCGCCCACGTCGGTGAGCACTGTGCCCCGTCTGCTGCGGCTGAACAGTACGACGCCAAGTTCAGTCTCTAGCTTGCGGATGGATGCCGTCAATGGTGGTTGCGCCATGTGCAGGCGCTCTGCGGCACGGTGGAAGTTCAGTGTTTCTGCAAGGGCTACAAAGTGGCGGAGTTCGCGCATGACGATTGATTCAAAATTAGTATCACAAAACCAAAAATTAATATTAGACGAATAGCAGTCATGTGACAACAATGGGGCAACGAGTTCTTCAGTGCCTACCCACTGCCCCGTTTCATGCTTCCTCTCAAAAGTGTTCGCGTCATAGATCTGTCTACGGTGGTCTTCGGGCCCCTTGCCAGTCAGGTGCTGGCTGACTATGGCGCCGAGGTCATCAAGGTTGAGACGCCTGTAGGTGACTCAACCAGAAACACCGGCCCGGCCGTGGAGCCGGGCATGGCTGCCATGTTCCTGGGTTGCAACAGGAGCAAGAAGAGCGTGGTGCTCGACTTGAAGAAAGGCTCCGCGCGGGAAGCCCTAATGACACTTCTGGCAAATGCCGATGTGCTCATGCACAGCATGCGTCCCCAGAAACTCGCGGCTCTGGGGCTCGATCCCAGCGAGCTACTAGAACGCTTTCCTCGTCTGGTTTACGCAGGATTGCACGGCTTTGCCGAGTCTGGACCTTATGCGGGGCGTCCGGCTTACGACGATGTGGTACAGGGGATGTCCGGGTTGGTTGCGTTGATGGATCGACAAAGTGGAGAGGCACGATACCTGCCAACCATAGCTGCCGACAAAACCTGTGCCCATGTGGCCGCCCATGCCATTCTTGCCGCTCTTTTTGGTCGTGAGCGTACAGGTAAAGGGGGATTTGTTGAGATACCAATGTTCGAGTCCATGGTGGCGTTCAATCTGGTAGAGCACTTCTATGGGCAGCATTTCGACCCCCCACTGTCTGAGCCTGGCTATCCCCGCGTGCTCGCACAGTGGCGTCGCCCTTACCAAACCGCCGATGGGCACATTGCCATGATGCCCTACACAGACCTTCACTGGAGACGCTTCTTCACCGAGGTAGGGCAACCGCAGTTGGCCGCAGATCCACGCTTCCTAGATATAGCCAGTCGCACCCGCCACATAGCAGAGCTGCTTGCTCTTGCGGGCGAACTGGTCCGCCAGGACACCACCGAGCATTGGCTGGCTGTATGCCAGCGGCTGGAAATTCCGGCTGCGCCTATTGCTCGCCTGGAAGATCTGGTGAACGATGAGCATCTGGTGGCTACGGGCTTTTTTGAAGTGCTGGATGACCCCGAGATGGGGCAAGTGCGCTTCCCCGGAGTGCCGGTCCGCTTTGATGGGAAACGCCCCAGTGTAGGCATGCCCCCAAGGTTGGGGCAACACAACAACGAGTTGGTGCCATCCCTCGCACCCCTTCCCTTGCCTACATCCTTTGCTGCGTCCCCGACCGCATCTGATGTCTCATTGGCCAACCAATCCAATTCGTACCATGACCAGTAACCATTCTTCTACCCAAATTGCAGTCAAAGTTGTCACAGCGGTTACGGGCTCACAAGACACAACACTCCCCCAACTGGGCCGAGGCTTCGTCTGGCAGGACCTCGCGGTGGGGCAGCGCATGCGTACATTCCGCCGCACTGTGACCGAGACTGATTTGGTCAATTTCATCAGCGTCACCGGGATGCTTGAGGCCATCTTCATAGAGGAAGGCTACGAGGGTGGTGCCATTCAAGGGCGCCCGGTGCCGGCAGCACTGACCTACAGTTTCATCGAAGGATTTATTTTGCAGACCATGATCCAGGGGACGGGTCTGGCAATGCTCGAGCTAGAGCAGAAAATCCTCGCCCCCGTGGTTGTGGGTGACAGCATAGAAGCCGTCATCGAAGTGACCGCAATCAAGCCGACTTCCAAAAGCGGACGTGCGGTAGTGACGTCCCGCATCGACGTTTTCAACCAGAAGGGCACGCAGGTCATGACCTACAGCGCCAAACGCTTGCTTGCTGGCAGGTCCTGATCCGAAGCGGCCTGTACAGCCTTCCTCCATTTCGGTTTCCCTGGTCCTAAATGCCGTATGTCCAAGCGTACGCAGGACTTTTTTCCGCCAACTACAAAGGAGATATTCCATGACCATCCGCACCAGCAACAAAGGTGTTACCACAGGACCTATAGGCCGCAGGCCCTTCATTGCTCTGGCCGTCCTCGTTGCAGTCACTCAGGCTCCGCTGGGCTCTGCCGTTGCACAGACTTATCCCACCCGAGCCATTAACCTGGTGGTTCCCTTCCCGCCGGGCGGCCCCACAGATTTGGTGGCACGGGTGATTGCCCAGCAGATGTCTGCCCAGACAGGCCAACCGGTGGTCGTGGACAACCGCCCAGGCGCCAACGGAAATATCGCCGGTGCAGCCGTTAGCCGCGCCACACCCGATGGCTACACGGTGCTCTACAACACGTCGTCCATCACGCTAAGCCCCGCTCTATACAAGAACCTGGGTTATGACGTGAAGAAGGATTTGGCTCCCGTGGGATCGACCGCCGTCGTGCCCCTGGCTCTGGTGGTGAACCCGTCCATTCCGGCCAACACTGTGCAGGAGTTCATTGCTTACGCCAAGGCCAACCCGGGAAAGTTGTCTTACGGTTCTGCAGGTAACGGTAATGTGACTCACCTCGTGGCTTACCAATTTGCCCAGCTCAATGGCATTGAAGCCACTCACATACCCTACCGTGGCAGTGCACCGTGAACCGCCCCGGGAATTGAGGAGGCTCCAACGTCTGAGAAGATGGAGCCATGACAAAGTCAAACAAGTTCTCACCCGAGGTTCGCGAGCGCGCCGTGCGCATGGTGCAGGAGCACCGAGGTGACTACCCCTCGCTGTGGG
>JAUVXK010000016.1 GCA_030603635.1 Burkholderiales bacterium | reverse complement strand
CTGGCCGGTCAGCATCATGCCCAGCGCCTTTGGCACCCCCACCAGACGCGGCAACAACTGCGTGCCGGTGGAGCCAGGGATCAGGCCCAGATTGATCTCGGGCAAGCCCACCCTGGCACTGCCCAGGGCCACCCGGCCGTGGCAGGTCATGGCCAGCTCCAGGCCACCACCCAGCGCCACGCCGCTCAGGGCCGCCACCACCGGCTTGCGGCAGGCCGCCACACGCGCCAGCACGGTCAGCAGGATGGGTTCCGCCAGTTGAGACGGCGTGCCCAGTTCGGCCACATCGGCCCCGGCGGAAAAGGCCTTGTCGTTGCCCGTGAGCACGATGCCGCGCACGGCGGGGTCGGCTTCGGCCGCGTCCAGCGCCTGCACGATGAAGGTGCGCAGCACATGGCTGAGGCTGTTGACCGGCGGGTGGTTGAGGGTGACGACGGCGATGCCGTCCTGCAGGGTGTAGAAGGTCATGGTTTCGGGCAGGAACACGGGTGCGGGGATTGTTCCTTTTCACGGTTTCCTTGACAATCCCAAAATAAGTAAACAGACCGTCAAATAAAATCGAACAATGCTGGATGTCGCTGCCCTGTTGCTGCTGGTAGACATTGTCGATGCCGGGGGGCTGAGCCAGGCCGCGCGCAAGCGTCGCATGAGTCGCGCCAACGTGAGCTATCACCTCAGCCAGCTGGAGAAAGCGGTGGGGGTGCAGCTGGTGCGCCGCACCACCCGCCGCATTGAGCCGACCGAGGCCGGCCTGCGGCTGTACCGTCACGGCCGCACCATGCGCGACGAACTCCTGGCGGCGCAGGAGTCGGTGGCCAGTCTCACCGAGGGGCTGCACGGCTACGTGCGGCTGGCCGTACCCACCGGTTTTGGTCAGGTGGTGATGTCGAACTGGCTGATCGAGTTCAAGCGACAGTACCCGAGCATCACCCTGGAGCTGTTGTTCGACAATCGGGTGGACAACCTGTTGCGCGACGAGGTCGACGTGGCGGTGCGGGTACTGAGCGAGCCACCCCCCAATCTGGTGGCACGCGAACTCGCACCCATGCGCCACGTGGCCTGCGCCTCGGCCGGCTATGCGGCGCAACATCGCATGCCGGCCTCGCTGGAGGCCCTGCGCGAGGTCCCCATCATCACCTCCACGGTGGTGGGGCGTGAACTGCGCCTGGCCGCCTACCGGGGCGAGGAACGCCAGGAGCTGGCGCTGCAGCCCACGCTCGCTTCCGAGAACTTCCAGTTCCTGCACGAGGCGTTGCTGGCCGGTCTGGGCGTGGGCCTGGTGCCCGACTACCTGGTGGCCGACGACGTGACGGCCGGCCGCGTGGTCACCGCACTGGATGACTGGCGCCTGAGCCTGTTCGGCACCCGGCTGTACCTGCTGCGCATGCCCGACCGGTACCAGACCCTGGCCACGCGCACGCTGATCGACTTCGTCATCGACCGCGCGCGGCGCTGGGCCCAGCGCCCGGAAACGGACTGACCTTGGGCGTCAACCCGGGCGCCGCCACGCCCGCGGATTGCCCGCCCGCAGACAGGCGCGGCGGTAGGCGTGCAGCGTGGCCTCGGCGCGGCCCAGCAGCGTGTCGGCCGGATACGCCGTGGTGCCGGTCGGTGTCTGCGCCAGTGTGCCCACGGGCATGCCGGCCAGCAGGGCCAGGCCCTCGGCGGCATGGGTGGCGGTGTGGATGTGGAAGCGGCCCTGGGCCACGGCCTCCACCACCTCGTCGCTGAGCATGAGGTGGCGCCGGTTGCGCTGCGGAATCAGCACCCCCTGTTCACCGGTCAGGCCCTCGGCCTGACAGACGCGGAAAAAGCCCTCGATCTTCTCGTTCACCCCGCCGATGGGCAGCACCTCGCCGAAGGCGTTGAGCGCGCCCGTCACGGCGATGCCCTGCTTCAGCGGCACGCCCGACAGCGACGACAGCAGGGCAAACAGTTCGGCACAGGACGCCGAATCGCCTTCCACGCCGTGGTATTCCTGCTCGAACACGATGGAGGCGGACAAGGCCAGTGGCGCCATGTGCCCGAACAGCGCCGACAGGTAGCTGTGCAGGATGAGCACCGCCTTGTCGTGGATGGGTCCCGAGAGCTCCACCTCGCGCTCGATGTTGAGCAGCCCCTCGGAGCCGGCCACCGTGCGCGCGGCCACCCGCATGGGCAGGCCGAAGCGGTAGTCGCCGAGGTCGATCACCGTCAGCCCGTTGAGTTGACCCACGCGCGCACCGCCCAGGGCGATCAGCCGGTCGCCTTCGCGGATGGCCTCGCGCAGCCGCTGGTCCGGGTAGTCGTGACGGTGGTTGCGCGCACTCAGGGCGGCCTCCACGTCGTGCCGCTCGACCAGGCGGGCGTTGCGGGCCAGGGCCATGGCCGCACTTTCCACCACCAGCGCTTCGGTGCGGGCGAAGGCAGCGCTCTGGCGGGTCTGGTCCTCGGCCTCGCGGTGGGAATCCTCGACCAGCCGGGCCACCGCCGCAGCGCTGAAGTGCGGCAGGCCCAGGCGCTGGCAGGTGTGCGCCACGAACACCCCGGTGGCATAGCGTGTGTCGTCGCTGGCGTGGAAGGCATCCGCAAAGTCCACCTTCACGCGGAAGTGGCGGGTGAATTCGGGGTCGCCCTCCTGGAGGGCGTAGTAGTGCTCGTTGGAGCCGATCAGCACCAGCTTCACGTCCACGTCCACCGCTTCGGGCGAGAGTGACGTGGTGGCCAGGGCGCTGAACATGGTGCCGGGCTCTTCGATCTGCAGCCGGCCGCTGCGCAGGAAGCGGCGCAGCTTTTCCCACACCAGTTCGTCGGCCAGCAGATCGCGCAGATGCAGCATCAGAAAGCCCCCATGCGCCGTGAGCACGCTGCCCGCCCGGATGCGCGAGAAATCGGTGACGAGCACGTCGTTCTCGGAGTGGTATTCGATGCTGCCGAACAGCGACCGGTACAGAGGGTTGTCTTCCACGATCACCGGAGCACCCTGGGCATTGGCGTTGTCCACCACCAGGTTGACACGGTAGCGCGCGAGCTGCTCAGCCAGTGCCTCGCGGCGCTCCTCCTCGTCCTCGGGCGCGCCGGCCTCGAACAGTTCCACGTGGTCCAGCACATCACGCGCCACTTCATCGAGCCAGGTGCCGAGTTTGCGCGTGTCCTTGAACTGCTTCTTCAGTCCCTGCCGGATGACCTGCATCTCGCGCTCCACGAGCGGCTTGATGGTCTGGCGGCGCAGCGTCACCACGCCCTCACGCAAGTCCCGTTCCAGCGGCGCGGTGGTTTCCAGGAACCGCAGGATTTCGCTGCGCAGTTCGCGCTCGCCCTGGTCGTAGCGTTCGCGCTCCTCCTTGGGCAGCGCGGTCATGTCTGCCGCCGACAGCGTGTCGCCCTGCGCCGTGATCAGGGTGAAGATGAGCTGGCCGCTGTCGCGTCGCAACGCGAAATGGCGCGCCTCGGCGAAGGCCGACAGCTCGGCATAGGCTTCGGCCTCCTGGTCGGCATAGCGCCGTTCCAGCGTCTCCAGCTCGGCCTTGAAGTCGGGTTCCGAAAAGCGCTTGGGAATGTCCGTCTGCAGCACCCGGATGAACTGTTGCATGAGCTGGCGCAGCTCACGCCCTTGGCCCGCCGGCAGCCGCAGCGCCCGGGGCCGCTCGGGGTTTTCGAAGTGGTGCAGGTAGCACAGGTCGGGCGGCACCGGCCGCAGGGCGGCGGCGGCCTCCATTTCCTGGCGCAGCAGGGTGGAACGCCCCGTGCCCACGTCGCCCAGCACGAAGAGGTGGTAATCCGGCTGGTCGATGCCGAGTCCGAACCGGGCCGCCGTGTGTGCCCGTTCCTGCCCGATCCAGGGCAACGGCTCCTGGGCCAGATCGGCTGTGCTCGTGAACCCCAGGCTGGCCGGATCGACCCGCAATCGCAGGTCCGAAGGCGCCAGACGTGTGGCCACCGCCCACAACGGAGTCGTCGGGCCGGTTGTCGGGGAGTCGGTCATGTCGGTCATCTTGTGGTCGGCCTAGCCCCGTCAGGCAGACACCGGCGCCTGCAGGCCGAACCGGTCGGCGCTGGCCCGCGACCAGTACTGCCGATAGACTCCTGGCAGGCCGGCCGCCTCGCCCAGCAGGGCGCCCGGCGCGAGCCGGTGCAACAAGGTGCTCAGCAGACGCACCTCGCCTTCGCCCACGCGCCGCACGATGTGTTCGGCGCTGATCTCTCCCGGGTGCTGCAGCCCCGCGGCCTGCACCAGTTCGCGCAGCGCGCGCAAGGTGTTCTGATGGAAGTGGAACACGCGGTCCGCCTTGTTCGGCACCACCAGCGCCTGCTGGCGCACCGGGTCCTGCGTGGTCACGCCCGTGGGGCAGTGCCCGGTGTGGCAGGTCTGGGCTTGGATGCACCCCAGCGCGAACATGAAGCCGCGTGCGCTGTTGCACCAGTCCGCCCCCAGGGCCATGGCGCGCGCGATGTCGAAGGCGCTCACGATCTTGCCCGAGGCCCCCAGGCGCACCTGCTCGCGCAGGCCGATGCCCACCAGCGTGTCGTGCACCAGTTGCAGCCCTTCCTGCAGGGGCGCGCCCACATGGTCGGCGAATTCCAGCGGTGCCGCCCCGGTGCCCCCTTCGCTGCCGTCGACGACGATGAAGTCGGGGACGATGCCCGTTTCCAGCATCGCCTTGGCGATGGCGAACCATTCCCACGGGTGGCCGATGCAGAGCTTGAAGCCCACCGGCTTGCCCCCCGAGAGCTCACGCAACTGCGCCACGAATGCCAACAGTTCGCGTGGCGTTGAAAACGCGCTGTGCCCCGCCGGTGACACGCAATCCACCCCTTGCGGCACGCCGCGCGCTGCCGCGATTTCGGCGGTGACCTTCGGGCCGGGCAAGACCCCGCCATGGCCGGGCTTGGCCCCCTGGCTGAGCTTGACCTCGATCATCTTCACCTGCGGATCCGTGGCCTGTGCGGTGAACCGCTCCGGGCTGAAACGACCGTCCTCGCCACGACAGCCGAAGTAGCCGGAAGCGATCTCCCAGATCAGGTCACCGCCGTGTACCCGGTGCCAGGTCGACACCGAGCCCTCGCCCGTGTCGTGGGCAAAGCGACCACGCGCCGCCCCTGCGTTCAGTGCCTGGATGGCGTTCGCACTCAGCGAGCCAAAGCTCATGGCCGAGACGTTGAACACGCTGGCCTCGTAGGGCTGGCGACAGTCGGGTCCGCCGATGCGAACGCGGAAATCGTGGCTGGCCACGTGAGACGGAACCATCGAATGGTTGATCCACTCATGGCCGTCGGCTCTCACGTCCAGCTGGGTGCCGAAAGGGCGCTTGTCGGTGTCGTTCTTGGCGCGGGCGTAGGCCAGGCTGCGCTGCGCGCGCGAAAACGGTGTGGCCTCGGTGTCGCTTTCCAGAAAATACTGCCGAATCTCGGGCCGGATCTTTTCCAGCATGAAGCGCAGGTTGCCGATGATGGGGTAGTTGCGGCGCACCGCGCTGAAGGTCTGCGTGAGGTCGCGCAGGCCGATCACCACCAGCACGGTGCCCAGCCCCAGGCTGAGCCCCGCCGGCCACGACGGCCCCGTGAGCAGCAGCCACAGCAGCGACCCGCCCCAGAGCATCACGCTGGCGGCCATAACCGTGTAGCGCACAGGGTAGAGGGCGTTGAGTCGATCGAGCATGGGCGAGGCTCCAGACCGCCAGGGGGCGGCTACACTGGATGCATCATAGCCAGAGAACCGCCATGTCTGCCACCCCCACCCCTCTGTCCGCCGATGCGCTGGGCGATACCGATTACGACGCCCTTGACCAGATCCTCGACGACCTGCGCGAGCGCCTGGACGAAGTCCCCCAGTGGGAGTTCTGCGAGGGCTTCATGGCGGCGCTCATCTGTTGCCGCCGCGCCATCCCGTCCGAGGAATACTTCGGTGCCTTGCTGAGCGACCCCGACACCGGCACCTTCGGCCCTCACCTGTTCGCCAGTCCGGAACAGCACGACCAGTTCATCCAGCTCTGGCAACGCCGCTGGGCAGAGGTGCAGGCCTCGCTGGACGCCCCGGTGGAGTCGCTGGACGACGACCGCTGCTACGCGCCCGAGGTCATCGACCTGCGTGGCGCCGTCGCCAGCATGACCGAAGCCGAGCGCGCCGAGATGAGCCAGCAGCTCGGTGGCGAATCCCTGCCCTCCTTCGCCCAGGTGTGGGCACTGGGTTTCATGTACGCCGTCGAGACGTGGCCCGAAGAATGGCAGCCGCCGCGCGACAAGGAAGCCGCCGGCTGGGTGGAAGACGCGATGGAACGCATCGTCGCCATGACCGAGGACGACGAAGGCGAACCCACCATCCGCATGTTCGGTGACGACAGCCCACCCAGCGTCAGTCAGGAGCGCCTGAACGCCTACGGCGATGCGATCTGGGCAGTGTATGACCTGCGCGACACCTGGAAGCACGTGGGCCCGCGCGTGGAAACCGTGCGCAAAGGCGAAGAGCCCGGCCGCAATGACCCCTGCCCTTGCGGCTCCGGCAAGAAGTACAAGAAGTGCTGCGGGGCCTGAGCCCCCATCCCCACAGACCGATCAGGCCGGGCTGAGGAAGACGCGCGCCTTGCGCGGCGACACCACCAGCTTCTCGCCCTCTTTCAAGCCCAGGGCCCGGAAGTGCTCGGCCGGGATCTGCGCCTCGATCAGCGGATCGTGGCCGTCGGGCTGCTGGGGGTCTTCGGGCCAGAGTTCCAGCCGGGCGATGGGCCCCACCACGATGGCGCGTTGCAGTTCGGCCACGATGCCCACGGCACCGGGGGTGTAGCGTTCCACCTCCAGATCGTGCGGTCGCACGTAGGCGTAGGCCTTGGCGTCGCGGGCCTGGGCGTGCTCGGGGCTGTCGATGGCCACGCCCTCCAGGTGCAGCTGGCCTTCGTGCGCCCGGCCATGGAACAGGTTCACGTCGCCGAGGAACCCGTACACGAACGGGCTGGCGGGGTGCTCCCACACGTCTTGCGGCGTGCCCACCTGTTCGATGTTGCCCTGGTTCATGAGCACCACGCGGTCGGCCACTTCCAGCGCCTCTTCCTGGTCGTGCGTCACGAAAATGCTGGTCACGTGCAGTTCGTCGTGCAAGCGGCGCAGCCAGCGGCGCAGTTCCTTGCGCACCTTGGCGTCGAGTGCGCCGAAGGGCTCGTCGAGCAACAGCACCTTGGGCTCCACGGCCAGGGCACGTGCCAGGGCGATGCGCTGGCGCTGTCCACCCGAGAGTTGCGAGGGGTAGCGGTCGGCAATCCAGTCGAGTTGCACCAGCTTGAGCAGGTCGGTCACCTTCTGCCGGATCTGGGCGTCGCTCGGGCGTTCGCCTCGGGGCTTCACCCGCAGGCCAAAGGCCACGTTCTCGAACACGGTCATGTGCCGGAACAGCGCGTAGTGCTGGAACACGAAACCCACGTTTCGGTCGCGCACATGCACGTCGGTGGTGTCGGCGCCGCTGAACAGGATGCTGCCCGTGTCCGGCGTTTCCAGCCCGGCGATGATGCGCAGCAGCGTCGTCTTCCCGCAACCCGAGGGGCCCAGCAGGGCCAGCAGTTCGCCCGAGTCGATATCGAGGTTCACATCGCGCAGCGCGTGAAAGCTGCCGAAGTGCTTGTTGACGTTGCGGATTTCAATGCTCATGGCTCATTCTCACGGGGGTATGGGGTTCGGTGGGCCGCTCGGGCGGCAGTTCGGCAATGCTCTTGAGCGTGCGCTCGTGCTGCCATTCCACATAGCTCTTGATGGCCAGCGTGACCAGCGCCAGCAACGCCAGAAGCGAAGCCACCGCAAAGGCCGCTACCGACTGGTATTCGTTGTACAGCACCTCCACATGCAACGGCATGGTGTTGGTCTGGCCACGGATGTGCCCCGACACCACCGACACCGCGCCAAACTCGCCCATGGCGCGCGCGTTGCACAGGATCACGCCGTAGATCAGGCCCCACTTGATGTTGGGCAGCGTCACGCGCCAGAAGGTCTGCCAGCCGGTGGCACCCAGCACGATGGCGGCCTGCTCCTCGTCGTTGCCCTGCGCCTGCATCAGCGGAATCAATTCACGCGCGATGAAGGGGAAGGTGATGAACAGGGTGGCGAGCACGATGCCGGGCACGGCAAAGATGATCTTGATGTCGTGCTCCATGAGCCAGGGGCCCAGCCAGCCCTGCGCGCCAAACACCAGCACGTAGATCAGGCCGGCCACCACGGGCGACACCGAAAACGGCAGGTCGATCAGGGTCGTGAGGAAGGACTTGCCCCAGAACTCGTACTTGGCCACGCACCAGGCGGCGGCGATGCCGAACACCAGGTTCAGCGGCACCGAGATCGCGGCCACCAGCAGGGTCAGGCGGATGGCCGACCAGGCATCGGGTTCCTTCAACGCCTCCCAATAGGCGTGCCAACCCTGGCGCAGGGCCTCGGTGAAGACGGCAGCCAGCGGCAGCACCAGAAACAGCAGCATGAAGACCAGGGCCAGCCCGGTCAGGGTGTAGCGTATCCACGGCGCCTCGGTGGTGCCGTGCAGGGCGCTTCTTGTGAGGGAGGTGCTCATTGCGAATTTCCTGCGGCTCTGCGGCGCTGCCAGCCTTGCAGGCCGTTGATGACCAGCAACAGCACGAACGAGATGCCGAGCATCACCGAGGCCACGGCCGTGGCGCCCGCGTAGTCGTACTGCTCCAGGCGGCCGATGATGATCAAGGGGGTGATTTCCGACACCATGGGAATGTTGCCCGCGATGAATACCACCGAGCCGTACTCGCCCACCGCGCGGGCGAAGGCCAGGGCAAACCCCGTGAGCAGTGCCGGCAGGATGGTGGGCAGGATCACCCGGCTGAACGTCTGCCAGCGGGTGGCGCCCAGGCAGGTGGCCGCTTCTTCCAGCTCACGTTCGGCGTCTTCCAGCACCGGTTGCACCGTGCGAACCACGAAAGGCAGCGTCACGAAAATCAGCGCGATGACCACCCCGTTGCGGTTGAACGCCAGCTGAATGCCGTAAGGCTCCAGCCACTGACCGATCCAGCCGTTGCCGGCCAGCACAGCGGTCAGCGCAATGCCGGCGACGGCGGTGGGCAGCGCAAACGGCAGATCGACCATTGCGTCGACGATCTTCTTGCCGGGAAAGGTGTAGCGCACCAGCACCCAGGCCACCAGCAGCCCGAACACCACATTCACCAGGGCTGCCGCCAGCGAAGCCCCGAACGTGAGCTTGTACGAGGCCACCACCCGGGGGGACGACACCGCCGCCCAGAATTCGGCCCAGGTGAGCGTGAACGTCTTGAACAGCAGGGCCGACAGTGGAATGAGCACGATCAGGCTGAGGTACAGCAGGGTGTAGCCCAGGGTCAGGTTGAACCCCGGCAACACCCGTGCGCTTCCCCGGCGCATAGGCGTGGCGGGCGCTCCTGGCCCGGCCAGCGCGGAAGCGGCAGCCGACATGGATCAACGCCCCTGGGTGTAGATCTTGTCGAACAGGCCACCGTCGTTGAAGTGCACGCGCTGCGCTTCCACCAGCGAACCGAAGTACTCTTCCACCGTGAACAGCTTGATCGGCTTGAAGGCCTGTGCATGGCGGGCCAGCACCGCGGGATCGCGGGGGCGGATGTTGTGCTTGGCCGCGATTTCCTGGCCAGTCGGGCTGTACAGGAAGTCCAGGTAGGCCTTGGCCTCGGCGGACGTGCCCTTGCGGCCCACCGTGCGTTCCACGATGGCCACGGGGTTTTCGGTCAGCAGCGAGGCGCTGGGGTGGATGGCGTCGACCCGGCCCTTGCCGAATTCGTTGTCCACCGACACCACCTCCGACTCGAACGTGACCAGCACGTCACCGATGTTGCGCTGCAGGAAGATGCCGGTGGCATCGCGCCCACCGCGGGCCAGCACCGGCACGTTGCGGTAGAGCTTGTTCACGAACTCCTGCGCCTCGGCGTCGGTGCCGCCCTTGCTGCGCACATAGCCCCAGGCGGCCAGGTAGGCCATGCGGCCGTTGCCGCCGGTCTTGGGGTTCACCACCACCACCTGGATGCCGGGTTTGACCAGGTCGTCCCAGTCCTTGATGTTCTTGGGATTGCCCTGGCGCACCAGGAACAACATGGTGGAGGTGGTGGGGGCGGCGTTGTGCGGGAAGCGTTGGCGCCAGTCCTGGGCCACCACCCCGCGCTCGGCCAGGAAGTCGACATCGGTGGTGGTGTTGAAGGTCACCACGTCGGCGGCCAGGCCATCGGCCACGGCGCGGGCCTGCGCGCTGGAGCCCGCGTGGGACTGGTCGATCTTGATGTCTTTGCCGGTGGTTTTCTTGACATGCTCAACGAAGGCGGCGTTGAAGTCGCGGTAGAACTCGCGGGACACGTCATAAGACACGTTGAGCAACGAGGTCTGGGCCGAAGCCCAGGTGGTGGCGGTGAGGGCGATGACGGCCAGCGCCTGACGGAGTGTGGGTTTCATGAATTCGGACATTGAGAACAAGATGGACGTGATTGTGGAAAACAGCCCAAACAATTCAAACTACTTTGTTTTTGTTTCTTTATTTGATAGACGCATATAAACCCGGGACTAGGCTCCGCTAGATTTCATCGGAAGCCGGTTTCCCATGGGCCGCGACGGCCTCCATCACCACCTGGCGGGTCAGCGAGGGAACAAAGCTTTCGATGAACCCGAAAGCAAAACCCGGCAACCAGTGGTTGTGACGAATCGCCAAACGGGTCACGTTGATCTGAAACAGGTGGCCTGCGTCCATCGCACAGAGGTGGCGGTCGCGCACCTCGTCCATGGCAATGGATGCCAAGATGCCCACGCCCATGTCCAATTCCACATAGGTCTTGATGACATCCGCATCCATGGCCGTCAGCACCACATGAGGTGACAAGCCCGCCTGCTCGAAAGCCTCGTCGATGTGGGATCGACCGGTGTAGCCCTGCTGGTAGGTGATGATCGGGAACGACACCAGATCCTTGAGTTCCAGCGGTCTGGTCAGTCTGGCCAGAGAGTGGTTCGGGGGCACCACCACACAATGGCTCCATCGGTAGCAAGGCAGGGTGACCAGCGAGGGGATCTGGGCAATCGCCTCGGTGGCCACGCCGATGTCCGCATCGCCCGACAGCAGCATCTCGGCCACCTGTTGGGGCGAGCCCTGATGCAGGTGCAGCACCACCCTCGGGTAGCACAGCCGGAAGTCTTTCACGACATGCGGCAAGGCATAACGCGCCTGGGTATGGGTGGCCGCAATTGAGAGACACCCCTCTTCCCTCCCCTGCAACTCCAGGCTGGCGCGTTTGATGGCATCCGCGTCCTGAAGGAGGCGTTCGATGATCGGCAACAAAGCCTTGCCCGCCGCCGTGAAGCCCAGCAGACGCTTGCCTGACCGCTCGAAAAGCGCCAAACCCAGTTCTTCTTCCAGCTCCCTCACCTGGCGACTGACCCCAGGCTGAGAGGTGTGAAGCGCTGTGGCGACTTCGGTCAGGTTGAAACCTCTTCGCTGCACCTCCCTAACCGAACGCAGTTGCTGGAAGTTCATGTGCTATGCCCCCTGAACTTAGAGGCGCCGCGCAAAGATCTGGTCGAACGCACCACCATCCACAAAATGGACTTTCGTGGCGGCATCCCATCCGCCAAAGGCCTCTTCGATGGTGAACAGGTTCAACCTGGGCAACTGCTTGGCGTACTTGGCCTGGGCCTGTTCGGAGCGCGGGCGGTAGAAGTGCTTGCCGATGATGTCCTGCGCTTCTTCGGTGTAGAGGTATTCCAGATACGCCTGGGCCACGGCACGTGTGCCCTTGCGGTCCACGTTGCGGTCGACCACCGTCACCGCAGGCTCGGCCAGGATGGAGAGCGACGGGTACACGAAATCCACCCGGTTGCCGAACTCCTTCTCCAGCAGGTAGGCCTCGTTCTCCCAGCTCAGGAACACATCGCCCTGGTTGCGCTGCGCAAACGTCACGGAAGACCCACGCGCCCCCGTGTCCAGGACGGGCACGTTCTCGTACAGTTGCTTCACGAACTCCTGCGCCTTGGCATCACCGCCGTACTTGCGCTTGGCAAACTCCCATGCCGCCAGGTAGTTCCAGCGGGCTCCCCCGGAGGTTTTCGGGTTCGGGGTGATGACCTTGACGTCAGGGCGGATCAGGTCATCCCAGTCCTTGATGTTCTTGGGGTTGCCAGCACGCACCACCAGCACGATGGTGGAGGTGTAGGGCGTGCTGTTGTGTGGCAGACGCTTCTGCCAGTCCTTTGGAATCCAGCCGCCGTTGGCGTGCAGGGCATCGGTGTCACCCGCCAGAGCCAGGGTGGCCACATCGGCGGCCAGGCCGTCAATGATGGAGCGGGCCTGCCGGCCCGAGCCACCATGCGACTGCTGGATGGTGACGTTCTGCCCGGTCTTCTCGCGCCAGTGCTTGATGAACGCGGCGTTGTATTCCACGTAGAGCTCACGAGTCGGGTCATACGACACATTGAGCAGGGTGATCGAGGCGGGCTGCGACTGGGCTTGGGCGAGGGGCCCGAGGGCAGTGAGGGACGCGGTAGCGGCGATGGCCTTGAGGGCGTGACGGCGATGCATGTGAACTCCACAGTGTTGAACGAATGGAGCGCATCATCCCGTCAGTTCCACAATTCGGGAACGAATAAAAACTCAGTTGAAAATTACAAATTCAACTAACCGTGGGCAGGCGATGCAGCAGTCCGGCCAGCGCATGCCGCACGGTGGCCTGACGCACCGCGTCCCGATCGCCTGGAAAGCATTGCCTTTCGGTGGTCACGCCTTCGGGCGTGGCCCAGCCGAACCAGACGGTGCCCACCGGTTTGTCGGCACTGCCCCCGGTGGGGCCGGCCACCCCGGTCACGGCCACGCTCAACTGAGCCAGTGAGTACCGCAGTGCGCCTTCGGCCATGGCGCGCGCCACCGGTTCGCTGACGGCGCCGTGCTGCGCAATCAGGGTGTCGGGCACGCCCAGCTGGGCGGTTTTCGCGGCGTTGGAGTACGTCACGAAGCCCCGGTCCAGCCAGTCGCTGGAACCGCTCAGGCCCGTGCAGGTGGCCGCGATCAACCCCCCGGTGCAGCTTTCGGCGGTGGCCAGCATCCAGCCGCGCTGGCGCAGGGTGTCCGCCAGCCGTTCGCAGCATAAGAGCAGTTCCGGCGCCAGCGTGTCCACCCGGCCCTCACCACAGGAAACGCCACAGGGCGATCACCAGCAGGGTGCAGAAGGCCGCCACCAGGTCGTCGAACATGATGCCCCACCCCCCGCGCCAGCCATCGCCCTTGAAGGCCTGATCGGCCCAGGCCACCGGGCCGGGTTTGGCGGCATCGAAGAAGCGGAACAGCCCGAAGGCCACCGCCTGGCCCATCAGCCCCATGGGCATGGCCAGCCACAGCACCAGCCAGAAGGCCACGATCTCGTCGATCACGATGTAACCGGGGTCGGCTATGCCGCAACGCCGCACCGTGGCGACACTGGCCCACCACCCCACCAGCAGCCCTCCGCCGATGAGGGCGGCCCATGCCCAGTCGGCGGGTTGAAACAGCGCATCGATGATCAGGAACAGGGCCCAGCCCCACAGCGTGCCCACGGTACCCGGCGCGCGTCGGCTCAGGCCCGAGCCGAAGCCCAGCGCGATCAGGTGCGACAGCCGCGCAAACAGAAAGCGCGTGTCAGGTTGGGTGAGCGGTGGGGCCATCATCGGAACCAGCCCTCGAAACCGTCGAAGGGCTCGAATCGCTTCTGCACGAAACGCAGCCGGGTCGGGCCGGGCAGGGCGCGTTCCGGGATCGGGTGCAGCGGGTCGCCGGGGTAGCACATGGCGCGCACCTCGCCGTCCATGAAGTGCTCGGGCTGGATGCAGGGGGCTCGGCGGGACAGCGCCTCTTGCCAGGCGTCGGCGGCACGGGCGTGGCGGGCCAACTGGGCCAAGGCCATGAGCTGGGGGGGGATCAGTTCGATCTCGCGTTGCCAGTACCGCTGAAGGGCGTCTCGCGGGGTAAGCCAGAGGCTTTCCACGGCCTCATGGTCGTCATGGGCGGCCTCTTGCCCCGCCGGCAGCAGCGCCAGAAAGAAGCGGGTGTCGAAGCGGGGCGTGCCCACGGGAGGGTTGCGCGGCGTGATCCAGCGCGACCACGGCAGCAGCCCAGACACGTGCCCGCGCAGGCTCAGCCCGCGCAGGGCCTGCGGCCACGCTTCATCCGCTTGCAGCCGCGTGTGCAGGGCCTGGGTCAGCTCCAGGGTCGGGGGAGGCAACGCCAGCAGCACGCCGGCTTCCTCGTAGAGCTCGCGCAGGGCGGCCACGTGCAGGCCCTGGGCTTTCGCGAGCGGCGTGTCGGCCTCGTTGAGTCGCGCCTGCAGGATGTCTGGGGGCAGGTCCAGGGCGTCGCGCCAACCGACGTCGGCATCGGCCACGTCCAGCTTGCCGCCAGGGAACACATACAACCCTCCCAGCACGCCGGAATTCTGGTGCCGGCGCAGCAGCAGCACCTCCAGGCCGTGGGCGCCGTCGCGCAGCAGCACGACCGACGCAGCGTCGCGGGGCGGGGCGTCGGCGGCCGAAGAAGAGGGCATGTGGTGGCTCATGGGGGGATTTTGACACCGCCTGCAGCAGGTGATGGGTCAGGCGAAGTGATCAAAGCCTGCGAGCGCGGCACCGGTGGGAACGGGGAAGGGCCCGCCCTGGGCGTTCACGAGCCGTGCCGCGCAGGCCCCGCCCACCGCCGGCACGATCTCGCCGATCCGCGTGACGGCGACCTGCGCTTCGCGCGCGGCCTGTGCCACGTCCTCCCGGGCCGAGGCCGGTGCGGTGAACACCAGTTCGTAGTCGTCGCCGCCGGCGAGCACGCAGGTCAGTGCCAGCGGCGCGTCCAGAGCGCGCACGTCGTCGCTCACCGCCTCGGAGCGCATCAGTGTCTCGGCGTCGATTCGGGCCGCCACGCCCGACGCGCGCAGGATGTGGCCAAGGTCGCCCAGCAGCCCGTCGCTCACATCGGCACAGGCGTGGGCCACGCCGCGCAGGGCCAGCCCCAACGCCACGCGAGGTTCGGGCCATTCCATGCGCCGTCGGGCCCGCGCGAACACGGCCGCCGGCACCTCGCAGTGGCTGCGGAACACCTCCAGCGCGAGCCGTGCGTCGCCCAGGGAGCCGCTCACGTACACATCGTCGCCCACGCGGGCCGCATCGCGCCGCAAGGCCTGGGCCAGGGGGACTTCACCCATCACGGTCAGGCACAGGTTGAGCGGTCCGGCGGTGGTGTCGCCGCCCACGAGCGCGCAGCCGTGTGCGTCGGCCAGCGCCAGCATCCCGCTCGCGAAGGCAGCGAGCCAGGCGTCGTCGGCACGGGGCAGGGCCAGGGCGAGCGTGCAGGCCAGGGGGCGCGCACCCATGGCGGCCAGGTCGCTCAGGTTCACCGCCAGGGCCTTGTGGCCCAGGGCGCGCGGGTCCACCGTCGGCAGGAAGTGGCGTCCCTCGACCAGCATGTCGGTGGATACGGCCAGCTGACACCCGGGCGCGGGGGCAAGCAGAGCGGCGTCGTCCCCGTTGCCCAGCGCCACGCCTGCCGGTCGCAGCGCATGCTGGAAATGGCGCCGGATCAGGTCGAATTCGCCCATCAATGCCACGATGCCCCGGCTGCCGGCCCCTCGGCGCGCAACACGAAGGGCTGCACCGGGGTTTCAAAGCGGTGCCCGTCTACCGCCACGCAGAAATAGTGCCCGCTCATGATGCCCATCGGTGTCTGCAGTGGCGCGCTGCTGCTGTACTGGAACGCCTGCCCGGGCTGCAGGAGCGGCTGCTGCCCGACCACGCCCAGACCGTCCACCACCTGGACGCGCCCATGGGCATCCTCGATCTCCCAATGGCGGGCGATGAGTTGGGCCGCCACGTCACCGACGTTGCGGATGGTGATCGTGTACGCGAAGACGTACAGCGGCGCCTCGGGGTCCGACGCGTCGGGCAGGTACTGTGGCACCGCCTCGCAGGTGAATTGGTAGGTGGGCATGGGCACGATTGTGCCCCGCTTCCGTTTTCCCGGGCAAAACTGCCACAATGCGGGCCTGCGGGGGCGCGGACGCCCCCGTTGCCACCTCCGACGCCTGCTGCCATGACCACCTACCGCATCGCCCCGTCCATTCTTTCGGCCGACTTTGCCCGCCTGGGCGAGGATGTGCGCAACGTCATCGCCGCCGGCGCGGATTGGATCCACTTCGACGTCATGGACAACCATTACGTGCCCAACCTCACCTTCGGGCCCATGGTCTGCCAGGCGCTCAAGCCCCACGCCAAGCGGGCAGACGGCACGCCGGTGCCCATCGACGTCCACCTCATGATCCAGCCGGTCGATGCGCTGGCGGGCGCCTTCATCGATGCCGGTGCCGATCTGGTGAGCTTCCACCCCGACGCCTCCACCCACGTGCATCGCAGCATCCAGGCGATCAAGGCGCGGGGTGCCCAGGCCGGCCTGGTGTTTAACCCGGCTGAGCCGCTGGATGTGCTGGACTGGGTCATCGACGACATCGACCTCATCCTCATCATGAGCGTCAATCCCGGCTTTGGTGGTCAAGGTTTCATCGACTCGGCGTTGCGCAAGATCGAACAGGCGCGTCAGCGCATCAATGCCAGTGGCAAGGATATCCGGCTGGAAGTGGATGGCGGCATCAAGGCCGACAACATCCGCCGCGTGGCGGATGCGGGGGCCGACACGTTCGTCGCCGGCAGTGCGATTTTCGGCAAGCCGGACTATCGGGCGGTCATCGCTGACATGCGGGCCGCGCTGGTGTAAGGCCGATGTTCACGCAATATTTAGCGTTTTGGGCGAACTAACCGGGGAAATCCCGGTATTCCGGTCGACTGGATGCCGCCCAATCGTGGCTATGATCGTTGCTCGGACATTTCCCGAGAGTTCCCAGTCATGACCGCACCGCATCGCGTACACCCTTTCATTCGCCCCGGCGTTTCGCTGATGCAGCGTCTGCCCATGAGCGCGAAGATGCTCGCCATGGCCGCCGTGCTGCTGTTGCCACTGGCGCTGGCCGGGTTGCAACTGGTGCAGAGTTTCTGGACCGACCGCGCCACTGCCCTGCGCGAGCTGGCCGGTCTGCGCGTCGTGCAGCAGGTGGTCGACCTGTCCGTGCCGTTGCAGGACCATCAGGGCCATCTGAACATGCTGCTCGCCGGACGAAGCCCGTCGGCCGCGGATGTGGAGGCATCGCGCAGTCGCCTGCGCGAACGCCTCGAGGCGCTGGATCAGGTCGTGCGCAACGAGTCCGCCCTGGAGCTCGCGGACGAATGGGAACCGATCCGCGAGGAGCTCCGTGCCCTCGTCGGTGCCGCACCGAACAGCAAGTCCCAGGGAGAGTGGTATGGGTTGCATACCGAGGTACTTGGGCGGCTGCACAAGCTTGCGGTGGTGGCCGGGGAGTCTTCCACGCTGCTGCTCGATCCCCACACCAACGTGTATTACCTCGTTGACCTGCTGGTTGAGCGGTTGCTGCCCCTGATGCAGGCTACCACCCACCTGCGCAACGAAGGCGCCGGCCTGCTGGTCCAGCAGACCCAGGGGTACAGTGCCGAACTCATCACCAGCGCTGTCCGCCTCGGTGGCCAGACCGATTTCGTGGACAGCCGACTCAACCAGATGCAGGAGCGCCTCGATGCGCTGGAGCGGGTCGGCGAGGCTGCGCCTGAGGTGTGGGGCGAAGTCACCGGATCGGGTTATGGCTATTCGGCCGTCACCCGTTCGAGCATGGGGTCCGGCATCCTCATCGCCGATCCCATTGCCCATTTCCAGGACGGGACCGCCCTGCAGACCGACCAGCACGCTTTTGGCCAGGCCCTTGCCAGCCGGCTGGAGGCCCTGCTGAGCGGCCGCGCTGCCTCCTACGAGCGCCAGGTCGTCATCGTGAGCGTGGCGGCCGTGCTGCTCCTGTTCATCCTGATCTACGGCCTGGTGGCGTTCTACCATGCCACCATCGACGGCCTGCGCCAGCTCAACGTGGTCATCGAGCGGGCGACCGAGGGGGACCTCGCCGGCGAGGTCCACATCGGCGGAACCGATGAAATGGCCCAGATGGCGAAGAAATTCCAGGCCATGCTGAACAGCCTGGCGACCATCGTGGCCGACGTGCGCAGCGTCTCTGCGGTCCTGGGGCACATGGGCCAGCAGCTGGTGCACGACAGCGGTCAGCTGTCCGAGCGCACCCAGGCCCAGGCGGCCAACCTGGAAGAGGCCAGCGCGAACATCCGCGAGGCGGCCGAAACCGTCAACCGCAACAGTGAGAACGTGCAGGAGGTCAGCCGCGTGAGTGCCCAGCTGCACCACCAGACCGAAGAGGCCAGCGGCCTGATGCAGCAGACCATGCGTGGCATGGGCACCCTGCAGGCCACCTCCAAGAAGATGAATGAAATCATCGGGGTGATCGACAGCATCGCCTTCCAGACCAACATCCTGGCGCTGAACGCGGCGGTCGAGGCGGCCCGTGCGGGCGAAGCCGGTCGTGGCTTCGCGGTCGTGGCGGCGGAGGTGCGTAGCCTCGCGCAGCGCAGCCAGGCCGCTGCCGGAGAGGTCCGGCAGCTCATTGCCGAATCCACCGGCCGCGTGCAATCCTCCGTCACCGAAATCAGCTCCGTCAACGCCGTCATGGATCAACTCGTGCAGGGCATCCGCGACATCACCGCCCGCATCGACGGCATGGCCGTGGCCAGCAACCAGCAGAGCGCCGCGCTGAAGGAGGTGGCGCAGGCGATGAACCAGATCGACACCGTGACCTACGACAACGCCGCCATGGTCGAACGCACCAGCCGGCGCTCCGAGGACCTGCTCGACCACACCGACGACCTTGATTCCGCCGTGCACCACATGCGGCTGAAGAACGGGACGGCCGACGTTGCCATGCGCATGGCGCAGGACGCGCTGTCCCACATCCAGGCTGTAGGCTACGACCAGGCCAGCGAGGATTTCTACCGCAAGGACGGCCGCTTCATCGACCGCGACCTCTACATTTTCGTGCTCGACCGCCAGGGCACCTATCGCGTCATGGGGGCTGACCGTGCCAAGACCGGTACCCGGGTCCACGACGCGCCGGGCATCGACGCCGACCAGTTCCTGCACGATGCCTGGGACCGCGCCGACAACGGTGGCGGGTGGGTCGAGTACAACATCGTCAATCCCCTGACGGGCGACGTGCGCGGTAAATCCTCCTTCGTGCTGCCGGTCAGCGAACATCTGCTCGTCGGCTGCGGAGCCTACCGCAGCGCGATCAAGACCTGACAGCCCTCCTGGTCGGCAGGGTGGGCCGGCATGAGCGACAATGCGGGCTTCGTTTCGGGGGCTTCCCCCTCTCTGATCGCCTGTGTCCGAACCGTCCGTCTCCACGCACCGCATGACAGCGGCCGAGCGCCGCACCAGCCTCTCGCTGGCAGCCATTTTCGCCTTGCGCATGCTGGGCCTTTTCTTGGTGCTGCCCGTCTTCGCGCTGGAAGCCGCCCGCTACCCCGGAGGCGACAATCCCGCCCTGGTGGGGCTGGCCATGGGCATCTACGGCCTCACCCAGGCTTTCCTGCAAATTCCGCTGGGCATGGCCTCCGACCGCTGGGGGCGCAAGCGCATCATCCTGGCCGGACTCGCGGTGTTTGCTCTTGGCAGCCTGGTGGCGGCCTGGGCGCCGACGCTCGAATGGCTCACGGTGGGGCGTGCCCTCCAAGGGGGGGGGGCCATCTCGGCCGCCGTCACCGCCTTCATTGCCGACACCACGCGGGACGAAGTTCGCACCAAGGCCATGGCCATGGTCGGCATCGGCATTGCGCTCATGTTCGCCAGCTCGCTGGTGCTCGCCCCCATCCTGGCCCACCACATCGGGCTCGGCGGCCTGTTCGCCATCACCTGCGTGCTGGCCCTGACCGGCATGGCGGTGGTGGCCTGGGTGGTGCCGCCCGAACCGTCCCTGCAGCGCGACGCCGGGCGCGGCGGGCTGGCCGAGGTCCTGCGCGATGCGGGCCTGTTGCGCCTGAACCTGGGGGTGTTCGTGCTGCATGCCGTTCAGCTGGCCATGTGGATGGCGGTCCCGGCCCTGCTGGTCGGTGCCGGACTGGAGGCACCGCGGCACTGGATCGTTTACCTGCTGGCCCTGGTCGGCTCGTTCGCCGTCATGGGGGGAGTGCTGTTCCGCCTGGAGCGTCGCGGCTACCTGCGCGCGGTGTTTCTGATCGCGATCGGCCTCATCCTGTTGGTACAGCTCATATTCTGGTGGAGCAGCCGGCAGGCCGAACCGGCTTCACTGGCGTGGCTGGCCGTGGCACTGTTCCTGTTCTTCCTGGGATTCAACACCCTGGAGGCCAGTCAGCCCAGTCTGGCCTCGCGACTGGCACCGGCGCGCTCGCGCGGGGCGGCCCTCGGGGTGTACAACACCCTGCAATCGGTGGGCTTCTTCGTGGGTGGCGCAGCAGGCGGGTGGCTGGTGGCGCACCTCGGGGCCAGCGGCCTGTTCATGGCTTGTGCGGCCCTGAGTCTGGTGTGGCTGGTGGTGGCGTGGCCGATGCAGGCCCCGGCGGTTCAGGGGCTGCGCCGCGTGACGCCTTAGGAGCGGCAGCCGACCCAGGCTCGGCAGTTGCCGTAGAGCCCGAGGGCTTCGCAGACTCCGGAGTGGGCCCCGAGCCCGGCTGAGCAGCACCTTCCCTCGTCGGGCGGTCAAGCACCCGTTCCAGCATGAATTCCGCCATGGTCGAGTAGAGCGGGCGGCTGATCATGCGCGACACCAGGCTGGACAGCAAGGCACACCCCATCAGGCTGAGCACCATACTGTGGCCGTCGGTCATTTCCATGACGATGATCATCGCCGTGATCGGCGTCTGGGTGACCGCCGCCAGAAAACCGGCCATGCCGATCGCGATCAGCGCCTGCACCTGACGCGAGTCGGTGAGCCAGGCCACGTCCGCGCCCACGCCCGCACCCAACGAGAGGCTGGGCCCGAAAATCCCACCTGGCACCCCGGACCAGGCCGACCACCAGGACGCAATGAACTTGAGGCCTGAGAACAGAAACGGGGTATGTTCCTCGACCGAGGTCATTTCGAGCAATTCGCGGGCGTGGTGGTGCCCGCCGCCGTTGGCGGCGCCGCCCGTGACAAGCCCGATCACCGCCACGCCCAGCCCGCACCATGCCGCGAAACGCACCGGATGCGCCCGGCGGTAGGCACAGAAGCGGTCAGGCAAGCCGGTGAACGACAACAGCAGCAAGCGCGACAGCAGGCCCCCGAACAGGCCACACGCCAGCGCGATGACCAGTCCGGGCCAGAGCAGGTCGGCCCATGAGACGACCTCGATCCGCACCCGGCCGAAGTACGACAGGTTGCCGAACACCGACACCGACACCAGCCCCGACACCACGATCGCGGCCAGCATCAGGCCGCTGTTGCGCTGTTCCAGCCGGCGCGACAGCTCCTCGATCGCGAACACGATGCCGCCCAGCGGTGTGTTGAAGGCCGCCGCGATCCCGGCAGCGCCGCCCGCCACCAGCAGCTCCCGGTCCGTGATCGCGGTTCTGGGGGAGAGATAACGGCGCGCGTGGTGCATGACGCCCGCAGCCACCTGCACCGAAGGGCCCTGGCGCCCGATCGACAACCCGGCGAGCACCCCACCCGATACGCCGAGCACCTTGGCCACGCTGAGCTTGACCGAGACGAAGCGGCTGCGTTCGGACCGGGGCACCGCCGGTTCCAGCGAAGCCATCACCTGCGGCACACCGGAACCCGTCGCTCCCGGGGCCCATGCGCGCAGGGCCCACACGACCAGAGCGGTGAGGGCCGGTGTCCACAACAGCGTGGCCCAGCCGTGGTGGGACTGCAGGGTCTGGAACCACTCGAAGGCGGTGTCGTAGAGCAGGGTGAAGGCCACCACCGCCAGACCCGCCAGCACCGCGAAGCCGATCACCACCACCCGGTCCAGCCAGTGACGCCCGTCCACCATCTCGTGGCGAAGGTTCTGCAGGAAATCGGGCTGCTGCGACCGGGGCATGCCGTCAGTGTAAAAGCGAAACCGGCCCCGGGAGACGACAGGACCGACGAGGGCGCAAATGCTGCACAATCGCTGTTTGATTCACACCACGCTAGAGAGGACACCCACGCCATGGCATCCGTCAACAAAGTCATCCTGGTCGGCAACTGCGGCCGCGACCCCGAAATCCGTTACCTGCCTTCGGGTCAGGCCGTGGCGAATGTCAGCGTGGCCACCACCAGCCGGCGCAAGGACCGCAACTCGGGCGAGACCGTTGAAGACACCCAATGGCACCGCGTCACTTTCTACGACCGCCTGGCCGAAATCGCGGGCGAGTATGTGAAGAAGGGCCGCCCGATCTACGTCGAAGGCCGTTTGAAATACGGAAAATACACCGACCAGTCCGGTGTCGAGAAGAACACGGTGGACATCATCGCCACCGAGCTGCAACTGCTGGGTGGCCGCGAAGGCATGGGCGGCCCCGGTGCGGACGAGGGCGGCTACGCCCCTCGCGCAGCGGCGCCGGCCCGAGCCGCCTCCCCGAGCCGCCCGGCACCGGCGAGCAAGCCGGCCCCGGCTTCCACGGGCTTTGATGACATGGACGACGACATCCCGTTCTAAGGCCTTCTGCAATCGCAACAATAAGGGTTGGCACCCGGTAGGGGCCAGCCCTTTTTCTTGGCACCACGGTGATTCGCAGTTAAGGCGGCTTCGAAAGCGTAGCCCGAACCGCTCGTCGCCATCCGGCCCACGCCGGGGAATGGGAAGTGGTAGCCGCCAACCAGCCCGTCTTCGCTTGCGGCGCGCTGCAGCGCTGCGCAGCGTGACTGGCGGGCGGCCGCGGGGTCCGTGTCGAACATGACCTGCCAGTCCGGGTTGCGCGCGAACAGGGCGGGATAGTGGGAGGCATCGGCCAGGTAGGTGAACGCGTCGTTGCCCGATTTCCACTGGAACAGCGTGTGCCCTGGGCTGCGGCACGAACACGAGCGCGCTCGGGAAAGTCAGGCATGTGTCGGCCCTGGTCGATGATCAGGTAGGCGTTGTAAGGCACGTCGATGTATTCGGTCGGAAGGCCCTGCGACGCCAGCAGCGCCTTCACAGATTCCAGCGACGCGTTGCGCACGAACTCCTCGCCCAACGGCCGGCGAACGACCCCGTCATTGATGGCAAGCAGTTCGACCCGGCCGAGGGAGTAGCGCTTAAACCCCGGCTAGAGCAACGTGGCACTGCCGAGCGAGGGAGCGCTCTGCGACAGTGCCGACTGGTACGCGAGCAGCGACGGCAGCGCCACGCAGCCAATCAGCAGGGAACGTCGGTTGAGCATCGGAAACCATGCTGGATGGGTTCAATGAAACACGCTCAGCTGGCTTTGACGTTGCCGGCCTTGACCACCTGCGCCCAGCGCGGGATCTCGCGGGCAATGAGGTCGCGGAAGGTCTGCGGCGTGCCTGGCATCGGCAGGGCGCCCTCGGCCGCGAGCGAGCGGGCCACCTCGGGTGAGGTGAGGGCCTTGTTGATTTCGGCGTTGTATTGCGCGATAAGCTCGGCTGGCGTACCGGCCGGGGCCACTACGCCGTACCACTGGTCGGCCTCGAAACCTGGGTAGCCGCTTTCTGCAACCGTTGGCACATCGGGCAGCGACTCGATGCGCTTGGCGCTTGACACCGCCAGCGCGCGAAGCCGGCCATTGCGGATGTGCGGCAGCACCGCAGGCGAGCCGGTGAAGGTGGCGTCGACCTGCCCCCCAATCACATCGGTCACCGACGGCGCCGTGCCGCGGTACGGTATGTGCAGCATGAAGACCTTGGCCTGCTGCTTGAGGTACTCAAAGCTGATGTGTGCCGCGCTGCCATTGCCACCGGACGAGTGGGTAAGACTTCCGGGCCGCGAACGCGCGAGTTCGATGAAAGACTTGAAGTCCTGGGCCGGGAAGTTGGTGCTGACGACCAGCACGTTGGGTACGTTGGCCACCCACGCCACCGGTACGAAACTGCGCAGGGGGTCGTACGACAGGTTCGGGTAGATGGACGGATTGACCGCCAGCGTGCCGATGTGCCCCATCATCAGGGTATTGCCATCGGGTGCTGCCTTGGCCACCTCGCCCGCGCCTAGGGAACCACCGGCACCACCGCGGTTTTCCACGATCACGTTGATTCCCATCTGGGAGGCAAGGCGCGCTGCGATCGCGCGGCCCAAGATGTCGGTGGAGCCTCCGGGTGGGACTGGTACGACCATTCGCACGGTGCGCGCGCCTTGCGCGCGCAGCGCGGGGGCGGCCACGAGCGCTGCCGAGGTGATGGCGAATTGGCGTCGGGTCAGAGAAGACGGGGATCGGGTCATGGTCAGGTAGCTCCGGGTTGCAGGAATGGTTGGTCGTTTGTTCTTGATCGATTAAGTATCGACCGAACGCCCCTGCTGTGTCTTGCAATGATCCGAACAAGGTTTGCATTTTTCTTATATCAGTACATGCCCAGGGCCACCTGGCGCAGGTTGTCGAGGAGGCTGGCGCCGCCCGTTGGAAGCCGTCCCTGGCGACGCCGCGTTACCCCGATGGTGCGCGACGCGCCCGAGGGGCCGGTGAGAAGCTGCACAAGTTCACCCGCACGCAGCTCCTCGTGAACCTGCAGGGGCGAGACCAGCGCCAAGTGCCTCCCCTGCGCGAGCAACCTTCTCAACACCGCCGGGCTGTTGGCCTGCACGGAGGGCGTGGGTATCGCCAGCCCCGCCGCTGTGAACATGCGGTCGAAGCCGGTGCGCGCCGGAGTGTCCGGCAGGGGGGCGATCCAGGGCTTCAACACCAGGTCTGCCAGCGCTAACGCCTCCCGGGGGCCGGCCAGCATGTGGGTGCGCCCGACGACCACGACCAACGTCTCCTCGAACAGCTGCTCCTCTTCCACATCGGGCACAGCACCCGCCCCACGCAGCGGTCCGACCAACAGGTCGATGTCACCGTTTCGCAGCTGCTCCAGCAGGGCGTCGTAGGTGCCATCGACCACGGTCACAAGGAGTTGCGCATCAGCGCGCCAGACCCGGTCCAGCGCTGCGGGCAGCAGGACCGTACTGGCCATGGGGAGCACGCCGACCGTGACGCGCCGCTCCCCACGGCCAAGCAGGTGAGCGAGATCGTCGCCGCCGAGGCGCAGTTCGTGCAACACCAGGCGCGCGCTGCGCAGGATGCGCTCGCCGGTCTCGGTCAGCCGCGTTCCGGTGCCCGCACGCCGGATCAGGGGTGCGCGCAGCAGCTGTTCCAGTGCCCGGAGTCGCTGGTGTACGGCGGGTTGCGAGACACCGAGTTGCTGGGCGGCGCGCGATTCGCTGCCACTGTCAGCCACGGCCACCAGCGCCGCGAGCATCGCGTCGTCGATTCGCGCCAGCGCCACGGCCGCACGCCGCTGGGCTTCTGCGGCAGGTAGGACCGAGGGCTGGCTGCGGTGAATGAGATCGGACAAGTGGCAATGTGCCCGCTCGGCGGCCTGCACCAGCACGCGGGCCACTGGTGTTGGTGCCATGCCACGCGGCCCGCGCTCCAACACGGGGGTGTGCAGGGTTGCCTCGACGGCCTGCAGGGCTCGCGAAAGAGCAGAAACCGATAGGTGCAGTGCACCGGCGGCGGCGGTGAGGCTGCCGTGCGCCGCGACCACTTCCACGATCCGCAGCGCTCGCAGGCCGGGCACCACGCTACCCGGCCCTGCGGCGGACAGCAGGCTGCGCCTCAGGCCAGCCTCCCGCTGTGCAGGTCGAGGACCGCCTGCCGCAATTCCTCTTCGGTGTTCATGACAAACGGGCCGTATTGCGCGATTGGCTCATTCAGTGGCCTGCCCGCGATCAGCAGCACACGGCTCTCGGCACCGGCCTCGATGAGAACCCCGTCGGCGTCGCCATCGTTCTCCAGGATGGCCATGCGCTGCACCGGCACCTCGGCCCCCTGGATGCGCACCGCGCCCCGGTACACATAGACGAAGGCGTTGTGTCCGCTCGGCAAGCCCTGTTCAAAACGGCTGCCGGCCAGCAGGTGCAGATCGAGGTACAGCGGTTGCGTGCCCTCGCGGGTCACGGCGCCCGCCACCCCATGGCTGGCCCCCGCGATCACGGTCACATCCACACCGGAAGCAGTCACGAATCGGGGCAGATCCGCCGCCTGGAAATCGCGGTACCACGGCGCGCACAGCTTGTCGCGCGCGGGCAGGTTCAGCCAGAGTTGGAACCCCTCCATGACGCCCTCTTCCTGCTGCGGGATTTCGGAGTGGATGACGCCTCGCCCGGCGGTCATCCACTGCACGCCACCGTTCTGCAGCAAGCCCTCATGGCCGGCGCTGTCGCGGTGCAGCATGCGCCCGGCGATCATGTAGGTCACCGTCTCGAAACCCCGGTGCGGGTGGTCAGGGAAACCGGCGATGTAATCATCCGGGTTGTCACTGCCGAAGGCGTCGAGCATGAGGAAGGGGTCGAGCCGGCGCTGCAGCGTGTGCGTGAGCACCCGGGTGAGTTTCACGCCCGCCCCGTCCGACGTGGGCTGGCCGGTCACCAGCCCCTCCACGCGGCGTGGCCGGCTGACGGTTTCGCTGGCCGGAGCCACCGGCAGGTCAGGCTGGGCGTGCAAGCTCATCGTGTCTCCTGGTTTCAGGTCAGGGCGGCGTCCAGATCGGCCTCGGCCTGGGCAAAGCCCTGGGCGGCGGCCTCGGGTCCCATGTTCAGCCCTTCAGCATAAATGAAGTGGACGTCGTTGAGGCCGAGGAAGCCCAGCACGGTCTTCAGGTAGGGCACCTGACTGTCGTGCGGCTGGTCGCGATACAGGCCGCCGCGTGCCAGCGCCACGTACACCCGCTTGCCCTTGATCAGGCCCTCGGGGCCGCTTTCGGTGTAGCGGAAGGTCACGCCGGCGCGGGCGATGGCGTCGATCCAGGCCTTGAGCTGCACCGGCACGCCGAAGTTGTACATCGGCACGCCCAGCACGATCACGTCATGGGCCTGCACCTCGGCAATCAGGGCGTCGTACTCGGCCACCACGGCCGACTGTTCGGGGGTGCGCTGTTCGGCCGGAGTGAACAGGGCACCCAGAGCGGCTTCATCGAGCACGGTCACGGGTTCGGCGGCGAGATCGCGCAGGGTGACCTTCGAGGCCGGATGGCTGCGAACGAGCCTGTCGACGACCGTCTGGGCGAGCTTGGTGGAATTGGCGCCTTCGCGGCGGGCACTGGCGTTGATTTGCAGGATGTTCACGGAGGGAGTCCTTTGGGTTGAGGGAATACCCTGAATTTATTGTTTCAAAATCGATTTGATAAGGCGGTTTTATGGATAACATTGTTCCTTCAATGGAACAATTGGACGCCAACGATCTGCTCATCTTTGCCCGCATCGTCGAGACGGGCAGCCTGAGCCGGGCGGCGCAGCGACTGGGTCTGCCGAAAAGCCGCCTGTCGCGCCGCCTGGCCCATCTGGAGCAGCAGCTGGGCGAGCGCCTGTTGCTGCGCACCACCCGACGGCACAGCCTGACCGAATTCGGACAGCTGTTGCTGGAGCACGCGCGCCAGCTGGCCGCCGAGGTGGACGCTGCCGGTGCGCTCAGCGAGCACCGGCAGTCGCGACCCAGCGGCCGGCTGCGCGTCTCCATGCCGAACGATCTGGCTGTGCTGCTGCTCAGCGACGCCCTGGCCGCCTTTTCCGCTTTGCACCCGGCGATCCGGCTTGAAATCGACCTGTCGCCGCGCCGGGTGGACCTGCTGGCCGAGAAGTTCGACCTCGCGATCCGGGTCGGCGACCCGGGACAGGACGGCTCGTTGGTGGCGCGGCGACTGGGTGTCTTCACCCACGGCCTGTACGCCAGCCCCGGCTACCTTGCCGAGCGGGGCGAGCCCCGGGAGCCGGCCGAGCTCATGCTGCACCAGGCCGTGCTGCTGCTCGGGCGCCAGGGTGACGCGATGCCGTGGCGGCTCAGCCGCGAGTCGCAGGTGTGGGAGGGCCTCCCCCCAGGCCGGCTGATGGCCAACTCTCCCGACCTCCTGGCTGCCCTGGCCGCAGCCGGGGCCGGGATCGCCGCCATTCCAGACCTGACCGCCGCCGCAGCCGTTCGGAATGGCCGCCTGGTCCGCATCTTGGCCGGTTGGGCCCTGCCGGCGCATGTGGCCTGGGCCGTGTTCCCCGAGCGCCGGCTGATGCCGGCCAAGACCCGAGCCTTTCTCGACATGCTGGCGCAGATGCTGCAGCCAGCCCTCCAGGAAATGGCCCGGACCGATGGGCCACCTACAATACCTTGATCGGCCGGGTGCATGGCGGCCGCCCTTGCCCCACTCCCACGGACGTCGTCATGGAATACCCCGAATCGCGCGAAAAGAGCGCCGAACTGCTTCGTCAGGTGGTGGCCCTGATGAGCCAGCACGACGCGCCGTTCAACCCCATCACCTACACCGTCTGGTACGAATACGCCGCCGGCCTGAATGCCCGTCTGCGGGATGCCATGGAGGGCTTCATGGTCAGCGAGCCGCGTCTGGGCCAAGGCACCATTGAGCGTCTCTACCGCGAGCATGTGGCCAGCGTCGATGACAAGACCATGGACCGGATCAGCCGCGACTTCCAGCAGGTGATGACGAATATGGTCCACCACGTCACCCGCACCGGCGACCAGGCCGGGGCCTTCGACGCCGAACTCACCGGCCTGCATACCGCGCTGCATGGCCAGGACACCGACGCGCTGCGCGCCCGCCTGCAACAGACCTTGCAACGCAGTCAGGCCATGCGCGACGCCACCACCGAACTCAAGGTGCAGGTCGAGGCCAGTCGAGCCGAGATCGAGCGCCTGCGCGCCGATCTCGACCGGGCACGCGAAGAGGTGTTCATCGACAGCCTGACCAAGGTCCTCAACCGCAAGGGCCTGGACCATCGTCTGGGACAGATCCTGACCCAGGCGCGTGTGGGCCAGGGTCCGACCCACGGGCTCGTCATGCTCGACATCGACCACTTCAAGCAGATCAACGACCGGCACGGCCACCTGGTCGGCGACCAGGTGCTGGCGGCCATGGGCGAGGTGTTGCGCCAGGTGGTCACCGACCCGACGCACGTCGTGGCCCGCTACGGAGGCGAGGAATTCGCCATCGTCCTGCCCAACGCGGGCCTGGAGGCCGCGGCCGCCCTGGCCGAGAAGGTGTGTCGCACCACGCGTGCGATGAAGCTGCGCAAGCGCAACGCGCACGATGTGGTGCTCAGTGTCACCGTCTCGGCCGGAGCGGCGGCCCACCACCCGGGCGAAAGCGCCCAGGACTGGATGGCCCGCGCCGATGCCGCCCTGTACCGTTCCAAACAGGCAGGACGCGATCGCGTCACCGTGGCAGAAGTTTCATAATTGTCAGTCTGATGTCAGGGAAATACAGGACAGGCCAGGCCTTGGCCTGACCGCATAATGCCGGCATCGTCATCGGTGCCGCCAGGCCCGGTGCCAAAGAACCACATCGGAGACCTGCATGCCCAGTTCCGTCACGTCGGCTGACAAGCCGTGGCTGAGCGCGTACCCGCCCGGGGTGCCTGAACAGATCGAGCCCACCGCCTATCGCTCTCTTGTCGGCCTGCTGGAGGACAGCTTTGCGCGCTACGCCGACCGCCCGGCCTACAGCTTCCTTGGCAGGGACTTCCGCTACGCCGTCATCGATCAGCAGTCCATGGCACTGGCCGCCTACCTGCAGGGCAAAGGCCTGGTCAAGGGAGACCGGGTGGCCGTGATGATGCCCAATGTGCCGCAGTACCCGGTGGCGGTGGCCGCCATCCTGCGGGCGGGCCTGGTGGTCGTCAACGTCAACCCGCTCTACACCGCGCGTGAGCTGGAACACCAGCTCAGAGACTCGGGCGCCAAGGCCATCGTCATCATCGAGAACTTCGCGCACACCCTGCAGGCGTGCATCGCCAACACCCCCGTCAAGCACACGGTGCTGTGCGCCATGGGCGACATGCTGGGCTGGCTCAAGGGCACGCTGGTCAACCACGTGGTGCGCAAGGTCAAAAAAATGGTGCCCCCTTTCGAATTGCCGGGCGCCCTGCGGTTCAATGATGCCGTGCGTGCCGGCAGTCGCCTGTCCCTGGCCCCGGTCGCCATCGGCCCCGACGACATGGCCGTGCTGCAATACACCGGTGGCACCACTGGCGTGAGCAAGGGGGCGGTACTGCTGCACCGCAACGTCATCGCCAACGTGCTGCAGTCCGAGGCCTGGAACGACCCGGTGATGAAGAAGATTCCGGCCCACGAGCAGTCCACCGCCGTGTGCGCCCTGCCGCTCTATCACATCTTCGCCTTCACGGTGAACATGATGCTGAGCATGCGCAACGGCGGCAAGAACATCCTCATCCCCAACCCGCGCGACCTGCCGGCGGTGATCAAGGAACTCAGCCGCCACACCTTCCACAGCTTTCCGGCGGTGAATACGCTGTTCAACGCCCTGCTCAACCACCCGGACTTTGATCAGGTCAACTGGCGCAACCTCAAAGTGTCGGTGGGCGGGGGCATGGCGGTCCAGAGCGCCGTCGCCCAGCAGTGGCTGGAGCGCACCGGTTGTCCCATCTGCGAAGGTTACGGTCTGTCAGAGACCAGTCCTTCGGCCAGTTGCAATCCGGTCACCAACACCGCGTTCACCGGCACCATCGGCGTTCCTCTGCCGGGCACGCTCATGAAGTGCATCGACGACGACGGGAATGAAGTTCCTGTGGGTCAGCCGGGCGAGATCGCCATCCAGGGTCCGCAGGTCATGGCCGGCTACTGGCAGCGTCCCGATGAAACCGCCAAGGTCATGACGGCCGACGGCTGGTTCAAGAGCGGCGACATCGGCGTCATGGACGAACGCGGCTATTTCAAAATCGTGGACCGCAAGAAGGACATGATCCTTATCAGTGGCTTCAACGTCTACCCCAACGAAGTGGAGGATGTGGTCATGGGCATGGAGGGCGTGCTGGAGTGCGCCGCCGTGGGCATCGCCGACGCGCACTCGGGGGAAGCGGTGAAGTTGATCGTCGTCAAGAAAGATCCGTCGCTGACCGAGGAACATGTGCGAGACTATTGCCGTCAGCGCCTGACCGGCTACAAGCAGCCCAAGGTGGTCGAGTTCCGCACCGAGCTGCCCAAGACCCCGGTTGGCAAGATTCTGCGCCGCGAACTGCGCGGCCAAGCCTGATCGGAGTCCACGCCCCATGGGTCAACGCATCGCCCTCATCAGCGCCGTTCACGAGGAACTGGCCGAAATCCTGCAGCTCATGCCGGACGAGCAGAAAGTCGTCGCCGGCGGTCGGACCTTCTGGACCGGTCACCTGCAGGGCCACGAGGTGGTCGCGGTGCTCTCAGGCATCGGCAAGGTGGCGGCGGCCACCACCGCCACCGTGCTGTGCGAGCGGTTCGAACCGCAGCAGGTGATCTTCACCGGCGTGGCCGGGGGGCTGGCCGCGGGTGTGGAGGTGGGCGACATCGTGGTGGCCAGCGCCGTCGCCCAGCACGACCTGGACGCGTCGCCCCTCTTTCCGCGCTGGGAGGTGCCGGGTTATGGGGTCAGCCGGTTCAAGGCCGACCTGGCGCTGGCGCAGGTGCTGCACGCCGCTGCCCGCGACGCCGTGACCTGGCTGCCCAAGCTGCTGGATGAAGCGGTGCTGCGCGGTCTGGGCCTGCATGCGCCCAGCGTGCACCAGGGGGAGATCGTCACCGGGGATCGCTTCGTCGCCACCGAGGCCGAGAGTGCCGCCTTGCGTGTCGCCTTGCCCGAAGCCCTCGCGGTCGACATGGAAAGCGCCGCCGTGGCACAGGTGTGCCACGACTATGGCGTGCCCTTCGCGGTGGTGCGCACCGTCTCCGACCGGGCCGACGATGCTGCGCATGTGGACTTCCAGCACTTCCTGCAGCAGGTGGCGCGCCACTACAGTGGCCGCATCGTGCGCAAGGCGCTGAACCTGCTCTGAAGGCTTATTTCAGCCAGCCGCGCTTGCGGAAGTAGACCATCGGAATCACCGCCGACAGCACCATCAGCGCGATCGAGAACGGGTAGCCGTAGCTCCACTGCAGCTCGGGCATGAACTCGAAGTTCATGCCGTAGCTGCTGGCCACCAGGGTGGGCGGCAGCAGCGACACACTCGCCACCGAGAAGATCTTGATGATCTTGTTCTGGTTGATGTTGATGAAACCGATGGTGGCGTCCATCAGGAAGTTGATCTTGTCGAACATGAAGGCCGTGTGGCTGTCCAGCGAATCCAGGTCGCGCAGGATCTGACGCGCGTCCTCGAACTGCTCGGCGCTCAGCAGCCGCGTGCGCATCATGAAGCTGACGGCGCGGCGCGTGTCCATCATGTTGCGGCGGATGCGGCCTGACATGTCCTCGTGGCGTGCAATCCCGGCCAGCACCTCGGAGGCGATCTGGTCGGTCACCTGACCCGACAGCACCTTGCGGCTGATGCGTTCCAGGTCGTCGTAGATCTCCTCGACCGTGTCGGCGCAGTATTCGGCGTCGGTGTCGAACAGGCTTAGCAGCACGTCCTTCGCGTCCTTGATGAGGCCGGGCATGCGGCGCGCACGCAGACGCAGCAGGCGGAACACCGGCACGTCCTCATCGTGGATGGAAAACAGCACGCCCCGGCTCTTGAGGGACTCGTTCTGTTCGTTGAGGATGAAGGCCACGCGCACCGTGCGCGGGTTGTTTTCGTCGTCGATGAGGAAGTCGGAGCGCACATGCAGCTCGCCGTTGTCTTCCTCGAAGAAGCGCGCCGATTCCTCGATGTCCTCGTCCATCGCGTCCTCGGGGATGGACAGGCCGAAATGCTGACGCACCCAGCGCCGCTCTTCCGGCGTCGGTGACTCGAGATCCACCCAGATGGGCTTGAAACGGGCCAACTCTTCCAGGGAATCGATCTCTTCCTGGAACAGGCGGCCATTGACCAGGGTGAACACATTGAGCATTCGATGCTCCCAGAACGCAAACGATCAGACCGGGGTCGCGACAAAGATCGGTGTCTGGCTGCTCACCACCACCGGTCACCGGGCGCGCGCCATCAGGGCGGTTATCCGGGACGGTCTTCCGAATCTCAGGACAACGCGAAATTATCGCACCGCCGCATGACGCCTCGATGACGTCGTGCCGGCTTGCCCAAAACCGCGCGAGCAGGCATAGTGGAGGCGAAAGAACCACGTTTCCCGGATCGGGTCCCCCCGGACCCGATCATGTCAACCAGAGCAAAGGAGGCTCTTCATGAACTTGACGATCAGTGGTCACCACCTCGAAATCACTCCCGCACTGCGCTCCTACGTGACGACCAAGCTTGACCGCATTTCCCGACATTTCGACCAGGTGGTGGACATCAAGGTTCTGCTGACCGTGGACAACATCAAGGAAAAGGACTACCGACAGAAAGCCGAGTGCAATATCCATGTGAAAGGTAAGGACATTTTTGCCGAGTGCGCGCACGCCGATCTCTACGCCGCGGTCGACGAGCTTGCCGACAAGCTGGACCGGCAGGTGCTTCGTTACAAGACCAAAGTACAGGATCACCACCACGAAACGGCGAAACGCGAACTTCAGTGAGACGTTCGTCATAGTGCTGACTTATATTGCACTGCAACAAGCCGCTGACTTTGTCAAGCGGCTTGTTTGTTTTTGGGGACTAGGCAGAATGGCTCATAAGGGCATAATCTGCCCTCCGTGAGGTTGTTATGAACCGTCTTTCCGCGATATTGCCTGCCGAGCAGGTGCTGGTCGCCGTCGATGCCACCAGCAAGAAACGTGCGTTTGAGGAAGCAGGGCTGCTGTTCGAGTCGCTGCATGGGCTCAACCGTGCGCTGATCACTGACAGCCTGTTTGCCCGCGAGCGCCTGGGCTCGACCGGGCTGGGCCATGGCGTGGCCATTCCCCATGGCCGCATCAAGGGGCTCAAGCAGCCGCTGGCGGCCGTGTTCCAGTTGGCCCATCCGATCGGCTTCGATGCCCCCGACGAGCAGCCGGTCCGCCTCATGATCTTCCTGCTCGTGCCGGAAGCCGCGACCCAGAAGCACCTGGAAATCCTGTCCGAGATCGCCGAGCTCCTCAGCGATGCCCCCTTGCGCGAACAGATGAAGGACAGCAAGGTCTCTGCCGAGTTGCACCAGCTCATCGCCAACTGGCAGTCGGCCCACGCCGTCGCCTGAGCGTCCCCTGCCGGTGCCCGAAGCACCGTCCTGCCCATGAAACCTGCCGTCGTCAGCGCCGACGTCCTGTTCGAGGACCACCGCGAAACCCTCAAGTGGCAATGGGCGGCCGGTCAGAGTGCGTCCGAACGGCGTTTCGACGAGAAAGCCGTCAGCGAAGCCCGGTCGGGCGCCGATCTGGTGGGCTACCTCAACTACATCCATCCGTACCGCGTACAGGTGCTGGGACACAGGGAAGTGGCCTACCTGTTGAATTCCACGCCCGAGGACTGTCGCCGCCGGGTGTCGCGTATCGTGGTGCTGGAGCCGCCGGTGCTGGTGGTGGCCGACGATGCCCAGCCGCCGGCGGAGCTGCTGGCGATGTGCGAGCGTGCGCACATCCCGCTGTTCACCACCACCTACTCGGCGGGGTTCGTCATCGACGTGCTGCGCGCCTACCTGTCGCGCCACTTTGCCGAGCGCACCACGCTGCATGGCGTGTTCATGGACATCCTGGGGGTGGGCGTGCTGATCACCGGGGAGTCGGGGCTGGGCAAGAGTGAGCTGGGGCTGGAACTGATTTCACGCGGTCACGGGCTGGTGGCCGATGACGCGGTGGATTTTCACCGCGTCAACCAGACCACCCTCGAAGGGCGTTGCCCGGACCTGCTGCAGAACCTGCTGGAGGTGCGCGGCATAGGTCTGCTCGACATCAAGGCCATCTTCGGAGAAACGGCCGTGCGCCGTAAGATGCGGCTGCGGCTCATCGTGCACCTGGTGCGCAAGCAGACCATGGAGCGCGACTACGAGCGCCTGCCCCACGAGCCCCTGCATCAGGACATCCTGGGGGTGGCGGTGCGCAAGGCGGTGATCCAGGTCGTGGCGGGCCGCAACATCGCGGTGCTCGTGGAGGCGGCCGTTCGCAACACCATCCTGCAGTTGCGCGGCATCGACACTTATCAGGAGTTCGTGCAGCGTCAGCGTGCCGCCATGCTGCGCAACGCCTGAGCGCGTCCGGTGGTCACGGGCGCCGCTGCTTGGCGCGGTGTTCGCAGTCGGTCTTGGTGCAATGCGCGTACAGCGACAGGGCGTGTTCCTGGATCTCGAAGCCGCGGGATGTGGCGATGGACTGCTGGCGCTTTTCGATCTCTGCGTCGTAGAACTCCTCGACCCGGCCGCAGTCCAGGCAGACGAGGTGGTCGTGGTGCTGCCCCTCGTTGAGTTCGTACACGGCCTTGCCGGACTCAAAGTTGCTGCGGATCAGAAGCCCCGCCTGTTCGAACTGGGTGAGTACCCGGTAGACGGTGGCCAAGCCGATGTCGCTGCGCTCGTCGAGCAGCACCCGGAACACGTCCTCGGCGGTCATGTGGCGCTGATGCCCTGTCTGGAATATCTCCAGGATCTTGAGGCGGGGCAGGGTGGCCTTCAGGCCCGTGCTCTTGAGTTCTTCGATGTTGGTCATGCAGATCTCGCCGGTCGTTGCCCGTGTGCCGCGCGATGCGGTGCCGTGGCCCAACGCATCCGCCCCGGGTCCAAGGGCTACAATGCCCTGCATGATAGTACGTTGCGCCTGCCCGGCGCACGTTTCGGCTCACATATCCGCACCGCCACCATGTCCACACCCCTCTCGAATCGCCTTCGTCTGGCCGGCGCCGGTGCGCTGGCGGCCGCGGTCCTGGCTCTGCCGGGCTGTGCCAGCCTGAACGACACCGCGGCGTCCCTGAGCACGCTCGGCGGCCTGATCACGCCTTACCGCATCGACATCCTTCAAGGCAATGTCGTGGTGCGCGAACAGGTCGAGGCCCTGCAGCCGGGCATGTCGCGCGAACAGGTGCGCAACATCCTGGGCACGCCGCTGGTGGCCAGTGCCTTCCACGCCGATCGCTGGGACTACGTGTTCACCTTCCGGCGTCAGGGGCAGGAGCCGCAGCAGCGCCGCGTGTCGGTATTCTTCGAGGGCCCCCTGCTGGAGCGTATTGAGGCCGACGAACTGCCCACCGAGGAAGAATTCGTGTCCTCGCTGGACACCCGGCGCCGGCCGGGCCGGGCTCCCGTGCTGGAAGCCACCGAAGAGCAGTTGCGTGCCTTCCATGAGCGTTACAACACCGGTTCGGCGGCAACGGCAGCCAGTCCCACGCCGCCGGCGCCGTCCACCGCCAGCTACCCGCCGCTGGAATCCCGCTGACCGCCATGCCCACCGTCACTCCCCACCGCGTCTGTATTGCGGGCGCCAGCGGCCGCATGGGCCGCATGCTGATCGAGGCCGTCCAGGCCGCCGCTGACTGCGCCCTGAGCGGTGCGCTGGACCAGCCGGTCAGTCCGGCGATCGGTCAGGACGCCGCTGCCTTCCTGGGTCAGCGCAGCGGCGTGGCGATCGCCGCCGATCTGGCGAGCATGGCCGGCAGCGACGTGCTGATCGATTTCACCCGTCCCGAGGGCACCATGGCCCACCTGCGGGCCTGTGTGCAGCATGGGGTGAAGCTCGTCATTGGCACGACCGGTTTCTCCGACGTGCAGAAAGCCGAGATCGCCGAGGCATCGAAGCACATTGCCGTCATGATGGCGCCCAACATGAGTGTGGGCGTGAACGTGACCCTGAAGCTGCTGGAGATGGCTGCCAAGGCCATGGCCACCGGCTACGACATCGAGATCGTGGAAGCCCACCACCGCCACAAGGTGGACGCCCCCAGCGGCACCGCGCTCAAGATGGGTGAGGTGATCGCCGACGCCCTGGGCCGCGACCTGAAGGACTGCGCCGTGTACGAGCGCTACGGCCACACCGGTGAGCGCGACCCGTCCACCATCGGATTTGCGACTGTGCGCGGCGGCGACGTGGTGGGCGACCATACCGTCATGTTCCTGGGCACCGGTGAGCGCATCGAGATCACCCACAAGTCCAGCAGCCGCGCCACCTACGCCCAGGGCAGCCTGCGCGCCGTGCGCTTTCTGGCCGACAAGCCCAACGGCCTGTACGACATGTTTGATGTGCTGAATCTGCGCTGATCCCCATGCAAGACAAATACACCCCGCAGGACGTGGAGCGTGCCGCCCACGCCCACTGGACCGCCCGCGACGCCTACCGCGTGAACGAACACGCGACCGATGCGCAAGGCCAACCCAAGCCCAAGTTCTACGCCTGCTCCATGCTGCCCTACCCCAGCGGCAAGCTG
>JAUVXK010000083.1 GCA_030603635.1 Burkholderiales bacterium | reverse complement strand
ACCCCGAGCAGGATCATGCCGGCGATGTATTCGTTGGCCGACTGCGGGTCCACCCAGGGCGCGAACAGGTAATGAAAAAACAGCACCCCCAGACCTGCCATGGTGAAGGGTTTGACGAGCCAGTTGATGGTCAGCGTCAGCACCAGGCCTTGCGGGCGCTTGCCCACGTCCTTGATCGCCGACCATTCGACCTGGATCATCATCGGGTAGATCATCACCCAGATGCACACCGCGACCACCAAGTTGACGTGGGCGAACTCCAGAGCCGCCACAGCCTGGAACAGGCCGGGCGCCAGGAGCCCCAGGCCCACGCCGACCAGAATGCCCAACCCCACCCAGGCGGTCAGAAATCGCTCAAAGACCCCCATGTCCGCACCCTACCCCGAGCACCGGCCGATGGCAGCGATGGGTACCGTGATGCAGGGCTCCCCGCCACAACAGTTTTCGGTGAGAAAGCCGAGCAGGGTGTTCATGGCATCCACGTCGGCGCGGTAGATGAGGTGTCGCCCCTCCCGCTCCGCATGCACCAGCCCGGCGTGGCTGAGTTCCTTGAGGTGGAAGGACAGCGCGGCGGGGGAAGCGTCCAGCGCCTCGCTGAGCAGGGTGGGCGTGAGACCGCCCCGCCCCGCCACCACCAGGCGCCGGAAAATGCGCAGGCGCGTCTCCTGCGCCAGCGCACTCAGGGCTTTGACGACTTCGGTTTCGGTCATGACGGGGTTTTCGGCGTGGCGGTTCCTGGGGAATCTACCCGAAGCGGCAGGTTCAGGGTGCCGGCCCAGCACAGCAGCAGCATCACGCCCGAGCCCAACAGGGCGTACAACAGCCCGCCCCACTGGTACAGCAGCCCTGACAGCAACGTGCCGATGAAGCGCCCCAGCGCGTTGGCGGCGTAGTAGAAGCCCACGTCCTCGGCGGCCTTTTCCGAGCCGGCGTAGGCCAGCACCAGGTAGGAATGCACCGACGAGTTCACCGCGAATGCGAAACCGAACACCCCCAGGCCGAACACCACCACCCATTCGAGCCGGGGCACGTCCAGCCACACCAGGGCGGCCAGGGCCACAGGCACCACAGCGAGCAGGGCCGACCAAAAGCGCGCGGCCGGCACTTCGCGGCTCAGGCCGTCGGTACTGCGGCGCACGATGTGCGGGGCCAGCGCCTGCACCACGCCGTAGCCGATCGTCCAGGCGGCGAGAAAGGTACCCACCATGGTGAAGGTCCAGCCGACCGAGTACAGGAACACCGGTACGCCCACCACAAACCACACGTCGCGCGCGCCAAACAGCGCCACGCGAGCGGCGGCCAGCGCGTTGATGCCGGGGTTTTTGGCAAACAGCTCCTTGGCGTTTTTCGAGGCCTTGCTCTTGCCCATCATGGGTGGCAACGAGAAGACCACCCCCACCAGCACCACGCCCAGCAGACCGGCCATCAGCCACAACGAGCCCTGGAAGCCCACCGTCTGCAGCAGCACGCCGCCCAGGAAAAAGCCGAAGCCCTTCATGGCATTCTTGCTGCCGGTGAAAAAGGCCACCCACTTGAACAGCTGGCTGTGGCCTTCACCGCCCTGTGCCTTGGCCTCGGCCTGGGTGATCTTGATGGCGGATTTGCTCGCCGTCTTGGTCAGGTCCTTGGCCACACCGCAGATGCCCTGCGCCACCACCACCCACGCCACCGAGAGGGCCACCGTCCACGCCGGGTCCAGCAGCGACAGCAGCGTGAACCCGGTGATCTGCGTCACCAGCCCCACCGTGAGCATGCGCGCGATGCCAAAGCGCGTGGCCAGCCAACCGCCGATGAGGTTGGCCAGAATGCCAGCCGCCTCGTACAGCAGGAACAGGAAAGCCAGGGTGAACGGCGAGTAGCCAAGCTGGTAGAAGTGCAGCAGCACCAGCATGCGCAGCGCACCGTCGGTGAGGGTGAAGCCCCAGTAGGCGGCGGTGACGATGCCGTAGTTGCGCAAGGCGTGGTTCATCGTCAGATACCTTGGGCTTCCATGTGCTTGGCCAGGTCCACCATGCGGCAGGCGTAGCCCATCTCGTTGTCGTACCAGGCGTAGACCTTGAGCAGCGTGCCGTCGGTCACCATGGTGGACAGCGCATCCACAATGGAGCTGCGGGTGTCACGGGCATAGTCCACGCTCACCAACGGGCGTTCCTCGTAGCCCAGAATGCCTTGCAGCGGGCCTTCGGCGGCGGCCTTGAACAGGGCGTTCACTTCCTCGGCAGTGGTGGCGCGCTGCAGCTCGAACACACAGTCGGTGAGCGAGGCGTTGAGCACCGGCGCGCGCACCGCGTGGCCGTTGAGCTTGCCCTTGAGTTCCGGGTAGATGAGGGCAATGGCGGTGGCGCTGCCCGTGGTGGTGGGGGCCAGGCTCATCATGGCGCTGCGCGCGCGGCGCAAGTCCTTGTGCGGGGCGTCCACCACCAGATTGGTGTTGGTCGGGTCGTGGATGGTGGTGATCTGCCCGTGCCTGATGCCCAGCGCCTCGTGCACCACCTTCACCACCGGGGCGAGGCAGTTGGTGGTGCAGCTCGCGGCCGTGACGATGCGGTCCTTGGCCGGGTCGTACAGCTGTTCGTTGATGCCGACCACGATGTTGAGCACGCCGCCGGTCTTGACCGGCGCGGCGACGATGACGCGCTTGGCGCCACGGTCCAGATGGCCCTGAAGGGTTTCGGGCGTGAGGAATTTGCCGGTGCATTCCAGCACCACGTCCACGCCCAAGTCGCCCCAGGGGATGTCTGCCGGGCTGGCGTGGCTGCTGAACGCGATGCGCTGCTGGCCAATGACGATGGCGTCGTCGCCCTCGGCACGGATGTGCTCGCGCCATTTGCCCTGCACCGAATCGAAAGCCAGCAGGTGCGCCGTGGCTGCGGCGCCGCCTTTGAGTTCGTTCGCAGCCACCACTTCCAGGCGGTGGCCCGCACGGGGATCGTCAGAAGGGCGTTCGGCCGCCCCCATGGCTGCACGCAATGCCAGGCGCCCGATGCGCCCCATGCCGTTGATGCCGACTTTCATGCGGAACTCCTACGTTCATTAAATATTTCAACGATCATTGAAGCATAACCCGCATTTGCCCTGCCGGCCCCACATCCGAGCCACGCGCAGGGTTGTCATCGCATCGACACACAGGCGATGTATGCCGCTACTGTCGGACTGCCCCGCTAGACTATCCAGACCCTGCCCACACCACCGCCCGCCATGACGCCCCTCTCCCTGGACGACCTGAACCCAGGCCCCGACACCCTGGTGCTGTGCGCCACCCCGCGCCTGGCGGCCGCGCTGCGCCAACGCCACGCGCACCAGCAAGCCCAGCAAGCCCAGCAAGGCCGCACGCGCTGGGACGCCCTGGACTGCCGCACGCTGGCGCAGTGGCTGGCGGCGCTGCGCGAAGACTGGCTGCTGCGCGGGGCGCCCGCTGCCCTGCTGCGCCGCCCCCTCACGTCGTTTCAGGAACGCACCGTGTGGGAAACGGTCATCCGCCAGCGGCTCGGTGCCGAAGCCGGCCCCCTGTTCGACATCGCTGCGCTGGCCCAGTCGGCGCAGGAGGCGCATGAATGGCAGGAAGTCTGGCAGGTGCACCCCGATCGCGCCACGCTCACCGAGGAGCACCGCCAGTTCCAGCAATGGCGCAACGACTTTCAGGCCTGGTGCCAGCAACATGGCTGGACGACCCCGCACGAACTCGACGCCGCCACCATGGCGGCCATGCTCGCAGACCCCGCTGCCATGCGCCTGCCCGCACGGCTCGTTCTGGCGGGGTTTCACCGCCAGCCACCGGGCGTGCAGGCGTGGCTGCAGGCGCTCCAGGCCCGCAGCCACGAGGTGCTGACACTGGCCGATGAGCCCCGGGCCGACCGGATCGACGTGTTCAGCTACCCCGACGCGGCCGCAGAGTGCCTGGCGGTCGCCTTGTGGGCCCAGGCCCGCCTCGATGCCGACCCACAGGCGGAACTGGCGATCGTGGCGCCCAACCTCGCCGACCTGCGGCTGCCGTTGCAGGACACGCTGGAGGACGTGCTGGCGCCCGGGCTGCTGCGCGCCTCGCAGGCCGAGGCGGCACGCCCCTTCAACATCAGCCTGGGTCAGCCGCTGGCCGACCACCCGTTGGTGGGTGCCGCGCTGGCGCTGCTGGAGGTGCTGGCCCGCCCACACACCCTCACCCAGACCTCGTTGAGCGCCCTGCTCAGGCATCCGTACTGGTCCGACCCCGCCGAAGCCGCCGTCCGGGCCCAGGCGGAGGCCCTGGCGCGCACCGCCCTGCCCGTCTCCACCGACCTGCAGGCCCTCTGCCGGTGGCTGGCCGATGGTGCCAATGCCGTGCGACGCCAGGCCCCGGCCCTGATCGGTCACGCCGAAGCCCTGCATGCACTGGCCACATCGGTGAATGACGCTCGGCGCCTGCCGTCGCAATGGGCTCCCGACCTCGTGCCCTGGCTGCAACAGGCGGGCTGGCTGCACAAGCGCAAACTCGGCAGCCACGAATTCCAGGCGCGCCAGGCGTTCATGGAAACCGTCCAGGCCTTCGGCTTGCTGGACCCCTTCCTCGGCTCGCTGAGCTTGAGTGAAGCGCTGCGGCGCTTGCGGCAAATGTGCCGCGAACGGATCTTCCAGCCCGAAACCGAAGGCCAGCCGCGCCTGCAGGTGCTTGGCCTGCTGGAAGCCAGCGGCCAGCGTTTCGATGCGGTGTGGATCATGGGCTTGCGCGCCTCGGTGTGGCCGCCGGCTCCACGCCCGAACCCGCTGCTGCCGAGCGAGGCGCAGCGCAAGGCGGGCAGCCCCAACGCGAGCGCCAGCGTGCAACAAGCCTTTGCGCAACAGGTGCACCAACGCCTGTTGCGCGGGGCGCCGGAGGTGGTGCTCTCCTGGCCTCGCGCCGAGGGCACGGCCGAATGCCACCCCAGCCCCCTGCTGGGTTCGATCGGCAAAGGCACGGCACTGCCGGCACCCGACTCCCCGCACTGGACGGTTCAGGCCTTGCAGGAACCGCCCCGGCTGGCCCCGCCCATCGACGACCAGCAGGCCCCCCCACTCACGCCCGGCGAAGCGGTGCGCGGCGGCACCGCCCTGCTCAAGGCGCAGGCCATCTGCCCCGCCTGGGCTTACTACCGCTATCGCCTGGGCGCCGGCACATTGGAGGACACCGCCGACGGGCTGGACCCGCGCCAGCGCGGCACGCTGGTGCACGCCGCACTGGAGCGCTTCTGGGCCGAGGTGCGCAGCGCCGACCGCTTGCATGCGCTGGGCGACACCGGGTGCCGCGAGGTGCTGGAGCAGGCCATTGTCCAGGCCCTGGACGCCCGCGATACCGAGGCCGGCCAGGCACCGCTGCCCCCTCGCACCCGGCGGCTCGAACAGACGCGCCTGACCCGGCTGCTCTCGGCCTGGCTGGCGCTGGAGCGGCAACGCAAGGGCGCTTTCGACGTGGTGGCCACGGAAGAGCGACAGGCGCTGGACCTGGGCGGCCTGCCCATCCGGGTGCAAGTGGACCGCATCGACCGGCTGGAGAGCGGGGGGCTGCTGATGATCGATTACAAGACCGGCACCCGTGTGGACACCCAGAATTGGTCCACCCACCGGCTGACCGAGCCTCAATTGCCCCTGTATGCCGCCCTGGCCACCCCCGAAGACAGAACCGGGGGGGCAGTGGTGGGCGTGGCCTTTGCCCAGGTGCACCTCAAAGAAACCGGCTGGGCCGGCCTGGCCGCGCAGGATCTGGGGCTGGCACGCGTGCATGCGCTCGACAGCACCCAGGGCCGCAAGCGCTTCGAAGCCGCCCGGTTCCCCGACTGGTCTGCCGTGCTCGTGCACTGGCGTGTGGCCTTGCAGGCGGTGGCGGATGAAATCCTTCGCGGGGAAGCGGCCGTGCGCTGCGCCGACGAGCGCCAGCTCCAGTACTGCGACGTGCGCCCGCTGCTGCGCCTGAGCGAACGGCGCGCCCAGTGGCAGGCCATGAACGCACAGCCTGCGCCCGACACCGCCCTGCCCCCCCACGCGCCATGACCCCACCGACCGATCTCCTGGCCCTGGACACCGCCCACCGCGAACAGGCCATCGACCCCACCGCCTCCTACCTCATCGAGGCACCGGCCGGCGCGGGCAAGACGGAGCTGTTGACCCAGCGCTTCCTGGCCCTGCTGGCCCGGGTGGAAGAGCCCGAGGAAGTGGTGGCACTGACCTTCACCAACAAGGCCGCCGCCGAGATGCGCGACCGCATCGTGCAAAGCCTGCAGCGTGCCGCCAGCGACGAAGTGCCCCCCGAGCCCCACAAGCAGGTGACCCACCGCCTGGGCCAGGCCGTGCTGGCCCACGACCAGCGGCGCCAGTGGGGCCTGCTCGGCCATGCCTCGCGGCTGCAGATCACCACGCTGGATGCGCTGTGCGGCCAACTGGTGCGGCAGATGCCCCTGCTCTCGCGCTTCGGCAGCCAGCCCGGCATCGCCCTGGAACCCACCCCCCACCACGAGCAGGCCGCGCGCGAAACCCTGGCCCTGCTGGAGACCGACCACCCGATGGCCGACGCGCTGTGGCGCGTGCTCGACCGCTTCGACAACGACACCGCCCGCCTGCAGGCCCAGCTCGTGGCCATGCTGGCCCAGCGCGATCAGTGGCTGCGCCACTCCCGGCAAGGCGTGGACCTGGCCACCGCCGAAGCCGCCCTGGGCGAGCTGATCGCCGACGGGCTGGCCCGGGTGGCCGAGGTGCTCACCCCCTCGGTGCAATCCGAGCTGATGCCGATCGTGCGCTTCGCGGCGAGTCAGGTGATCACGGCCCGCCATGCCGGTGAGCCGCTGCCCGGATGGGCGTCCCTGGAGGCCCTGGCCGACTGGACCGAACCCTTGCGGCCCCACGTCAGCGACCTCCCACGCTGGCGCGCCCTGCCCGCGTTCCTGCTCACGCAGAAAGGCGAATGGCGCTCCAGCCCGCCCAACAAAATGGGCTTCAGCACGCCCGAAGGCAAAGGCCTGGGCAAAGCATACAAGGCCTTGCTGGAGCCGCTCAGAGACACGAACGCCGGCCCGGTGCTGCAGGCCATCGACCAGCTCCCTGACCCGGTGTACACCGCCGCCGAGCGCGCCTTCATCGACGACCTGCTGGCTGTGCTGAAGGTCGCCACCGCACAGCTCTGGCTCACCTTCCAGCAGGCGCGCGAGGTGGACTTCACCGAAATGGCCCAGAACGCGCTGCTCGCCCTGGGCGACGAGGCCGCGCCGTCCGAGCTGCAGTTGCGGCTGGACTACCGCATCAGCCACCTGCTCGTGGACGAATTCCAGGACACCAGCCCCACCCAGGTCGATCTGCTGCAGCGGCTCACCGCCGGCTGGCAGCCGGGCGACGGCCGCACCCTGTTCCTGGTCGGCGACCCGATGCAGTCCATCTACAAGTTCCGCAAGGCCGATGTGGGGCTCTTCCTCAAGGTGCGGGAATGCGGCCTGGGTCAGATCCGGCTGCGCGCCCTGCACCTGTACCGCAACAACCGCTCGCACAGCGCCGTGGTGGATTGGGTCAACGACACCTTCCCACGGGTGTTTTCCGAACGGGACGACCACCACCGGGGCGCGGTGCGCTTCACGCCCGCCACCGCCACGCGCGGCCCGCACCCGCAAGCCCGCGTGTGCTGGCACCCGGTGATCGATGGCGTGACCACCGAAACGGACGACGCCGACGAGGCCGATCCCGGCACGGCCGCGCGCGAGGCCCAGGCCATCATCGGCATCATCCAGCAGGCCCGGTCCGAAGACCCCTCGGGCTCCATTGCCGTGCTGGTGCGGGCCCGCAAGCACCTGCAGGCCCTGGTCGCGGCCCTGCGCTCCACCCAACCCGCCCTGCCCTTCCAGGCCGTGGAAATCGAGCCCCTGGCCGAACGCCAGCTCATCCAGGACCTCATCAGCCTGACCCGCGCGCTCGTTCACCTCGGCGACCGCACGCACTGGCTGGCCGTGCTGCGCGCGCCCTGGTGCGGCCTCACCCTGCACGACCTGCACCAGCTCGCCGCCGACGACCACGCCAGCCCCGTCTGGTCGCTGATGCTGGACCCCGAAAGAAGCGCCCGCCTCAGCGAAGACGGCCAGCAGCGCCTGGCCCATGTGCGCAGCGTCATCGGCGAAGCGCTGGCCCACCAGGGGCAGCAGCGGCCCCGGCGCTGGATCGAAGGCGTGTGGCAGGCTCTGGGCGGACCCTGGTGCCTGAAGCACCCTTCGGAACGGCTGGATGCCCTCGCCTTCTTCGACGCCCTCGACCGATGCGACCGGCAAGGCCTGATCGACCTGTCGCGCCTGGAACGTGAAGTCGGCCAGCTCTACGCCGCCCCGGACCCGGACGCCCCCGGCGCCATCCAGCTCATGACGATCCACAAGTCCAAGGGGCTGGAATTCGACACCGTGATCCTGCCCGGGCTGCACCGCAAGGCCCCTGGGGTCGACCGCCCTCTGTTGCTGTGGGACGAGGTGCTGGACGACGTCGGGCAGGAACGGTTGGTCGTGGCCGCGCAGCCCACCGCCCGGGAGACGCCGGAAGAGGCTCCGTCCAAATTCTCGTTTCTGCAGGCCTTTGAAGCGGAGCGCGCCCAGCACGAGGCGCGGCGGCTGCTGTACGTGGCCGTCACCCGCGCGCGGCGCCAACTGCACCTGCTGGGCGCCGCCGCACAGGACGCCAAACAACCCCAGGCCGTGAAGCCCCCGCCCAAGGACAGCCTGCTGGCCCTCCTCTGGCACGCCGCCGAACCCCGGTTTGTGGAGCACCTCACGCCCGCCGCAACCGAAGCGTCCACTGAAGCGGACGCCATGCCAGACGCCCCACCCCGCCCCGGCCTGGCCGATTACGCCCACCGGCTGGAACGCCTCGCCCAAGTGGCCTGGCCACCCGCCCTGCTGCACATCGCCCCCACGCCGGCCACCTCGTCGGACGCCGAAGAACCGGCACCGCTCACGGCGCCCACGGGCGACGCGGCCTTGGCCATCGACATCGGCCGGCTGGTACACCGCTACCTGGACATCATTTCCGTGGACGGCCTGGACCGCTGGCCGGAGGACCGTGTGCACGCCCTGCTCCCCGCCATGACCCACTGGCTGCAGACCCAGGGCCATGCCGCCCCGGCCGCCCAAGAAGGCGCCACCGAAACCCTGGACCAGCTGATGACCACCCTGCGCTCACCGCAGGGCCAATGGGTGCTGGGGCGGCACGCAGAAGCGGCATCCGAATGGCCCGTCACGACCTGGGAAGAAGGCCGGGCGCGCCTCCACGTGATCGACCGCACCTTCGTGGACCAGGGCGTGCGCTGGATCATCGACTACAAGACCACCCGACACGACAACCCCGACACCACCGCTTACCGCGAGCAGCTTGAACGCTACCGCCGCCTGTTCAGCGACGGGCCCCCGGTACGCATCGGGGTCTTCTTCACCTTCCGCGGCCACCTGCAGACCCTGGAGGACTGAGGCACCAGAGAACCGACGCGCGAGCGCTCAGAGCAGGGCGTAGGTGGTGCTGGCGCGGCAGACGCTCTTGCCGTCTCCGGCAGCCACGATGTCGATCTCGCCAAACACCAGGCTTTTGCCGGCCCGCACGATGCGGGCCGTGACCAGCGCGTCCTGCCCGGCCAGCGGTTTGAGAAAGCTGCTGTTGAGCTGCACCGTGGTCATGGGCTGCTTCGTGCCGAGCCGGCTGACGATGGCCAGCACCATCGCCGTGTCGGCGGCAGACATCAGGGCCTGCCCGCACACCATGCCGCCAATGCGTGCCAGCCGCTCGGAAAACGGCAGCCGCAGCGTGACTTCGCCGTCGCCGAACGATTCAACCCGCAGGCCCAATTCCTGCACCCAGGGGGCGAACCAGTCGGCCAGCAACTGCTGGAGCGCTTCAGCGTGGGGGGTTTCTGGTGTTTCCATGTCGCCACTGTAACGGCAACTCACGCACGTTGAACCAAGCGCTCTACACTGGCTCCATCAGACTGGACGCATTGGAGACCGAAGATGGCTTTTCCCTGGATGGTGGCGCTGAAGGTGATTCCCTGGGGGGACGTGATCGAACATGCCCCCAAGGTGCTGAAGGGTGCGCGGCAATTGCTCGACAAGCAAAAAACCCAGGGCACGCAAACCAGCCCCGACAGCTCCGGCACCACCGACAGCCTGCCCCAACGCCTGCAGACCCTGGAAGCCAACCACCGCCAACTGCAGGTGGACATGGCCCAGCTCACCCAGACCACCGCCGACCTTGCTGAACAGAACAGCCGGCTGGTGCAGGCCGTGGAGGTGCTGCGCTGGCGCACGCGCTGGCTGGGCGTCACCTGCTTGGTGCTGACGCTCGCCCTGCTGGCGCTCGCGTTCTCGACCTAGGGCGACGGTTGTCCACGCAGGGTGGCGTCGCACCCCTGCCCGGCCGCGATCCACCGGCGGGCCAGACGGGCGAACAGCGGCGCCACCCCCTGCATCCATCGTGGCAACACCTCCGCCGGAGCCGCCACCGCCCCGCAACGGTAGGTTTGCGTCGATGCATCCCAACGCAGGGCTCCGCATGCGCCACGACGCCGGTGCGAGATCAGCATGCCAAGCGGGCACGGCTCCGCCAGACAGCACACGCCACAACCGTTGCACGGCTCGCCGAAGTCTGGCTGCTCGGGTGCCTGGGGGTGGATGAGCACCACCTGCTCGCGTATGGAGCGCCGCTGGGTCAACGCCTCATCCCCTGACCAGCACGGGGGCCAGTGCCCGACCCGTGTGCGTGCCCAGCCGGACCAGTTCCTCGGGCGGTGCGGCGGCCACGATGCGCCCCCCGCCATCGCCGCCTTCGGGGCCCAGGTCGATGATCCAGTCGGCTTCGGCGATCACGTCCAGGTCGTGCTCGATGACCACCACGCTGTGCCCGCCATCGACCAAGCGGTGCAGCACGCGGATGAGTTTGTCCACGTCGGCCATGTGCAGGCCCACGGTGGGCTCGTCGAGCACGTACAGGGTGTGCGGCGCCCTCTGGCCGCGCCGCCCCACCTCGTCGCGCACCTTGGTGAGTTCGGTGACGAGCTTGATGCGCTGCGCCTCACCGCCGCTGAGCGTGGGTGAGGGCTGGCCCAGGGTGAGGTAGCCCAACCCCACGTCCTTGAGCAATTGCAACGGGTAGGCGATGCTGGGCATGGACGCGAAGAAGTCCACGGCCTCGTCCACTTCCATGCGCAGCACGTCGCCAATGCTCTTGCCGCGCCAGGTGACGGCCAGCGTCTCGGGGCTGAAGCGCGCGCCGTGGCAGGCCTCGCAAGGCACTTTCACGTCGGGCAGGAAGCTCATCTCGATGGTGCGCATGCCCTGCCCTTCGCAGGTGGGGCAGCGGCCGTCGCCGGTGTTGAAGCTGAAGCGCCCCGGCGCGTAGCCGCGTGCCTTGGCTTCCAGCGTTTCGGCG
>JAUVXK010000060.1 GCA_030603635.1 Burkholderiales bacterium | reverse complement strand
GGCCGAACCCATCATGGTGGACAAGCTCATGGACAAGGTGGCCGAAGGCAAGATCGAGCTGAAACTGTTCCACGTCCTCGACGAGGTTCTTGGCGACCCCAAGGGCGTCACCGGCATCCGCATCAAGAACGTGCAGACCGGTGCCACCGAAGACATCGGCCTGCAGGGCTGCTTTATCGCCATCGGTCACAGCCCCAACACCGACATCTTCAAGGGCCAGCTCGACATGAAGGACGGCTACCTGATCACCAAGAGCGGTCAGGACGGCTTTGCCACCCAGACCAGCGTGCCCGGCGTGTTTGCCGCCGGCGACGTGCAGGACCACATCTACCGACAGGCCATCACCAGCGCCGGCACGGGCTGCATGGCCGCCCTGGATGCCCAGCGTTTCCTGGAACAGCAGGCGGGCTGACCTGAACATTGCGCCCTTTGCGCATGCCCGGCTATAATATTGGGTTTGGCGTTGTCAGCAACTGCTTTGGCGGTTGCATGGCCACACCAAAAACTGACCGCCCATGAGCCGGAGTCGTCCCCGCCACCTGAGAAGGCCGCGGGGCAGGCGACACAACACAGGACAAGGGCGAGGTGCGGCGCAAGCCGTTAATTTTTCATTGGAGTGTCCATCATGGCACGCGTATGTGAAGTCACGGGCAAGAAGCCCATGGTCGGGAACAACGTTTCCCACGCCAACAACAAAACCAAGCGCCGGTTCCTGCCGAACCTGCAATCCCGTCGTTTCTGGGTCGAGAGCGAGAACCGCTGGGTGCGCCTGCGCGTCTCCGGCGCTGCCCTGCGCCTGATCGACAAGAACGGTATCGATGCGGTGCTCGCCGACCTGCGCGCCCGTGGTCAAGCTGAATAAGTCACAGGAGTACCACCATGGCAAGCAAAGGCGGACGCGAAAAAATCAAGCTGGAATCCACTGCCGGCACCGGTCACTTCTACACGACCACCAAGAACAAGAAAACCATGCCCGAGAAAATGGCGATCATGAAGTTTGATCCCAAGGCTCGCAAGCATGTGGAATACAAGGAAATCAAGCTGAAGTGATTCAGCCCTGAGATCCCATAAAAAAACCCGCTGGGCGACCAGCGGGTTTTTTGTTGCCTGATGGATGGGCTACACCCGATCAGGCGTGGCGCACGGCACGCAGGCGGATGGAGAACTCGCGCAGGGCAGCGATGCCACTTTCTTCAGCGCGGTGGCACCAGGCCTGCAGGTCCTTGGCAAGCTGCTCACGGGTCAACGAGGTGTTGGACCAGAGCTGACGCAGTTCCTCGCGCATCGTGTGCATCTGGGCCAGCGTCGGGTGCTCGGCGCGGATCTGCTCGATCTTGGCCGTGTCGGGGGCAGGCACCTTGTCGTCGTCGCGGTGCAGCCAGCGGCGGGCGGCCTTGAGCATGGACGCATCGGCGCTGCGAGCCTTCAGGGCTTCAAGCTCGGCGTGCACCGTGGCACGCATCTCGCGGGCAAAGCTGGCCATCACCTCGTAGCGGTTGGCGATGATCGCTTCCAGCGTCTTTTCGTCGGCGACGGGCTTGACGTCACCGAACGCGAGCTTGGGCGGCGTCTTCTTGGGCTTGGCCAGACCCAGCTTGGCCAGCGCGCTGATGTAGACCCATCCGATGTCAAACTCGTAAGGCTTGACAGAAAACTTGGCCGAGGTCGGATAGGTGTGATGGTTGTTGTGCAGTTCCTCACCACCGATGATGATGCCCCAGGGGGACACGTTGGTGCTGGCGTCGGGTGCCTCGAAGTTGCGGTAGCCCCAGAAATGGCCGATGCCGTTGACGACGCCCGCCGCCCAGAAGGGAATCCAGACCATCTGCACAGCCCAGACCGCAAGGCCCAGGGCACCGAAAAGCGCCACGTCAATGATGAGCATCAGGCTCACCCCCAGACGCGAGTGCCGGGTGTACAGGCGACGCTCGATCCAGTCGTCGGGCGTGCCATGGCCGTAGCGTTCCAGCGTGTCCGCGTTCCTGGCCTCGGCTCGGTAGAGCTCTGCGCCTTCCCAGAACACCTTCTTGATACCGAACACTTGCGGGCTGTGAGGATCACCTTCCTGCTCGCACTTGGCGTGGTGTTTCCGGTGAATGGAGGCCCACTCCTTGGTGATCATGCCAGTGGTCATCCACAGCCAGAAGCGGAAAAAATGAGAAACCGCCGGATGCAGGTCCAGCGCGCGGTGGGCCTGATGGCGATGCAGGAACAAGGTCACGCTGACGATGGTGATATGGGTCATCACCAACGCCACGATCAGGACCTGCCACCAGGCGGCGCCGGTGAGGCCGTTGGCCAGAAAAGACAAGAGGCCATTCCAGCCGGATTCCATCGAAACCATAAACTCTTTCACACGAGAAGTCACACACCCAGACGGGTGACATCGGGTTGCCTATACAGCAAACCCCGGCGAATTTTAGGGGCGACCCCCCAAAACACCAAGCTTTTTCGGTAACACGGTGTATCCACCGGGCACCACAAGGGTGCCCGGTCAGGGCCGTCCCGGGGCTCAGGGCTTGCGTTGCCAGAGGGCTGCAAAAAACCCATCCGTCTGGTGCAGATGGGGCCACAGGCGCAGATATCCAGAGCGGCACAAGGTGTCGGCCTGCGCCACCCCGGCGTGCGCCAACCGTTCAGCGGCGTCGAGGGGCACGAAGTCACGGTGGGCGGCGCTGAAGGCCTCGGCGATCTGCTCATTCTCCTGGCGCAGCAGACTGCAGGTGGCATAGACCAGCCGTCCTCCCGGCTTCACCAGCCGGGCCGCTTCCGAGAGGATGCGCGCCTGGAGGTCGCTGAGGGCAGCCACATCCTTGGGCTTTTGGCGTGCCTTCAGGTCGGGACTGCGGCGCAGGGTACCCAGGCCCGAGCATGGGGCGTCCACCAGCACCCGGTCCACCTTGCCGGCCAGGCGTTGCAGGCGCTCGTCCCGCTCATGGGCCAGGGCCATGGTCTGGAGATCGGTGATCCCGCTGCGGGCCAACCGCGGCTTGAGGGCATCAAGCCGGTGGGCAGAGGTGTCGAAGGCGTAGAGGCGGCCCTGGTTGCGCATCAGAGCGCCGAGCGCCAGTGTCTTGCCTCCGGCGCCGGCACAAAAATCGACCACCGTGTCGTGCCGCTTGGGCTCCACCAGAAGGGCCAGCAGTTGCGAGCCTTCGTCCTGGACCTCGACAAGACCGTCGCGGTAGGCCGGCACATCACGCAGCGACGGTTTGCCCTGCAGCCGCAACCCCCAGGGGGAGTACGGCGTATCGGTGGCCTCCACCCCGGCCGCCAGCAGTTGCTGGCGCACGGCAGGGCGCTTCCCCTTGAGTCCGTTCACGCGCAGATCCAGCGGGGCCGGCTGGCCCAGGGCCGCCACGAGGGCATCGTAGCCCTCCCCCACTTCGCTGCGCAGGGACTGCTCCAGCCACCCCGGCAGGGGCAGCTCACGCAGGGCATGGAAGACCTGGTCCGACAGGAGGTGGCGATCGCGCGCGCCCAGCTTGGGATGCTCGCGGAAAAACTGGGCCACCGTGGCGTCGGCCGGGTGTTCGAAGGTCAGGATCCGGGCCATCAGGATGGCGCCCAGATCGTTCAAGGCTTGGGGATGCATGGCCTCGATTGTCGGGCATGGCGTGCCCGGTGCGGGATAATCTCGCCCCATGTCTGACATCGTTTCCGAAGTGCGGCGCCGCCGCACTTTTGCCATCATCTCCCACCCCGACGCGGGCAAGACCACCCTGACCGAGAAGCTGCTGCTCTTCTCAGGGGCCATCAACATCGCCGGCTCGGTGAAGGCGCGCAAGGCCGCGCGCCACGCCACGTCCGACTGGATGGAGATCGAAAAGCAGCGCGGCATCTCGGTGGCGTCCAGCGTGATGCAGATGGAATACCGCGACTGCGTGATCAACCTGCTGGACACCCCGGGCCACCAGGATTTCTCGGAAGACACCTACCGCGTTCTCACGGCCGTGGACGCGGCGCTGATGGTGATCGACGCCGCCAACGGCGTGGAGCCACAGACCCGCCGCCTGCTGCAGGTCTGCCGCGCGCGCAACACCCCCATCCTCACCTTCGTGAACAAGATGGACCGCGAGGTGCAGGCGCCGCTGGACGTGATGGACGAGATCGAGCGCGAACTCGGCATGACGGTGGTCCCCTTCACCTGGCCGGTGGGCATGGGCAAGCTGTTCCACGGCGTGTACGACCGTCGCTCCGACCAGATGCGGGTGTTCGACGCCGGTGCCGACCGCGTAGGCGGCGACGAGGAGGTTCTGGCCGGCCTGGACAACGCGGAAAGCTCGAAACGCTTCGGCCTGGAGTGGCAGCAGGCCAAGGACGAGCTGGAGCTGGTGGAAGGCGCCAGCCCGGCGTTTGACGAAGCCGAATTCCTCGCCGGCAAGCAGACGCCCATGCTGTTCGGCTCGGCCATCAACAACTTCGGCGTGCGCGAGGTGCTCGACGCGCTGGTGGACCTGGCCCCACCCCCCGGTCCCAATCCCGCGATCCAGCGGGTGGTGGAACCGACCGAGCCGAAGTTCAGCGGCGTGGTATTCAAGATCCAGGCCAACATGGACCCGGCGCACCGCGACCGCATCGCCTTCGTGCGTTGCGCCAGCGGCCACTTCGAGCGCGGCATGAAGCTGAAGGTGGTGCGCAGCGGCAAGGAGCTGCGCCCCAACACGGTGGTGAGCTTCCTGTCCCAGCGCCGCGAGCTGCTGGACGAAGCCTACGCCGGCGACATCATCGGCATCCCTAACCACGGCGTGCTGCAACTGGGCGACACGCTCACCGAAGGCGAAGCGCTGCAATTCACCGGCCTGCCCTTCTTCGCGCCGGAAATCATCCGCAGCGTGGAAGTGGCCGACCCACTGCGCACCAAGCAACTCAAGGCTGGCCTCACGCAGCTGGGCGAAGAAGGTGCGATCCAGGTGTTCCGCCCCATGGCCGGCAGCGTGCTGATGCTGGGTGCCGTGGGCCAACTGCAGTTCGAGGTGGTGCAGCACCGGCTGGAAACCGAATACGGCGTGAAGGCCCGCATCACACACAGCCCCTACCAGGTCGCGCGCTGGGTCACCTGCCCCCCTGAAAATGGCGGCGATGTGGAATTGAAACGCTTTATTGACGCCAACATCCACCGCATGGCCTGGGACGCGGTCGACGCACCCACCATCCTGGTGGACCACAACGCCACGCTGCGCGCGGTCGAGGCCAACTGGCCCAAGATCCAGTTCCACGCCATGCGCGAACACGCCGGGCTGGTGTTTCACAAGGCCGTCTGACACCCGCCTCGCCATGAAAATCTTCGCCCCTCTTTACGAGCGCGCCATGCGCTGGGCACGGCACCGGCACGCGCCCTGGTACCTGGGCGGCATGAGCTTTGCCGAATCCTCGTTCTTTCCCATCCCGCCCGACGTGATGCTGGCCCCGATGTGCCTGGCCCAGCCCCACCGAGCCTGGCGTTTTGCCTGGATCACGACCATCGCGTCGGTTCTGGGTGGGCTGCTGGGCTACCTCATCGGGGTCCACGCCTTCGGCATGATCGAACCGTGGCTGCAGGAGCAACCCCGCTACTGGGCCGGCTACCAGAAGGCGCTTGAATGGTTTGGCCAATGGGGCGTGCTGGCGGTATTCATCGCGGGCTTTTCGCCGATACCCTACAAGGTGTTCACCATTGCGGCGGGAGTGCTGTCGATGGCATTGCTGCCGTTCGTCGCCGCTTCGGTGGTAGGGCGTGGCGCCAGGTTCTTTCTGGTGGCCGCCCTCATGCGCTGGGGCGGCGCACGCATGGAAGCGGAACTGCACAAGCACATCGACCGGCTGGGCTGGGCCACCGTGGCGCTGGTGGCGCTTGGCGGGGCGATCTACGCACTGCGCTGAAGCGAAAAAAGGCCTTCACGCTGGAGTCGCGCGAACTCGGACTCGATCATCTCTCGCACGGTCATCAGGCCGGAATGATCCTGCTGTTCGATTCGTGAAGCGAGGACCAGCAACCTGTTGAGCTGGACACCCGACACCTCGGAGATGCGGATACCACCAGAAAAGCGTTCGTTCTTGTAAACCGAGATCGGACTGACAGTGGCGCAAGGCGTTGTAAGCACCAGTTCTTTGATGGCATCGATGGAGTCGATCTCGGCTTTGATGGCCAATGAGCCTCCAAGCGACAGAAGCTGGCGCTCCAGAATCGACCGGTGCAAAGAAGTGATCAGGAGCGGGATTTTCGAAAGCTGCTTGACCGAAACGATCGGCGGGAAATCCATGGCTGCATTCGAGACCAGCACAAACGGCTCGCCCAGCAGAGGCTGAAACGAAAAAGCCGGATTCGGCTCCGGATTGGTCACCACAGCCACATCGATCACCCCTTTCGCCAGCCACTCCAGCAGGTTGGGGGAAAACGCCTCTCGTGCCCGGAGCTGGATACCCGTCTGCATGCGTTCGAACTGGGCAAAGACACCCGGCAGCAGCAACCTGGCCAGTGTGGGTGATGTACCTAGAACAATTTGTGATGGCGCTGGGGAACGTCGGGATACCAGACGCTGTCGCGCCTTGCCGACCTCGGCCAAGATTTTTTGCGCAGACTCGTACAAGGTGACGCCAGCCTGCGTCAATCGCACGCCTTTCGCCGAGCGGATGAGCAGTTCCGTGCCCAACTCTGCCTCCAGCTCCCGAAGCTGCCGCGTCAAGGCCGGCTGAGCAATACCGAGCACATGTGAAGCGGCCGTGAAACTGCCTGCGTCCGCAATGGCAACAAAGTAGCGCAAGGCCCGAAAGTTCATGATCAGCTCCAGACCGAGTCCTGAAAATCATAGCATTTTGATATGGTCAAGGGCAAATTTGGTATTGGACACCGGTACCGACCCCCACCTAGACTTCGTTCATCGATCCACATACCTGCACCCACAACATGACATCCGATCCGAACCACGTATGGGTTCCTTTCGACAGGCTGAAAACATTCATCGGCTCCGCGTTGACCGCGGCCGGCTTACCTCAGACCGACGCCATGCAAGTCGCCGACCTGATGGCACAGGCCGACTTGCAAGGCTCGGACGGACATGGGGTGATACGTCTTGCCCCGTACATTCGACGCATACGCGCCGGGGGCATGAACACACGACCGAATATTGGGCTCGTCGTCGACCACCAAGCTTTCGGCATTGTCGACGGGGACAACGGGATGGGTCATCTGGTGGTGAGCCACGCCGTCAAGATCGCCATCGAGAAGGCTCGCCAGTATGGAGTGGCCTGGGTAGGGACCCGCCACAGCAATCACGCGGGTCCGGCCTCGCTGTATGCACGAATGCCTCTCGAGCACGGCATGATCGGGTTGTACTTTGCGGTGGGCAACGCGAACCACATGCCCCCTTGGGGCGGCATGGACATGCTGTTGTCCACCAACCCGATCGCAGCGGCCATCCCCGCCGCAAACGAACCCGACATCGTGCTGGATATGGCCACGACCATGGCTGCCTACGGCAAGGTGAAAGCAAAGGCCAAGCGTGGCGAGATGATGCCTGAAGGCTGGATGATCGACCGCGAAGGCAAGCCGCTGCTGGACCCCAAACGGTCTGATGAAGGGTTCCTGCTGCCCATCGGAGGACACAAAGGTTATGGCCTGGCACTGATTGTCGGGCTTCTGGCAGGCACGCTGAACGGCGCGGCCATGGGAAAAGACGTCATCGACTTCAACCAGGACCACGTCAGCACCACCAACACCGGCCAGGCCATTCTGGTCATCGACCTCAATGCCACGGGGATGGCGGACACGTTCAAGCAATCGGTTGACCGGCTCGAACAAGACATCCGCAACAGCACCCGTCTGCCGAATTGCGAGCGCATCTGGCTACCGGGGGAGCAGAGCCATTTGCGACGCCAAACCTACGCGGAGCAGGGCATTCCACTGCCCACGGCCCTGCTCAGCGAACTGGAGCAGTTGGCTCGGGATCTGGGCATTGCCAGCCTGGCCTGAGCATTTTCATCCACAGAGGAGACACACATGAAAAAAGGCATCAAACTCTTGCTGGCTTCGGCCATTGCCCTGAGCACAGGATGGGCCGCCGCACAAGCGGACTACCCCAACCGTCCGATACGCATGATCATTCCGCTGGCAGCAGGCAGTGCCGTCGACAATGCAGCGCGCGTGGTCACCCAGAAAATGGCGGAAAACCTGGGCCAGCAGATCGTGACAGAGAACATTGCAGGTTCCGCAGGCCTGATCGGGGGAAACCGGCTCGCGAGGGCGACACCGGACGGCTACACCATCGGAGGAGTGAACGACAGTGTGTTGACGATGATCCCGCACATGTATCGCATGGACTGGGATCCCCTGAGAGACTATGAACCGCTGTCACTGGTCACCACCATCGAATGGGGCATCGTCGTCAAGAACGACTCTCCCATCAAGTCAGTGGCCGACCTGATTGCCTACGCGAAAGCCAATCCGGACAAACTCAACTACAGCTCAGGCGGCGTCGGCAGTCCGCAACATATCGGCATGGAACTGTTTTCCAGCCGTGCCAACGTGAAGCTCAGACACGTCCCATATCGCGGCGCCACCCCGGCTGCCGTTGGAGTGGCGGCTGGCGAGGTGGATGTCGCCTTCCAAGGCCTGGGGACCGTGACATCGTTCATCCAGGGCAATCGGATGCGATTGATTGCCGTTGGCACTCAACAACGCCTGCCTCAGTTCCCCGACGTACCCACGATTCATGAATCGGGTCTGCCCAACTTCTATTTCAACTCGTGGTTTGCCATGGTGGTGCCGAAGGGAACCCCCAAGCCGATCGTCGACCGCCTCTATTCCGAGGTACAGAAGGCGCTGGCTGACAAGGAAACCCGGGACAAGCTCAGCGCCCTGGGCATGACACTGCGTGGCACCTCTCCCGCCGACATGGGCGAAGCGCTCCGGGCACAGTACGCCATGTACAAGAAGTTGATCGAAGACAACAACATCCAGGCGGAGTAAGGCGTGCCCTCGATTGTCTCCATCAACCCCGCCAGCGAGCGGGAGATCTTCCGGACGGAGGCCATGCAGGAGGCCCAATGGGGCGCCTGCATCGACACCGCCGTGGACGCCCAGAAGGCATGGCAAAAGACCCCTTTGGCCGAACGCAGAAGGGCGTTGCTGCGACTCGCCGAAGCGCTTCGCAACCAGAGAGCGTCTTGTGCCACGCTCATCACCCAGGAAATGGGCAAACCCATCAGCGAAGCGCTCGGGGAAATCGACAAGTGCGCGATGACTTGCGAATACTATGCGAATCACGCTGTCGCGCTGCTGGCCGATGAGGTAATCAGCAGCAACGCCACCGACAGCCGGGTGGTGTTCGATCCTCTGGGCGTGGTGCTGGCCGTCATGCCTTGGAACTACCCCTTCTGGCAAGTGATTCGGGCTGCCGCTCCCGCCTTGCTTGTGGGCAATGGTGTGGTGTTGAAGCACGCCGGCAATGTGTCGCAGTGCGCCCTCAAGCTGGGGGAACTGGCGGCAGCGGCCGGACTGCCGACGGGGCTGTTTTCGGTCACTTTGACCACATCGGACAGTGTGGCCGGCATGATCGCTCATGCCGGAATCCAGGCGGTGACATTCACCGGCTCGACCCCGGTGGGGCGGGTCATCGCCTCGCAAGCGGGGCAGGCGCTCAAAAAGCAGGTACTTGAGCTGGGTGGATCGGATCCCTTCATCGTCCTGGCAGACGCCGATGTGGAAACCGCGGCCAGGGCGGCCGTGAAGGCGCGGTTCCAGAACACCGGACAGAGCTGCATTTCTGCAAAACGGTTCATTGTTGAAAGCTCGGTGGCCGAAGCGTTCTCCAAACGGATCACCGAACTCACCCGATCACTGGTTACAGGCGACCCGTTGGATCCTGCGACCCAACAGGGCCCCATGGCGCGAGACAGTTTGCGCAGGGAACTGCACGAGCAGGTGCTCCAGACCCAGGCACAAGGAGCCCGGCTGCTGACAGGCGGTGAAATCCCCACGTCCCCCGGCTTCCATTACCCGCCCACGTTGCTGGACCATGTGGAACCCGGCATGGTGGCTGCGGCACAAGAGACCTTCGGACCTGTGGGTGCGATCATCCGGGTGAAGAACGCCGAAGAAGCCGTTTCGGTGGCCAACGCGACCGAGTTCGGGCTGGGGGCCGCACTGTGGACCCATGATACCGATCGCGCCATGACGTTGGCACGTCATATCGAAGCAGGTGCCGTTTTCATCAATGGCGTGGTGGCCTCGGACCCGCGCCTGCCTTTCGGAGGCGTCAAACAGTCCGGTTATGGACGTGAACTGGGCGCTTACGGATTGCGGGAGTTCTCTAATATCAAAACCGTGTGGACCGGACCTGGCCTCAACTGAGCAACCTGAAAATGGAGAAATGCATGGAACCTGCCGAAGCGCTCTCGCCGAAAGTCTTCAGACCTGATCAAATCAAAAGCCATGACCGTGGAGGTGGGGCCAAAACCACACCGCTGGTCACCGCCAGTGCGGGCGCCAAAAGCCTGATCAACGGCATCACCGAATTCGCCCCTGGGGCGTCGATCCCGTTTCACTTCCATAACTGCGAAGAGAGCGTGATGCTGCTCGAAGGGGAGGCCGTACTCGACATCGGTGGACAGGAGTATCCGCTGAAAGCACTGGACACCACCTGGATCCCGCCCAACGTCCCACACCGTTTCCGAAACGTTTCACCGACCCGGCCGATGAAGATTCTGTGGATCTATGCCTCGCCGGGTGCCACCCGGACACTGGTGGAGACGGGCGAGACCAGGCCCATCACAGCCGAACACGGAAAGTAAGGGTCATACCGTGAGCAAACGCTCAATCGCCCTCGGGTAGATCAGATGCTCCTGCGTCAACACCCTCGCAGCCAGCGCTTCGGGGGTGTCGCCTGGCAGCACAGGCACCACGGCCTGCTCCAGGTATTCGCCATGGTCCAGTTCGGCCGTCACACGGTGCACCGTGGCACCGGCGAAACGACAACCCGCCTCAATGGCCCGTTGGTGCGTGTGCAGACCCGGGAACGCCGGCAACAGTGAGGGGTGGATGTTCACCAGGCGCCCATGGTAGTGGGCCACAAAACCCGGCGTGAGGATGCGCATGAAGCCCGCAAGCACCACCAGGTCGGGCCGGCCGCCGGGGGCCAAACCGTCCACGACCTGCATGAGCGCGGCGTCGAACGCTTCCCGGCCCTCGTAGGCCTTGTGGTCCACGGTGCGGGTGGTCAACCCCTGTTCACGGGCCCAGGACAGCCCGGCCGCCTCTGGTCGGTTGCTCACCACCCCCACCACGCGAGCCCCCCAACGTTGTTCCCATAGCCGCTCCTGCGCGGCGCGCACAATGGCCTGCATGTTCGAGCCCGAACCCGAAATCAGCACGACAATGCTCTTTTGCTGAATGTGAGACATAAGCTTGGAAGTGTAATGACCCCAGTCCCCTTTTTGGATGCGCCCCTGACCGCCACCGAAGCCCGCGTGCTGGCCACCCTCATGGAAAAGGCCCGCACCGTGCCCGACAGCTACCCGCTGACCCTGAACAGCCTGCAGACGGGCTGCAACCAGAAATCGGCCCGCGATCCGGTGATGAACCTGAGCGAGCACGACATCGCCGAAGCGCTGGACGGCCTGCGCGATCGTGCCCTGGTCTTCGAAACCCAAGGCGGACGCACCACACGCTACGAACACAATGCGCAACGGGGGCTGGGTGTGCCGGAACAGGCCGCCGTGCTGCTGGGCATGCTGATGTTGCGCGGCCCGCAGACGGCCGGGGAACTGCGGCTCAACACCGAGCGCTGGTACAAGTTCCTGGACATCGCCTCGGTGGAGGCGTTTCTGGAGGAGTTGCAGGAGCGGCCCGCCGAAAAAGGCGGCCCCATGGTGGTCAGACTGCCGCGACAGCCTGGCGAGCGCGAGGCCCGCTGGGCACACCTGCTCTGCGGCCCGGTTGATACCGCCTCGCTGACCAGCCCTGCTCCTCTTGGAACCGATCCGGGAGCGCTGGAGGCCCTGGAAGCCCGCGTGCAAGCGCTGGAACACCGCATCCGGGAACTCGAAGAACGGCTGGAGCGCGCCGGCGCCTGACCCACCAGCACTTGCGGGCTGTCACCGCCCGGACAAGCCAAAATCGAACGGGCGTGCTAAAACATGGGCTGATCCATCCCTCACAGGAGACAGACCCCATGGATTTGGCCTTCACGCCAGAAGAACTGGCGTTCCGCGACGAGATCCGCACTTGGGTACACGCCCATTTGCCCCAGGACATTGCCGACAAGGTGCACAACGCGCAGCGCCTGACCCGCGACGACATGCAGCGTTGGGCCAAGATCCTGGGCCAAAAGGGTTGGCTGGGCTATGGCTGGCCCAAACAGTTCGGCGGCCCCGGCTGGAACGCGGTGCAAAAGCACCTGTTTGAAGAAGAATGCGCTCTGGCCGGCGCCCCACGCATCGTGCCCTTTGGTCCGGTGATGGTGGCGCCCGTGATCATGGCCTTCGGCAACGCCGAACAGCAGCAGCGTTTCCTGCCCGGCATCGCCAGCGGCGAGGTCTGGTGGAGCCAGGGCTACAGCGAACCGGGCTCGGGCTCCGACCTGGCCTCGGTGAAGACCCGTGCCGAACGCGTGGGCGACCACTACCTGGTCAATGGCCAGAAGACATGGACCACCCTGGGCCAGTACGGCGACTGGATTTTCTGCCTGGTGCGCACCAGCACCGAAGGCAAGCCGCAGACCGGCATCAGCTTCCTGCTCATCGACATGAAGAGCCCCGGCGTGACCGTGCGCCCCATCAAGCTGCTGGATGGCGAACACGAGGTCAACGAAGTCTGGTTCGACAACGTGAAGGTGCCGGCCGAGAACCTGATTGGCGAGGAGAACAAGGGCTGGACCTACGCCAAGCACCTGCTGAGCCACGAGCGCACCAACATCGCCGACGTGAACCGCGCCAAGCGCGAGCTGGAGCGCCTCAAGCGCATCGCCAAGGCCGAAGGCGTGTATGACGACCTGCGCTTCCGCGACCAGATCGCGCTGCTGGAGGTGGACATCGTGGCACTGGAAATGCTGGTGCTGCGTGTGCTGTCGGCCGAAAAGTCGGGCAAGCAGAGCCTGGACATCGCCGGCCTGCTCAAGATCCGCGGCAGCGAAATCCAGCAGCGCTACACCGAACTCATGATGCTGGCCGCCGGCCCGTTCAGCCTGCCCTTCATCTTCGAGGCCATGGACGCCGGCTGGCAGGGCGACTTCCCCGGCGGCGTGGTGGCCAACGCGCCGCTGGCGGCCAACTATTTCAACATGCGCAAGACCACCATCTACGGTGGCAGCAACGAAGTGCAGCGCAACATCGTGGCGCAGACCGTGCTGGGTTGAGGAGTACACACATGGATTTCGATTTTTCCGACGACCAGGTGCAACTGCGCGACGCTGTGCGCCGCTGGGTGGACAAGGGCTATGGCTTCGAGCGCCGAAAGGCGATCGTGGCGGGGGGCGGCTTCGACCGCGCCGCCTACACCGAATTGGCCGAGCTGGGCCTCTGCGGGCTCTATGTTTCCGACGAGCACGGCGGCCTGGGCATGGGCCCGGTGGAAGGCATGGTGGTGATGGAAGAACTGGGCCGCGGCATGGTGCTCGAGCCGCTCGCACAGACGCTGGTGGCCTCGGGCGTGCTCGGCGGCTACGCCGGCGCCGACCTACAGGCCGGATGGCTGCCCCGCATCGCATCGGGCGAAGCGCTGGTGGTGCTGGCGCATCAGGAACGCGGCCTGCGCTATACCCTGGGCGCGGCTCAGACACGCGCCACGCCCCAGGGTGACGGATGGACCCTGACCGGGCACAAGAGCGTGGTGCCGGCAGGCGACGAGGCCGATGCCTGGCTGGTGCCCGCGCTGACGGACCAGGGCCTGGGGCTGTTTCTGGTGGCCAAGGACGCGGCAGGCACCCAGGCCAGCGGCTACCTGACGCAGGACGGCAGCCGCGCCGCCGAGGTCAGCTTCAACGGCGCTCCCGCCCAGCTTGTCACCCGTGACGGGCAGACCGCACTGGAGCACGCGGTGGACATCGGCATCGCGGCCAGCAGCGCCTACGCCGTGGGCGTGATGGACCAGACCGTGGCCGTGACCGCCGACTACCTCAACACGCGCAAGCAGTTCGGCGTGCCCATCGCCAGCTTCCAGGCCCTGCGTCACCGCATGGCCGACATGAAGATGCAGCTCGAACTGGCGCGCAGCATGAGCTACTACGCCAGCCTCAAGCTGAACGCCCCGGCCGACGAGCGCCGCCGCGCACTCGCCCGCGCCAAGGTGCAGTTGGGGCAGAGCATGCGCTTCGTGGGACAGCAGGCGGTACAGCTGCACGGCGGTATCGGTGTGACCGACGAGTACATTGTCAGCCACTACTTCAAGACGCTGACCCAGCTGGAGATGGTCTGGGGCGACACCCTGCACCACCTGGGTGAGGTGTCGGCCCGCATGCAGGACACGGCTGGGGTATTCGCCTGAGCGGGACGGCTCAGTGCATCAGGCTGCGGAGCGTCTCCTGCAAGGCTCCCTGCAGGGATTCGAGCCGCGCGCAGCCGGCCTCGTCGCAGGCGGGCGCACCGTCCTCCAGCCGATCCACCAGCGCCTGGGCATGGCGGTAGCTTTCCTGATGCAGCGACTCCACCAGCGCGATCTCGGGTCGTCGCGCGTGACGAATGCGGCCGCTCTCGTCCAGCCATTGCCCCAGGCGTGAGTCGGAAGCTACCAGACCCGGCACTGTGCGCGACGTTCCCTTGAGAAAATCGATCACGGCCACAGTCCAAGCCCGGTGTTCGACCAGCGCAAAGAGGATGGGCAAATCGTCGTGGTTGACTGCCGATGCCTCGTGCCATTCGGCCGGCGGGCGCCAGGTACGCACCCACTTGACGATGGCGTCGGCGGACAAGGGTCGCGCAATCGCGTAGCCCTGCCCCAGTTCGCACCCCATGCGCAACAGCATCTCGCCGTGGGCCACCGTCTCGACCCCCTCGGCAATGGCACGGCGGCGAAACACCCTGGCCAAACCGAGCACCCCCTCCAAAATGGCAAGGTCGTCCGGGTCGTCCAGCATGTCGTGCACAAAGCTCTGGTCGATCTTGAGCGTCTGCACCGACAGCCGTTTCAGGTAGGTGAGCGAAGAGTAGCCGGTGCCGAAGTCGTCCAGTGCGAAGCCCACGCCCAGGGCTTCACAGGCTCGCATGGTCTCGGAGATGCGCGCCATGTCTTCCAGGGCACTGGTCTCCAGCACCTCCAGCTCCAGATCCCCCGGCAGCACCGCCGGGTGACGCGCCAGCGCCTGCTGCAGCTTGACCACGAAATCGGGTTGCTGCAGCTGCAGCGCATCCACATTGATGCTGAGGGGCAGCACCAGACCCTGGGCTCTCCAGGCCGCCATCTGGCCAAGAGCGGCTTCGATCACCCAGTCGCCCACCTCGACCATGAGGCGATGGTTCGCCAGCACCGGCAGGAAAACGGCAGGCGACAGCAGTCCCTGCTCCGGGTGCTGCCAACGGATCAGCGCTTCGGCCCCGATGACCTGGCCACTGCGCATGTGCACCTTGGGCTGGAAATGAAGCACGAATTCCTGACGGCGCAACGCCTCGCGGATGCGCTCCAGACTCTCGTGACGCCCCCGCACGTCGCGGTCATGCTCGGCATCGAACAGGTGGTAACGGTTCTTTCCCGAGAGCTTGGCCTGGTACATGGCCTGATCCGCCTGGCGCATCAGTTGGTCGGCATCGACCGCCTCGCCCTGAGGAAAGAAGCTCACTCCCACGCTGGCCGACACCTGCAGGCTTCGCCCGTCGTCGTCAACGGGGCGCGCAGCCGCCTCCAGCAAGCGGGTCAGCAACGGCTGACAGGCGCTGAGATCGGCCAGATCGAGCAGCACCGCCACGAACTCGTCGCCACCGAGGCGGGCCAGCGTGTCGCCCTCGCGCAAGGCGTGACGCATGCGGTCGGCCAGGACGACCAGCAGTCGGTCCCCCGTGTCGTGACCGTGCCGGTCGTTGATCTCCTTGAAACCGTCCAGATCGATGTAAGCCACCGCAATGTGCAGGTCGCGCCGGGCCGCCTGTGCCATGGCCTGCTGAAGCCGGTCGGCCAGCAGACTGCGGTTGGGCAGTCCGGTG
>JAUVXK010000024.1 GCA_030603635.1 Burkholderiales bacterium | reverse complement strand
CGCCGACCTGTCGCCGGCCATCATTGCGCGTGCCATTGCCAAGCGCCTGAAGAAGCTGGGTGTGCCCGGGGAGATTGCCGCGCGCATCGACGCGCAGCTGGCCATTCTGGATGCGCAGGAAAAGGCCACCCAGACCCTGCTGCTGCAGTCCTCGCCCGACGCGGTGCGTCAGCCCTGGTTCTGCAGCGGCTGCCCGCACAACACCAGCACCCGTGTTCCCGAGGGCTCGCGCGCGATGGCCGGCATTGGCTGCCACTTCATGACCATCTGGATGGACCGCGCCACCGTGGGCTTCACCCAGATGGGCGGCGAGGGTGTGCCCTGGGTCGGCCAGCAGCCCTTCAGTCACGACCAGCACATGTTCGCCAACCTGGGCGACGGCACCTACTTCCACAGCGGCATCCTGGCCATTCGCCAGAGCATCGCGGCCGGGGTGAACATCACCTACAAGATCCTGTACAACGACGCGGTGGCCATGACCGGCGGCCAGCAGGTGGGCGAGCGGCCCGAGGGCCACAGCGTGGTGCAGATCGCGCAGAGCATGCGCGCCGAAGGTGTGGCCAAGATCACCATCGTGACCGACGAACCCGAGAAGTACGCCGGTGTGACTGGCATTCCGTCGGGCATCGCAATCGTGCACCGCGACACGCTGGATGCGGTGCAGCGCGAGTTCCGCGAGATCAAGGGCACCACGGTCATCATCTACGACCAGACCTGTGCCACCGAGAAGCGCCGCCGCCGCAAGCGCGGCACCCTGGCCGAGCCGGACCAGCGCGTGGTGATCAACGAGCTGGTGTGTGAAGGTTGTGGCGATTGCGGCGTGCAGAGCAACTGCTTGAGCGTGGAGCCGCTGGAGACCGAATTCGGCCGCAAGCGCACCATCAATCAGAGCACCTGCAACAAGGACTACTCCTGCACCAAAGGTTTCTGCCCCAGCTTCGTCACGGTGGAAGGCGGCAAGCTGAAGAAGAAAGCCAAGGGCGCGGGCGCCGCGTCGCCGTCCAGCCTGGGTGAATTGCCCGATCCGGTGCTGCCCAGCGCGGCACAGCCCTGGGGCATGGTGGTGGCGGGCGTGGGTGGCACTGGCGTCATCACCATCGGCCAACTGCTCGGGGTGGCGGCCCACATGGAAGGCAAGGGCATCGTCACGCAGGACGCGGCGGGTCTGGCCCAGAAGGGCGGCGCCACCTGGAGCCATGTGCTCATCGCCGACCAGCAGGAAGACATCCGCACCACCCGCGTCAGCATGGCCGGGGCCGACCTGATCATCGGGTGTGACCCGATCGTGGCTGCCGGTAAGGAAACCGCACTGCGCATGCTGGAAGGCCGTACCCATGTGGCGCTCAACACCCACGCCACGCCCACGGCGGCCTTCGTGAAGAACGGCGGCTGGCAGAACCCGGCCGAGCAGTGTGTGGCCAGCATTGCGCAGGCGGTCGGGCTGGACGCCCTGGGGGCCTTTGACGCCGATGGCATGGCCACGAAACTGATGGGCGACAGCATCTTCATCAACCCCATGGTGCTGGGTTATGCCTGGCAGCGCGGCTGGATCCCGCTGCGCCGCGAGTCGCTGATGCGGGCCATTGAACTCAACGGCGTGGCGGTGGAGCAGAACAAGGTGGCCTTTGAATGGGGCCGTCAGGCTGCCCACGACTGGGCCAGGGTCAAGGCCCTGCTGGCGCCGGCCCAGGTGATCGAGTTCAAGCCGCGCGACACGCTGGACAGTCTGCTGCGCCGCCGGGTGGCCTTCCTGACCGATTACCAGAGTGCCGCGTACGCGCAGCGTTACGAGGCGTTCGTGCGCCGGGTGCAGCAGGCCGAAGCCGCCATCATGGGGGCAGGCAAATCGGCGCTGGCCGAGACCGTCGCGCGTCAGCTGTTCCGCCTCATGGCCTACAAGGACGAATACGAGGTGGCGCGCCTGTACACCGACGGCGCGTTCCAGCACAAGCTGGCCGAACAGTTCGAGGGCGATTACACCTTGCGCTTCCATTTGGCGCCGCCGTTGCTGGCGAAGAAGAACGACAAGGGGGAACTGGTCAAGCAGGCCTATGGCCCCTGGATGCTGAAGGCCTTCGGCTTGCTGGCCAGGCTCAAGGGGCTGCGCGGCACCGCACTCGACGTGTTCGGCTACACCGAGGAGCGCCGCACCGAGCGTGCGCTGATTGGGGAGTACCTGGACCTGATGGAAGAGGTGATCGGTCAGCTCGATGCTTCTCGCTACGCCCTCGCGCTGGACATCGCCCAGGTGCCCGAGCTCATCAAGGGCTTTGGCCACGTGAAGGAGCGCAACCTGCGTGCGGCGCGCGACCGCTGGCAGGCATTGATGGCGCGCTGGCGCGAGCCACAGCGGTCACCGGGCAGCGGCCAGCGCCAGGCGGCCTGAGCCCGGTGTCCATGCTTCGGCCCGATTCGCTCTAGACTTGCGGGTTTTTCTGGACCAAGGAAGCGGGTATGGCGGCGGGCGTGGCGTTTGCGTTGGCGGCGGGGCTGTTGTGGGGGCTGGTCTTCGTCGCACCGCTGATGTTGCCGGACTACCCTGCGGTGCTCCAGGCCGTCGGGCGCTACCTGGCGTTCGGCCTGCTCTGCCTGCCGCTGGCGTGGATGGACCGTCGCCACCTGCGGGGTCTCACCCGGGCCGACTGGGTCGAGGCGCTCAAGCTGGCCGCCATCGGCAACTTGCTGTACTACACCTTCCTGGCCAGCTCCATCCAGCGCACCGGTGGGCCACTGACCACCATGCTGATCGGCACCCTGCCGGTGGTGATCGCGGTGGCCGCCAACGGGCGCAACGCCCGGCGTGACGGGCGGCTGCCGTGGAGGCGCCTGGTCTGGCCACTGGCGTTGATGCTGGCCGGCATTGCGCTGGTCAACCATGTGGAGATGGGAGCTGTGCAGGCGCAGGACGAGGCGTCGTTGGCCCGCTACGCCCTGGGCGCCCTCCTGGCTGTCGGGGCGGTGGCGTGCTGGACCTGGTACCCCCTGCGCAATGCCGACTGGTTGCGCGACCATCCGGGCCGCAGCCCGCGCGCCTGGGCGACTGCCCAGGGGCTGGCGACCCTGCCCCTGGCCCTGCTGGGCTACGCCCTGCTGTGGGGCTGGATGGGGGTGTCCGGCGCCGCATTCGACATGCCGCTGGGGCCGGACCCCCTCTTTTTCGTGGCGCTGATGGTTGCTGTGGGACTGCTGGCGTCTTGGCTGGGGACGCTGTGCTGGAACGAGTCGAGTCAACGCCTGCCCACCGCACTGGCCGGGCAACTCATCGTGTTCGAGACGCTGGCGGCACTGCTCTATGCCTACCTTTGGCGCGGGGAATGGCCCTCAGGGCTCACCTGGCTGGGCATTGCCGCGCTGGTCGCCGGGGTGTTGTGGGCGGTGCGGATCAAGCCGGTGCCGGTGGTCGGCGAGGTTCAACCCCATTGAGTCCGGCAACGACTTCCTGTGCCCGTTCGGGCGGGCGTTTTCTCGGGCGTGCACAGCCGGTTAAAATGTTCTGTTAGTCGAGGTGGGTTCCGGCCCACCGTGTCAGAGACCGTCATCCACAGGAAACACCGTGTTCATCTCTCCCGCTTACGCCCAAGCCGCTGGCGACTCCCCCTCCACCTTCCTGAGCCTGCTGCCGCTGGTGCTCATGTTCGTGGTGTTGTACTTCGTCATGATCCGCCCGCAGATGAAGCGCCAGAAAGAGCACAAGGCCATGGTTGAAGCCCTGGCCAAAGGCGATGAGGTGGTGACGGCCGGCGGCCTGCTGGGCAAGGTTTCCAAGATTGGCGATACCTACATCGGCGTGGAACTTGCCAGCGGCGTGGAAGTCCAGATGCAACGGACCGCCGTGGTGCAGGTCCTGCCGAAGGGCACCGTCCAGTAACCACCGGTCACACCGATCCTCCCTGCCGGCTGGGCCTGTGCCCGGCCGTTTGGTTTTTTCCGGAGCCTCCCGCTCATGAACCGATACCCCCTGTGGAAATACGCGACCATCGTGGTTGCGTTGATCATCGCCACGCTGTACACCCTGCCCAACTTCTTCGGTGAGGCGCCAGCGGTGCAGATCTCCGCAGGCAAGCCCTCGGTGCGTCTGGATGAGACGACCGTGACCCGGGTCGAGCGTGTCCTGGCCGACCAGAACATCACGCCGGCGGCCATCCAGTTCGACGGGCAGTCGATTCGGGCCCGGTTCGAGAGCACCGACACCCAGATCCTGGCGCGAGACGCCATTGAGCGCGCCCTCAATCCCGATCCGGCCGACCTCACGCACGTGGTGGCGCTGAACCTGCTGCCGCGGACGCCGGCGTGGCTGCAGTCGATCAACGCCTTGCCCATGTACCTGGGGCTGGATCTGCGCGGTGGCGTGCATTTCCTGCTGCAGGTGGACATGCCCGGTGCCCTGGACAAGCGCGCCGAGGTGCTGGCCAGCGACATGCGCACCACGCTGCGTGACCGCAACATCCGACATGGCGGCATCCGCCGCGAAGGGCAGTCCATCGAGCTGCGCTTTCGCGATGCCGAGACCCAGGCCGCCGCACTGCGCGTCGTGGAAGACCAGTTCCCGGAACTGCAGTTCGAACGCACCTCCGACGGCGCCGACCTCAAGCTGGTGGGCACCCTGCGCGCCGATGCCGCGCGCCGCATCCAGGAGCAGGCGCTCCGTCAGAACATCACCACGCTGAACAACCGCATCAACGAGCTTGGCGTGGCCGAGCCCATCATCCAGCAGCAGGGAGCTGACCGCATCGTGGTGCAACTGCCCGGCGTGCAGGACACCGCCAAGGCCAAGGACATCCTGGGTCGCACCGCCACGCTGGAGCTTCGTCTGGTGGACGAAAGCCCCGAAGGCCTGTCGGCCGAGCGCGGCACCGGCCCGGTGCCCTTCGGCTCCGAGCGCCACCTGGACCGCAACGGGCAGCCCGTGATCACCCGCCGCGAAGTGCTGCTCACCGGCGAGAACCTCACCGACGCCCAGGCCGGCTTCGACAGCCAGAATCAGGAGCCGGCGGTGCATCTCACGCTAGACGCGAAGGGCGCGCGCATCTTCCGCGACGTCACGCGCGAGAACGTGGGCAAGCGCATGGCCATCCTGCTGTTCGAGCGTGGCCGTGGCGAGGTGGTCACCGCCCCGGTGATCCGGACCGAAATCGGGGGCGGGCGCGTGCAGATCTCGGGGCGCATGACCACCGCCGAAGCGGCCGACATCGCTCTGCTGCTGCGCTCGGGGTCTCTGGCTGCGCCGATGGAAATCGTCGAGGAGCGAACCATCGGGCCGAGCCTGGGGGCCGAGAACATCCAGATGGGCTTCAACAGCGTGAAGTGGGGCTTCATCGTCGTGGTGGCCTTCATGAGCGTGTACTACATGCTGTTCGGGGTCATTTCGAGCATCGCGCTGGCTTTCAACCTGATGCTGCTGGTGGCCGTGCTTTCGATGCTGCAAGCCACGCTCACCCTGCCTGGCATGGCGGCGATGGCCCTGGCGCTCGGCATGGCGATCGACGCCAACGTGTTGATCAACGAACGCATACGGGAAGAGCTGCGCAACGGCTCGGCGCCCCAGACAGCGATCAACACCGGCTACGACAACGCCTGGGGCACCATCCTGGACTCCAACATCACATCTCTGCTGGCCGGGCTGGCGCTGCTGACTTTCGGCTCAGGACCGGTGCGCGGTTTCGCGGTGGTGCACTGCATAGGCATCCTCACCAGCATGTTCTCGGCCGTGTTCTTCTCGCGCGGTCTGGTCAATGCCTGGTATGGCCGCCAGAAAAAGCTCAAGGGTCTGTCCATCGGTACCGTGTGGCGCGCCGACGACGCGGGCCAGCGTGGCCTCAAGGCCGATTGAACGGGAGTCGATCACATGGAATTTTTCCGCATCAAGAAAGACATCCCGTTCATGCGGCACGCCGTGCTGCTGAACGCGATTTCCATCACCGCCTTCGTTCTGGCGGTGTTCTTCCTCGTCACGCGCGGGCTGAACCTCTCGGTCGAGTTCACGGGTGGCACGGTCATCGAGGTGGCCTATGAGCAGCCGGCTGATCTGCCCGCAGTGCGTCAGGTGATTTCCGGGCTGGGCTACACCGAGGTGCCGGTGCAGAACTTCGGCACTTCCCGCGACGTGCTCATGCGCTTGCCCCTGGTGCAAGGGCAGACCTCGGGACAGCAGAGCGAGATCGTGCTGGCTGCACTGCGGGCGCACGATCCTTCGGTGGAGTTGCGCCGCACGGAATTCGTCGGTCCCCAGGTGGGCCGGGAGCTGGCCGAAGACGGGCTGATGGCTCTGGCCTTCGTGATTCTGGGCATCATGGTGTACTTGGCGTTCCGCTTCGAGTGGAAGTACTCCGTAGCGGCCATTGTGGCCAACCTCCACGACGTGGTCATCGTGCTCGGCTTCTTCGCCTTTTTCCAGTGGGAGTTCTCGCTGGCGGTGCTGGCGGCGGTGCTCGCGGTGCTGGGCTATTCGGTGAACGAGTCGGTGGTGATCTTCGACCGCATCCGCGAAACCTTCCGGCGCCAGCGCAAGATGACCACGCCCGAGGTGATCGACCACGCCATCACGCGCACCATGAGCCGCACGGCCATCACCCATGGCTCGACCGAGGTCATGGTGGTGTCCATGCTGCTCTTCGGTGGCCCCACGCTGTTCTATTTCGCACTGGCACTGACCATCGGCATCCTGTTCGGCATCTATTCGTCGATCTTCGTGGCCTCGGCCATGGCCATGTGGCTGGGTGTGCGTCGTGAGGACCTGGTCAAGCCGACCAAGAAAGTCGAAGACCCTGACGATCCGAACGCCGGCGCTTCCGTCTGAGCGGTGCGTGGCCTGACGCCGCCCGGGAACTGGCATACTCCGTGGCGTGGTGCAGCCCGAATTGTCCCCTTCCGTGTTGGCGCAGCAGGCCCGCGAGCGCTTTCTGCGCCACGTGTGCGCCGGTCTGCCGCAGGTGGCGGATCGGGTTCGTGAGTACCTGCTTCGACGCAGCGACGAGGTGCTCTTCGGTGAGGAAGCCCAGCGCCTGCGCGATGCCTACCTGAGGTTCAACACCGCCGGTACACGCTGGTGCGAGATCGGTGCGCAGCGGCTTAACCGCTCGTTGCAGCAGCGCGAGGCCGGCCCTTCCACGGGGGCCACGCTGGACACGCTGTCCCTCGTCGGCGAAGACACCGTGGAAAGCCAGATTCTGGCGGCGCGGGCCGCCCTGGTGGTGGTGGACAAGGCCAGCGAGGTGTTCAACGAGCTGAGGCTGCGCCTGCAGCACCTGGAGCTCAGCGACGAACTCGACAAACGCGATCCGGTCCAGGCCCTTCAGGTGTGCCAGACGCTGGTCGACGCCTGGACCGAGGCCGGACTGTTGCGGCTTGACTGGCAGGTGGGGCAGTCCGCGCTCCAGGGGGCGATTGCCAAGCTGGTGACCGGAGGCTACGACCAGGCCAATCAGTGGCTGCAGGCCAACGGCGTCATGCCCGACATCGATTTTCGTGACCTGCTGCGCCGCACCCACCGACCCGGTGGCGCCTCGCCGGCTGCCCAACCGACCGAGGGTCAGGTGACCCATGTGATGCCCCGGCGGTCGACATCGGGTGGGCGAGCGGGAGAAGGGGCAACGGGCGATCCGGGTGGCATTCCGCCCATCCAGTCGCTGGCCGCGCAGGTGAGCGGGCAGGGCATGGAGTGGCTTTCCCCGGTCACCGGTCATCAGGCCGTGGCCCAGCGTCTGATGGCGTTCATCGGCCAGCGCTTGCCGGCCACGGCCCGCTGGGCCAGTCCCTCTCCGGAGGCAAGCGCAGCTGGATCCGTGGCACATCCTGACAGCTGGCCTGCTTGGGCCCCCGCTGGGGTGCCGTCCGTGGACTGGAGCAGTCTCGAAGCAGGCATGGCCGGTCTGCGAGAGCAGTCCCGCGTGCTCAAGCGCGCTGCCGACAGCGACGAGGACAAGGCGCTGATCGAATTGGTGGCGCTGATCTTCGACAGCATCCTCAGCGAGGACCGCATCCCGTCAAGCATCCGGCTGTGGTTTGCCCGCTTGCAGATGCCGGTGCTACGAACTGCCCTAGCCGACCCGTCCTTTCTCACGGCCGAGGATCACCCGGCGCGCCGACTCATCGATCGCATGGGATCCTGCGTGTTGGGCTTCGACCCCGGCGTGGGACTCGACACGCTGGAGGGGGAAATCAAGCGCATCGTCCAGGTGGTGGAGCAGTACCCCGAAACGGGGCGTCGCGTTTTCGAGCTGGTGCTCAAGGAGTTCGAAGCATTCCAGGCGCGTTCGGTGCAGGAGCAGCCTCAGTGGCAACGTGTGGTCGATGTCGCCAGCCAGCTCGAACAGCGGGAAACCTTGGCGGTGCGCTACACCATCGAACTGCGTCAGTTGCTGGAACAGGCGCCAGTGCTCGATGGCCTGCGCGATTTCCTGTTCCGCACTTGGGCCGAAGCCATGGCCCAGGCCACCATCGTTTACGGCGAAAAGGACGAACGGGCGGTCAGGGTGCGCGAAGTGGCGGCCGACTTGCTGTGGGCCGCCAGCACCAAACCCACCCGGCACGAACGGGCGCAGGTGATCGCCCGGGTGCCGGCAATCATGGCCCGTTTGCGTGAAGGGTTGACCTTGCTGGGGATCGAGCCCGCGCGCCAGGAGTCGGTCCTCAAGCCCGTGACAGATGCGCTGGCGGCTGCGTTCGTTTCCCGGGCCGCCAGCGTGGATCCCGCCTGGCTGGCCCGGTTCACAAGACGGCTGGAAACGCTGGAGGACGTGCTGCCTGCGGCCCAGGAGGCCAGTGACTGGGTGCTGAGCCGTGAGAGCCTGGAGTTGCTGACAGGGCAGGAGGTGGCTGGTATGACCGTGGTCCCGGACCCTGACATCCCGGTGCCCAGGCATCTCCTGGCCTGGGCCGCTGCTTTGCCGTTGGGCAGCTGGCACGCCTTGGAGCACAACGGGCGACAGATGGTGGTCCGCCTGGCTTGGGTGAGCCCGCGCAAGCAGCTCTACCTGTTCGTCAATGCGGTGCAGCAGGCCTGGTTGATGCAGCAAGGCCGCGTGGCGATGTACCTGAAGGCCGGTCTGTTGCGCCCCGGCGAGGCCGAGGCTCTGACCACCCGCGCCACGCGTCAGGCGCTCGTCAAGCTCGAGGCGAACCCCGAACGCCTGCTCCAGACCGACTGAGCACCGCCCTTCAGCCGTGACCGATCCGCTGGAAGCGGCCACCCGGAAGGCGTTGCACCAGACCGTCGAGTTCCAGTTCCAGCAAGCGTGCCTGCAAGGACGCCGTGTCCATGCCTGTGCGTGCCTGCAGGGCGTCAAGTCCCGCCGGATCAAAGCCCAGGGCCTCGAGCACTGGACAGTCGGAGGGGGGCATGGCGCCAGGCTCGGGTGTGTTGGCGCCGGTCGGCTGCAGCACATAGCGCAGGTCTTCCAGGATGTCCTGGGCCGACTCGACCAGTTTGGCGCCCTGACGGATCAGGGCGTGACAGCCCCGGGACTGCGGCGCATGGATGGAGCCCGGGATGGCAAACACCTCGCGTCCCATCTGAAGCGCCAATTCCGCCGTGATCAGCGATCCCGAGCGCAGGGCGGCCTCGACCACCAGCGTACCCTGCGCCAGACCGGCGATGATGCGGTTGCGCCGCGGGAAATTCGACGCCAGCGGCGGGGTGCCCAGCGGGTATTCGCTCACGAGGGCGCCCTGTCGTGCGATGCGGTGGGCGAGATCGAAGTGCCGTTTCGGGTAGACGCGGTCCAGCCCGGTGCCGACCACCGCCACGGTGGGTGTTCCGCTCTCCAGCGCTCCCAGATGGGCTGCGCCATCGACGCCGAGTGCCAGTCCGGAGACGACACACACCCCTGCCTGTCCGAGTGAGCGGGCGAACTGGCGTGCGTTTTCCGAACCCTGCGGGGTGGGATTGCGGCTGCCCACCATGGCCACCATGCGCGGGTGGACGAGCGCTTCCAGGTCACCTTGTACATAGAGCAGCAGCGGCGGATCCTCGGTCTGCAGCAGGGCGGGGGGGTAGGCGTCGTCCGCGAGCGTGACGATGTGGCGCCGGGCGTCGGCTGCGCACCACTCCAGGGTCTGGCGCAGCTGTGCCTCGGTCTCGGGTGCCGGGGTTGACAGGGCTTGCGCGAGGCGCTCACCGACAAGGCTGGACAGCGTTGCCTGCGTGGCCGAAAACACCGCCTCCGGCGGGCCCAGAGCCGCGAGCAGCTTGCGCCCCGTCGCGGGACCCACTCCCGGAGTGGCGGTCAGGCGCAGCCAGGCGTCGAGTGCGTCGGGCAGCATGCGCTTCGTCAGGGATTGACGAAGCGGTCACCCACCTTCACGCCATCGGTGATCTGCAGCACCAGCGCATAAGACACCCGGTCGAAGGTGCGGAAAACCATCATCAGGCCGTTGCGTTCGCCCGGCAGCTGCAAGGGGGGGCGGGCAGCATCGGTGGTGTCGGTCAGGCGCTCGGTGTCCTTGAGGATGGCCAGCACATGGCCGCGCTCCAGCCCGTCGCGGGTGCCGCGGTTGATCACCACAACCTGGTTCTGGCCGCTGAAACGCAAGGCATTGCCGTAGGCTTTGACGATCTGGCCCGACTGGGCCGACGAAGGCGCGCGCGGTACATACACCGGTACCTCGCGCAGGGGCTCGGGCAGCAAACGGTCGCCGACGCGGATTTCCTCGCGCGACAGGGTGATGTCGATGGTCGCCGGCTCAACCTTCACCTGCACACCGTCCGAGCCGTTGACTTCGCGCAGCATTTCGCTGCGAACGAGTTCCGACTGGCCGATGAACTGGGCCTCGTAGCCCAGTGTTTCACCTGTGGTTGGGTCGGTCAGTGGCGTCGCATTGCGGTAGATGCGGTGCACCAGCGGTCGTCCACCGTCGGTGGTCAGCGCCACGCCGTCCAGGGCCTCGGCTGCGCCGTACTGGCCACGCGCGTAGGCCCGGTCGCCGCGGCTGAGCAGCACCCGGCCTTCCTGGGTGGCCACGATCCGTGGGGCGCGGGCGTGTTCCGCCTCATCCACGACCAGTGACTCGGTCAGGAACGGTTCGATGACGTTGAGCGGGATCGGAGGCACGGCGGCGTCGGCCAGGCTTTCGGCGCGGATGCGCGGTGACACCTTGACCGTGGGCAGACCGGCCGCGTCCGATTCGAAGGTGAGGATGGCGCGGTCACCGATGCGCGTGAGCACCAGCACCTGGCCCGGGAAGATCAGGTGCGGGTTGCGGATCTGCTCCATGTTCATGCCCCACAGCTCGGGCCAGCGCCAGGGCCGTTGCAGGAACAGACCGGAGATGCCCCACAGCGTGTCGCCCCGCTGAATGGTGTAGCGTTCGGGCGCGTTGGGAGACAGTTCGCTCAGCGGCACGCCGGCTTGGGCCACCTGCTGCGCCGTGCTGCGTTGCCCTGGGGTGATGGGGTAGTTGGGGAAGGTCTGTGCGGTGGCCGACAGGCCGGCCAGCAGCGAGGCCGCGAGTGTCCAGGGCAGGGCACGGCGCCAGACGGGCGTGGCCACGCAGGCGCTGGGATGCGGATCGGCAAGACGAGGGTTCATACGCATGGTGGTGCCCTGAAGTCGCGCCTGGAAGGACGAACGGATGCACACATGGCCTTCCTCCCGGTCGCGGTGTTTGATGGTGAGATCACTGGAGATTTTGCGATCAAGCCCTATTTATGGCAATGATATCCCTTGCGGCGGGCTGCAACCGGGGTGAAAAGTGGCGAAAATAGCCACAATCTGCGGCCGCTGGCCGGCCGAACGCCTCTTTATTGTGATGAACGATCCTGAACTGCTGACGATACTGCGCTATCCCGATCCCCGCCTGCACAAGGTGGCCAAGCCGATTGCGGCGGTCGATGACCGGGTGCGGGCCCTGATTCCCCGCATGCTGGCCACCATGTACCACGCCAACGGCATCGGGCTGGCGGCCACGCAGGTGGACATTCACGAACGTCTCATCGTGATCGATGTCAGCGAGGAGCGCGACCAGCCCCTGGTCCTGATCAACCCCGAGCTCGAATGGGCCAGCGAGGAAAAGCGCAAGGGCGACGAGGGCTGCCTCTCGGTGCCGGGCATATATGATGGTGTGGAGCGTTCGGTGGCGGTGCGCGTGCGGGCGCTCGATGGCGAGGGCAAGTCCCGAACCCTCGAGGCCGAGGGACTGCTGTCGGTCTGCATCCAGCACGAGATGGACCACCTCATGGGCAAGGTGTTCGTCGAGTACCTGTCACCGCTCAAGCGCAACCGCATCAAGAGCAAGCTCCTGAAGGCCGAGCGCGAAGCGGCCCGTTGAAGGAGGCCGCATGAAGGTGGTGTTTGCCGGCACGCCGGTGTTTGCGGCGGTCGCCTTGCGTGCCCTGCTGGCGGCCGGGTTCCGGGTGCCCCTCGTGCTGACCCAGCCCGACCGCCCGGCGGGCCGTGGCATGAAGCTGCAGGCCTCGCCGGTCAAGCTGCTGGCGCAAGAGCACGGCTTGGCCGTAGCGCAGCCACGCGGTCTGCGGCTCGATGGCCGTTACCCGGATGACGCCGCCGCCGCTCGCGAGGCGTTGCAGGCGGCAGGTGCGGATGCCATGGTGGTGGCAGCCTACGGTCTGATCCTCCCCGCCTGGGTGTTGGGCATGCCGAGACTGGGGTGCCTGAACATCCATGCCTCCCTGTTGCCGCGCTGGCGCGGTGCGGCGCCGATTCACCGGGCCATCGAGGCCGGCGATGCCGAAACCGGGGTCACCATCATGCAGATGGATGAGGGGCTGGACACCGGGGACATGCTGCTGGCCGAGGCCCTGCCGATCCACGACCACGACACCACCGGCTCACTGCACGACCGCCTGGCGGGGCTGGGTGGGCGCCTCATTGTCGAGGCGCTGGAACTCGCGGCTTGTGGGGGCCTGCACCCCGAGCCCCAGCCGGCAGCAGGCGTGACCTACGCGCACAAGATCGACAAACACGAGGCCGCGATCGACTGGAGCCGCCCGGCCCACCAGATCGAGCGGCAGGTCCGCGCCTTCAACCCCGCCCCTGGTGCCTGGACCACCGACCCGTCAGGTGGAACTGTCAAGGTGTGGGGGGCGGCGGTGGAGCCGTCGGAGTCACAGGCCGTGCCTGGCACCGTGCTGCCCGCCGAGGGGTGCATGCGCGTGCAGACCGGTGACGGGGTGCTGCGTTTGACCGAGCTGCAGCGTGCCGGTGGACGGCGTTTGCCGGTGGCCGAATTCTTGCGGGGAAACCCTCTGCCCCCGGGGGCGGTGCTCGGCGGCGCTACACGGGCTCCCTGACATGTTCTGGCGTGCCCTGTACCGTCGCCAGCCCGAATTCTGGGAAGGCGTGCGCGACCAGGCCGGCGTGGCCACGGGTATCGCAGCCTGGGGCCTGATGACCGGCGTGGCCATGGTGAAGGCGGGGATGAGCGTCTTCGAGGCGACTGCCATGACCTTGCTGGTCTATGCCGGCAGTGCCCAGCTGACCGCAGTGCCGCTGATCGCATCGGGAGCTCCCCTGTGGGTGATTCTGGCGGCTGCCTTCTGCGTCAACCTGCGTTTCGTGGTGTTCTCCGCGCATCTGCGGCCCTACGTCATGCACATGCCGTTGCGCGAACGACTGGCCACCGGCTACGTGACCGGCGACCTCAGCTACGTTTTCTTTGCCCGCCGCTACCCGCGCCCGGGGCGGTCGCTGGAGGAACTGGTGCACCAGCAGGCCTATCTGGCCGGCAACTGTGCGGTCAACTATGTCGCGTGGATGTTGGCCAGCCTCGTCGGCATCGCACTGGCGCATGCGATCCCGACGGAATGGGGATTGGGGTTTGCCGGCATTCTGGCTCTGCTGGGAGTGGGGTGCTCGCTGGCCACCTCGCGCCTGCGCGTGGTCTCGGCCGGGGTGGCGGGCGCGGCGGCCATCGCCGCGTGGGCCTTGCCCCTGAAACTCAACATCGTGGTGGCGATCGCGGCGGCGGTGGCCATCTGCCTCGTGGCCGAGGCCCATGGCCCGCGCTGGCTGCGAGGACAACCGGTACCGCCCCATGGTTGACGTCGATCCCTGGACGTTGCTGGTGATCGTCGCCTTGGCGCTGGTGACGGTGCTCACTCGCGGTTTCTTTTTCATCTCCGAACGGGAGTGGACGCTGCCGCGCTGGGCCGAGCGGGGGCTGCAGTACGCGCCCATCGCGGCGCTGGCTGCAGTGGTGATTCCGGAGGTGATCGCCGATCAGGGGCAACTCATCGACACCTGGCGCGACGCCCGGCTGTTCGCGGCCGTGGCGGGTGCCGGCTGGTTTTTCTGGCGCGGTGGCGTGCTGGGTACCATCGTCACGGGCATGGCGGTGTACCTTCCCCTGCGCCTGACGCTGGGTTGGTGAGTCAGCCGTCCAGTTCGCCGGGTGCGGTGGGTGGCGGTTCGTGCTTCGCCTGGCCTACGCAATGCGCCATGACCGCGCACAGCTCACGCTGCTGCACCGGCTTGGCCAGGAACGCGTTCATGCCGGCGGCGCGCGCCCGGTCCTGTGCCTCGTTCATCACGTCGGCCGTCAGGGCAATGATGGGCACCTGCGACCGGGGACCTGTGAGGGCCCGGATGTGCCGCGTGCTGGTCAGGCCGTCCATCTCGGGCATGTGGACATCCATGAGGATGACGTCGTAATCGTGGCGGGCTGCAAGGTCGAGCGCCTCGCGACCGTTGTCGGCGAAGGTGGCTTGGTGTCCGAGCTTGTCGAGCAGCATCCCGATGAATTTGCGGTTCACCGGATGGTCCTCAGCCACCAGGACCCGCAGTGCAGGTGGTGAGTCGGTGGTCGCATCGGCGTCGACGGTGCCCGTTCCATGCTGCTTGGGCGCGGCAAGCGGGGGCGGGGGGAGCGGGGGCGGTGGAGGCCGGTGTGGGCGGGCAAAAACCGCATGGGGCACCGAGTGGACAAACGCCGTCGGGGCTTCGCAGACCGGGGTTGTCAGCGTGACCACAAAGACCGATCCCTTGCCCCGCTCGCTCGTGACCGTGATGTCGCCGCCCATCATGCGGGCCAGGGTGCGCGAGATCTCCAGCCCCAATCCGCTGCCTCCGAAGCGCCGCGTGGTGCTGTCGTCGGCCTGGCGGAAACGCTGGAACAGGCTGGACAGGGTGGCGGTATCCATGCCAATGCCCGTGTCGGAAACGGTGAAGGTCCACAGTGCCCGATGCCCGTCGCTCAGACAGCCAACACCCAGCCGCACCTCCCCTTGGTCGGTGAACTTGATCGCGTTGTTCAGCAGGTTGAGCAGGATTTGACGGATCCGCGTGGCATCGGCCTCGACCCAGTCTGGGCCATGGTCTGCAAAGGTCAGGGGCATGGACAGCCCCTTGCGCTGGCCCTGTGCCTGCACGAGGTGATGCGCCTCGGCGACGACGGCGGCCATGGACATCGGCTCAGGCTGGATCTTCATGCGGCCGGCGTCCAGCGCCGACATGTCGAGCAGGTCGTTGAGCAGGTTCAGCAGGTGTTCGGCCGAGGTGCGGGCCGTCACGAGCTGGTCGCGTTGCCGGGGGGTGAGCTCGCTGTCCTCCAACATGCCCAACATGCCCAACATGCCGTTGAAGGGCGTGCGCAACTCATGGCTCATGTTGGCGAGGAACTGGCTTTTGGCGAGATTGGCCTTGTCTGCCTGTTCCTTGGCCTGGACCAGGGCGGCGTTGAGCGCTTCCAGTTCGCGTCGCTCCCTCAGCTGGCGGCGCTGGCGCAGCAGGAGACTGGCCGACGCCGTCAGCAGGATCAGGATCTGCAACCCCACCAGCCAGGCGATCCAGCGGTTTTGCTGGCGAACCACGCCCAGCTGGTGTTCCATCAGGTGTGTCACCAGACTGTTGGCGGCAAAGCTGAGGGACTGCACATCGGGCCCCAGGGCGGTCATGGTGTCGAGCACACGCTGCAACTCGCCCAGATGCCGAGGCGGGTCGGCCATGGGCCCGTCGGCCTGCAACAGCCAGGCCTCAAGCTTGGGAACCGTTTCCTGGTACTCCTGCCGGTGGGTGAGTTTTTGGATGCTGGGGTTGTTACGCAGCAGACCGATCCGGCTCGCCAGGATGTCGTAACGCACCATCAGCTGGTTCCAGTCGGTCTGCCCGGGTAGGACCAGAGCCAGCCCCAGTTCGCTGCGCAGACGCAGGAATTCGCGCTCGAGTTGGAAGGTGAGGGAGGTAACCGAATCGGCCTGCAGCCGGGCGGTGGTCTCGACCGTTTCTGACTGGCGCAGAAAGACGACCGTCATCACCGCCAGCCCCACGGCCAGCGCCAGCGTGGTGAGGGCCAGCCACAGGAAGAACCTGCGGCCGTCTTTGCGTTCAGGCATGTCCTGGGCGGTCCGGTTATTCGACGTGTATGGCTTTCAGTTGCCAGATCGACCGCTCATAGTACCGTGCGCTTTGCAATTGTGGGTGGGCGTTGAAGGGGTAGATGATGAACAGGGGGCCACGGGTGCGGATCGACATCGGCTGTTCGTTGAGCCGGGTGGCGATGATGACGTCGAACTGCTGGGCGTCGTCCGCCGGGATGCTGATCCGGTAATCGTTCAAGGCAGTGGCGCGCAAGGTCTGTCCCCGGGCCTGGACCAGGCGCAGCACGTCGCGCAACAACGGCCCGCTGAACTTGATCGGGCGGTCTTCCCAGGGGGTGAGGGTGGTGAATTCGTGCTGCGGCAGGGCTTCGAGCATGGCCATGTCGAAGACGGCTGCCTCTTTGTGGTTGGTCACGCCGATCAGCCCGGTCAGCGTCAACACCGGGGTGTGGCGGGGGGCTTCCAGGGCCTGCACCGCGAACGAGGCACCGAGCAGCGGGGCCAGAAACACCCATCGAATCAGTTTTTTTATCAGATTAATGCGCATGACTCTGTCGGCTTTGTCGCTTGCCAGAGTGCAATGGTATGCGAAATGGCAGTTGAGGGGAACCGTCTCACGCGGGTGGTGAGGCGGCACGTTGCGCGAACTCGGCCCGCAGCGCACGGAGCTTTTCGCGCGGGTCTTCTTTCACCGTGGCCGCGTCGAGCTGCATTTCCGCGATGAAGCGGCTGGGCTGGCCGGGCACCATTTCGCGGCCTTTCTTGCGTCGCTTGAGCCAGCTCACCACCAGCGTGTGCTGCGCGCGGGTGATGCCCACATACATCAGCCGGCGTTCTTCCTCGATCAGCTTGCCCAGGGCCTCGTCATTGAGGCTGTCGTCTCGCTGAAAAGGCAGCAGTCCCTCGTTGACGCCGGCCAGGATGACGTGTGGCCACTCCAGCCCCTTGGACGCGTGCAGGGTGGACAGCGTCACCACGTCCTGCTCCTGCTCCCGCTCCGAGATGGTGGCAATGAGGGCGATGGTCTGTGCGACTTCCAGCAGGGTTTTGGGCTCCCGCTCGGTGGTGAGGCCACCGGTGTCGTCGATCTGTCCCCCGCAGCGCTGGGCCACCCAGTCGCAGAAGTCGATCACATTGCCCCAGCGTGCCGCAGCGACCTTGTCGCTTTCTTCGCTGTCGAGCAGATACTGCTCGTACCCGATGGTCTTGAGCCAGTCGTCCAGGAAGGCTTTGGCGGCTTCATGGCCGCTGGTGTGGCGGGCGCGGTGCTCCAGGTCGTTGAGATAGCGGCCGAACTCGTGCAGACCATGCACCGCGCGCGCGGGCAGGGCGGCCTGCAGCGAATGCGAGAACAGCGCTTCGAACAGACTGACCTTGTACTGGGTGGCGAAGGCACCGAGCTGCGCCAGCGTCTGGTGGCCGATGCCGCGCTTGGGCGTGGTGATGGCGCGCAGGAAGGCCGGGTCGTCGTCGTTGTTGACCAGCAGGCGCAACCAGGCGCAGAGGTCCTTGATCTCGGCGCGGTCGAAAAAGCTCTGTCCACCCGACACCTTGTAGGGAATCTGTGCCTTGCGCAGGGCGGTTTCGAGTGCTCGGGCCTGGTGGTTGGCGCGGTAGAGGATGGCGAAGTCCTTGAACGCCTTGTGCTGGGCGCCGGTGCTGCCGGCCGCCGCCGATCCGGCCCGGAGACTCTGGATGCGGGCCACGGCGCGCTCGGCCTCGTGGTCCTCGTGATCGCAGGCGATCACGCGCACTGGCTCGCCTTCGCCGAGTTCGCTCCACAGCGTTTTGGGGAACAGCTTGGGGTTGGGTCCGATGACGTGGTTGGCCGCGCGCAGGATGGCGCTGGTGGAGCGGTAGTTCTGCTCCAGCTTGATGACCTTGAGCGCGGGGAAGTCCTGGGGCAGCTTCTTCAGGTTGTCCAGCGTGGCACCGCGCCAGCCGTAGATGGACTGGTCGTCGTCGCCCACGGCGGTGAAGCGGCCGCGCTCGCCCACCAGCAGTTTCAACAACTCGTACTGGGTGGCGTTGGTGTCCTGGTATTCGTCCACCAGCACGTGGCCGAGCAGTTTTTGCCATTTCTCGCGCACGGGCGCGTGCTGTTCCAGCAGCTTCAGTGGCAGGCTGATCAGGTCGTCAAAATCCACGCTCTGGTAGGCCGCCAGGCGTTCTTGGTACTTGGCCATGACCAGCGCGATCACCCGCTCGTTCTCGTCCCGGGCCTGCGCCAGGGCCTGCTCGGCGTTCAGGCCGGCGCTTTTCCAGGCGCTGATCGCCCATTGCCACTGGCGCGCGGTGGCCGCGTCGGTGGTGCCGCCGCAATCCTTCAGGATGGACGTGATGCCGTCGGTGTCGAGGATGGAGAACTGCTGCTTGAGCCCCAGCACCGCACCGTCCTCGCGCAGCAGGCGCACGCCCAGTGAGTGGAAGGTGCAGATCACGACGTCCTTGGCCGGTTTGCCCACGAGCTGCCGGGCGCGCTCGCGCATTTCGGCCGCGGCCTTGTTGGTGAAGGTGATGGCCGCGATGCGGTGGGCCGCCAGCCCCGCCTGGATGAGGCGGGCGATCTTGTGCGTGATGACGCGGGTCTTGCCCGAGCCGGCACCGGCCAGCACCAGGCAGGGGCCAGCCAGGTGGTTCACGGCGGCGAGTTGGGCGATGTTCAAACCAGCAGACATGGACAAGCAGCACGAACAAAGCGCCTGATCATAACGGGCAGTCCTGCGACAATGGCGGCCGTGCTCACCGTCCTCCTCGTCACCTTTCCCTTTTTCGCGATGGTCCTCGCGGGCTTCGTGGCGGCGCGCCGCCGCATGCTTCCGCTGGAAGCCATTCCGGGGCTTAACAGCTTCGTGCTGTATTTCGCGTTGCCCGCGATGCTGTACCGCTTCGGTTCCACCACGCCCATTGCGCAGTTGCTCGACGCCGCGGTGTTCGGGGTGTACCTGCTGTGCGCGCTCGTCATGGTGGCCTTCGCCATCGTCATGACCTTGAACCGGCGCATCCGCTGGAACGACGCCTCGCTGGGCGCGCTGGTGGCCGCGTTCCCCAACACCGGGTTCATGGGCGTGCCCCTGCTGGCGGCCCTGCTGGGGCCCGAGAGCGTGGGCACGGTGATCGTCCTCATCGTGGTGGACATGGTGATCACCAGTTCCCTGTGCATCGCCCTGTCACGACTCGACCAGCGCGACGGGGGCGCGATGGTGGCGGCGGGCAAGGCCCTGCGCGGCGTGTTGGCCAATCCCATGCCCTGGGCCATCATCCTGGGTGCGGTGGCGTCGTCGGTCGAGTTCACCCTCCCGGGGCCCATTGAAAAGACCGTCTGGCTGCTGGCCGATGCGGCCTCCCCCGTGGCCCTGTTCACGATCGGCGCGGTGCTGGCGCGTTCACAGATGCAGGCCGACCACCCCATGCCCTGGAGCGACTACGTGCCCGTGGCGATGATGAAGCTGTTGCTCCACCCCTTGCTGGTGTTGCTGGTCGGGTCGGTGGCGATCCAGCTTGGGGTGCCCCTGGACCCGTTTGCCCTCACGGTGATGGTGCTGGTGGCGGCGCTGCCCAGTGCCAGCAACGTGTCCTTGCTGGCGGAGCGTTTCGGCGCCGACAACGGGCGCATCGCGCGCATCATCCTGGTGTCCACCGCGTTGGCGTTTCTGACCTTCTCCGGGGCGGTGGCCCTGCTACGGGGCTGAACGGGTTCAGATCGACAGGGGGTCCACGTCGATGGCCCAGCGGATGAGCCCACGCGTTTCGGGTCGGGTGCGCAGGGCCTGCAGTACAGGCTGCCAGGCGGCCAGAAAGGCCTGAAGGGCCGGGCGCGAGGGGCTTTCCAGCAGCATCTGGGCCCGTTCCACGTTCGCCACGCGCTGGATGGTCGTGGGCACAGGAGGGTAGAGGGTCAGATGGTTTCGACCCGGGAGGCCGTCGCCGGCCTGGGAGGCCAGGGTCAGCCAGGCCTGCGCGGCTTCCTGTGTACGGGCCTCGGCACGCACCAGCGCCTGGTGTCCGTAGGGGGGCATCTGGGCGGCGGCACGTTCTTCCAGTTGCTGGGCGGCGAAGGCCGGGTAGTCGTGCCGAGCCAGTGCCGCGAACAAGGGGTGTTGGGGGTACCAGGTCTGCACCCACAGTTCCACGCTGCTGCCCTGTTCGGCCACGAAGGCGGCGTCCCGACCGGCCCGTCCCGCAGCCTGCATCAGCAGGGCGAACAGGCGTTCCGGGGCCCGGTAATCGCTGGCGAACAGGCCGCCGTCTGTGTTGATGCTGGCCACCAGCGTGATGCGCCGGAAGTCATGCCCCTTGGCGACCATCTGGGTGCCGACGAGCACATCCACCTCCCCGGCATGCATGTCGGCCAGACGGCTTTCCAGGCTGCCCTTGGTGCGGGTGGTGTCGGCGTCCAGCCGGGCGACGCGCACCGGCTGTCCATCGGGACGGCGGGCGTCGGCCAGCAAGCCAGCCAGCTGTTCCTCGATCTGCTCGGTGCCACGCCCGAGTGGCGTGATGTCGAGGTTGCCGCATTCGGGGCAGGCGCGTGGCACGCGCGTGGTGTGACCACAGTGATGGCAGCGCAGCGTGCGGTCGATCTTGTGAAACACCGCATGGGCGCTGCAGTGCGGGCAGTCGCTTTTCCAGCCGCAGTCGTGGCAGGCCAGCACGGGTGCGTAGCCGCGCCGGTTCAGCAGCACCAGACTCTGCTCTCCACGGGCGGCGCGTTCGACCATGGCCTGCACCAAGGCCGGGGCGATCACGGTGTGCCGGGGTTGATGGTTCATGTCCACCAGCCGCAGGCGGGGCAGCGCGCCGCCCCCGATGCGCCCGGGCATGGCCAGCCGGAGGTATCGCCCTTGTTCGGCCGCGTGCCAGCTTTCCAGTGAAGGCGTGGCCGACCCCAGCAGCACCTGGCACGGAGTGTGCCCCGATTCCAGCCGGGCGCGGTACACCGCCAGATCCCGGGCCGAGTAGCGCGCCCCCTCTTGGCTCTTGTAGCTCGGGTCATGCTCCTCGTCCACCACGATCAGCCGCAGCCGGGGCAGACTGGCGAAGATGGCCATGCGCGTGCCCAGCACGATGCGCGCCTGTCCGAGATGGGCGGTCAGCCAGTGCTTCAGGCGCTGCGCGGGCGTGAGGCCGCTGTGCAGGGACACCACGCCGTGCGCCGCAAAACGGTCCCGGAAACGCGCTTCCAGCTGGGGCGTGAGGTTGATCTCCGGGACCATCACCAGCACCTGGGCGTGTGGGTCGTCCCTGAGCAGGCGCTCGGCCGCACGCAGGTAAACCTCGGTCTTGCCGCTCCCGGTGGTTCCGAAAAGGAGCACGGGTTGGATGGTGGCGCGCAGCGTCTCCAGGGCCTGTTCCTGATCGGGGCTGGGCGCGGGTGGCGGGTTGTCGGTCCCGCTCGGGGGGGGAGCGGAGGCAGCCAGTTTCTTCAGTCGCCGTGCGAGCTGTTCGGTCTGCAGGTCGCGCAGGGCGGGGGGTAGGGCAGAGAGAGCCACCTCGCCCAAGGCGCGTTGGTAGTAGCGCGCGGCAAAAGCCACCAGTTCTCGCCAGCGCTCGTTCAGCGGGGGGATGGCGTCCAGCGTGGCACCCACCGAACGCGTCTGCGCCGGATCCAAACCGGCAGGTGGCTCGTCGCGGAGGGTCCAGACGATACCCAGCGTCTCGCGTGTACCCAGGGGTACCCTGACCAAAGCGCCCGGGGTCAGCGGGCGCTCACTCCGATAGGTGAGGCTGTCGCCCAGTCCGCTGTGGGCCGGCGTGGTCACGACCACGTCCACCCAGATGGCGGAACTTGGCGGCTGAAGTTCAGTCATTTTGGCGGAAAAAACGGTAAGTCATTGATTCGTCGAAGCTTCTGGACTTGCTCAGCGTTTCTGTGGATAACTTTGTTGATAGTTGCTGAATCCGCTGCGCAAGGTCTTGAAAATCAAGGCCTTGGTTAGACTGCCTAGAAAATGTGCAGCCAGGCATCATGAATGAAATCAATGACTTACATGGCTTCTGCGGAAAATGCGAGTCGAAATGCCAGCCGTGAGCCGATGCTGCGCCGCACACCAAATTTTGTGCATAAGCCCGGTGCGTCATGTGCGTCCAGCCCCATTTTTGTGCTAGCACACTGGCCCAAACGGTGCGTTCGTCAGGGGTCAGGTGCGCAGCCTCATGCGCCGTGAATGAGCATGCACGGTGTCCACCAGCACCTTCACATGGTCAGGCGGGGTGTGCTGGCTGATGCCATGTCCCAAGTTGAAGATGTGGGTCGGACCGGTGGTGGCGCGATCGGTGTGCGGTGGGCCAAAGCTTTCCAATACCTTGACCGCTTCGGCCGCTACCTGCTCGGGGGCGGAGAACAGCACGTTCGGGTCCAGGTTGCCTTGCAGCGCCTTCCCGGGCCCGCCCGCCACACCGCCCACGGCAGCCCGGGCCTTGGCCAGGTTCACGGTCCAGTCCAGGCCCAGCACGTCGCAGTCCAGGGTGTTCATGTCGTCCAGCCACAGGCCACCGCCCTTGGTGAACACGATGCGCGGGATGCGCTGGCCCTTGTGCTCCTTGGGTAGCTGGTCCAGCACCCGCTTGGTGTAGGCCAAGCTGAATTGCTGGAAGTTGCCGTCTGCCAGCACGCCGCCCCAGCTGTCGAACACCATCACGGCTTGGGCGCCGGCTTCAATCTGTGTTCGCAGGTACAGCGCCACCGCGTCGGCGTTGATTTCCAGCACCCGGTGCATCAGGTCGGGGCGTTGGTACATCAGGGTCTTGACCAGGCGGTAGTCGTCGCTGCCGCCGCCCTCCACCATGTAGCAGGCCAGGGTCCAGGGGCTGCCTGAAAATCCGATCAACGGCACACGGCCGTTCAGGGCCTTGCGGATGGAGGTGACGGCGTCGAACACATAGCGCAGCTTGTTCATGTCCGGTACGGCCAGGGCGGCCACATCGGCTTCAGTCCGCACCGTTTTTTCAAACTTGGGGCCTTCGCCCAGGGCAAAGCTCAGCCCCAGGCCCATGGCGTCGGGCACGGTCAGGATGTCGCTGAACAGAATGGCGGCGTCCAGGTCGTAGCGCTCCAGCGGCTGCAGCGTGACTTCAGTGGCGTAGTCCACGTTCGTGGCCAGCCCCATGAAGCTGCCGGCCTGGGCGCGGGTGGCGCGGTACTCGGGCAGGTAGCGGCCGGCCTGACGCATCAGCCACACGGGGGTGTGCTCGGTGGCCTGGCGCAGGCAGGCGCGAAGAAAGGTGTCGTTCTGCAGGGGGGCGAAGGTCGTGCTCATAACCCTGCATTGTCGCAGGGCGGCCGGGGCTTTCAGCCCGCTGCCTTGCGCAGCGCCTGATCCAGGTCCCAGAGGATATCGTCCACATCTTCGATCCCCACGCTCAGGCGGATCATGTCGGGCGCCACGCCGGCTTGCTTCAGTTCGTTCTCGTTCAGCTGGCGGTGGGTGGTGGAGGCGGGGTGGATGACCAGCGTCTTGGCATCGCCGATGTTGGCCAGGTGGCTGAGGAACTCGCAGGCATCGATGAAGCGCTCGCCGGCCCGAACCGGGTCGTCGGCACGGATGCCAAAGGTGAGGATGCCGGAGCCACCAGGCAGGCCGTCGACGGGTCGGAACTGTTTCGCCGCCAGTGCGTGGTAGGGCGAGTCGGCCAGGCCGGGGTAGTTGACCCAGGCCACCAGGGGATGGTCGCGCAGACATTCGGCCACTCGTCGGGCATTGCGGCAGTGCGCCTGCATGCGCAAATGCAGGGTTTCGATGCCCTGCAGGATCAGCCATGCGTTCATGGGCGAGAGCACGGCACCAAAGGTGCGGTTCACCTCCATGCGCGCCTTCATGGTGTAGCCGAAGTTGCCGAAGGTCTCATAGAACTTGACACCGTGGTAGGCCCGGCTGGGCTCGACCATGTCGGGGAAGTTGCCGTTGCCCCAGTCGAACTTCCCCGACTCGACCACCACGCCGGCCATGGTGGTGCCATGGCCGCCAAAGTACTTGGTTGCGCTGTGCACCACGATGTCGGCGCCGTGCTCGAAGGGGCGGCACAGCCAGGGCGTGGCCACGGTGTTGTCGATCACCAGCGGCACGCCATGCTCGTGAGCCACCTGGGCCACGGCGGCGATGTCCAGCACATTGACCAGCGGGTTGCCGATGGTTTCGCCATACACCGCACGCGTGTTGGGGCGCATGGCGCGGCGGAAGTTCTCGGGGTCGGACGGGTCCACGAAGCTGGTGGTGATGCCCAGACGTTCAAACCCCACGCCCAGCTGACCTACTGTGCCGCCATACAGGGTGGAGGCGGCCACGATGTGGTCACCGGCCTTGAGGATGGCCAGCAGCGCCGTCATCTGCGCGGCCATGCCGCTGGCGCAGGCCAGAGCGGCGCGCCCGCCTTCCAGGGCGGCCACGCGCTCTTCCAGCACCGACACCGTGGGGTTGCCGATGCGGCTGTACACGTTGCCAAAGGTCTGCAGGTTGAACAGGCTGGCGGCGTGTTCGGCACTGTCGAACACGAAGCTGGTGGTCTGGTGGATGGGCGTGGCGCGCGCGCCGGTGACAGGGTCTGGGATGGCGCCGGCATGGATCGCCAGTGTGCCGAAGCCGTAGTCGTGGTCCTGGGCCATGGGGACTTTCAAATACAGTCAGTAGGGCAATTGCTGGGGGCGTTTGGCCGAAATGACCCGGGTGTTGACCCCGGCCCAGTTCAGTCCGCCAAAGAGCCGGGCGTGCTCGATCTTCACGCAGCGGTCGTGCACCACCCACAGGCCGGCCTGTGCGGCCTTCGCCTCGGCCTCGGCGTGCTCAACGCCGAGTTGCAGCCACAGGCACTTCGCGCCGACTTCGATGGCCGCATCGGCCAGGGGGGGGATGTCCTCGCTCTTGCGGAAGCAGTCCACCATGTCGATGCGCTGCCCCTGCACCGCCAGGGCCTGGGCCGCTTCCTGCACGCTGGCGTAACAGCGCTCACCCAGGATGTCGCCGCCTTCGCGCGCCACCAGCGGGTTCACCGGCACGATGCGGTAGCCGTGCGCCTGCATGTACTTGGCCGCGAAATAGCTGGGCCGATGCCACTGGGGCGAGAGCCCCACCACCGTCAGGGTGCGGCAGGTCGAGAGGATGCGTCGCAGGGTGGAAATGTCGCTCATCCCCGCAGTGTAAGCACGCGTGGGGTTTGGGTTGGGCGCTGCAGGGTCAGGGATAACCCGGCGCAGGAAGACCTGTCAGCCGGTTTCACGAGGGGTCAGCCCTTGTACTTGATGGTGCAGCCATAGGCCTGGTTGGTGCTCACGCTCAACGGTTTGCCGGCCAGCAGTTCATCCAGCCCCTGCCGGACGTAGTTGGTGGCGCGCTCGATGTCGGCCACGCGAGCCGACGGGATGCTGTCGATGGCCCCGGCATACACCAGCACGCCACTGGCGTTGATGATGTACATATGGGGGGTGACCCTGGCGCCGTAGGCACGCCCGGTGCGACCATCCTCGTCCATCAGCACGGCCGTGGCAGCAGCCTGCTGGGCCTGCATCCAGGACGCGAGCGCTGAGGGGGCCAGGTAATCGCCGCTGGCGGTCTCGGTGGAGTTGATGGCCAGCCACGCCACCCCCTTGCTGGCGTACTCCCGTTGCAGGCCCTGCATGTTGCCCTGGTAGTGTTTTCGCACAAAAGGACAGCCCGGGTTGAGCCATTCCAGCACCACCGGCTTGCCTCGGAAGTCGGACAGGCTGACGGTTTGGCCAGCCGTGTCCTTCAGGCTGAAGGCGGGGGCGGGTTGACCGATCTGGGCAGCGGAGGCGAGCGTGGGCCACAGCATCAGCGGGCTCATCGCGCCGCCAGCCACGCCCAGGGCAAAGTCGCGTCGTTTCATCGGGGAGGCTCCTTTCACAGTTGCCGGATGGCCGAGCGCACTTCCTCGACCGTCAGGATTTCAGACAGCACCACGGGTGCGCGACCGGGGCTGTGCAGCACGTACACGGGGATGCCGCTGCGCCCCAGTGCTGCCAGTGAGGCGGAGATCACCGGATCGCGTCGCGTCCAGTCGGCGCGCAGCAGCACCACCTGTTTGTCCGCGAAGTCGCCCAGCACGTCAGGGTGGCTGAGCACGGTGCGCTTGTTGTACTGGCAGGTCACGCACCAGGCGGCGGTGTAGTCCACAAACACCGAGCGGCCCTGGGCCAGCAGGTTGGCCTCTTGCTGAGGGCTCCACGCTTCCCAGGCCAGACCCGCCACCGAAGTCGGCGTCGTGGAGGCCATGCTGTCCTGCAGCCGGGTTACGTTCGGGCCTATGGCCCACAGCAGCCAGGCCAGTCCCACCAGGGACAGCGAGCCCATCACCGTGCGCACCTTGCCGCCCCGGTTCAGCGCCCAGATCAGCAGCGCCAGCACGACCAGCAGCATCAGCAGCGCGGCGGTGCCGTCGATCCCGCTTTGCTGGCCCAGAACCCATAGCAACCACACCACCGTGGCAAACATCGGGAAGGCCATCAACTGGCGGAAGGTTTCCATCCAGGCGCCGGGCCGGGGCAGCGCGCGGGCGATCGCCGGCACCCAGCTCGCCAGCAGGTAGGGCAGTGCCATGCCCAGTCCCAGCACGGCAAACACCGCCAGGGCCTGACCGGTGGGCAGCGCGATCGCCAGTCCGAGCGATGCTCCCATGAACGGGGCGGTGCACGGCGACGCGACGGCGGTGGCCAGCACCCCGGTGAGGAAGGCGTCCGCCGTCGGGTTGCGAGCTTGCAGGCTCGCGACCGAACTGGGCAGCAGGTGCCCGAACTCGAACAGCCCAGCCAGGTTCAGGCCGATCACGGTGAACAGCACCGCCAGCGACGCGACCACCGCCGGGTTCTGCAACTGGAACCCCCAGCCCAGTTGTTCGCCCGCGGCGCGCAGGGCCAGCAGCACACCGCCGAGCGCCATGAAGGACAGCACCACGCCGGCCGTGTAGGCCAGCCCGCCCAGGCGATGGGCGCGGTGGTTGTCGCCCTGTTGGGAAAAGGCCAGCACCTTGATGGCGAGCACCGGGAACACGCAGGGCATGAGGTTGAGGATCATGCCGCCGATCAGGGCGCCGAGCAGGGCTGCCCACAGTGTGAGCGCGGTGGGGCTGGGGCCTGTGGTGGCCGCCGCGCGGGCGGCGTTTTCCGCCAGGGCCGCCTGGAGCGCTGCCGAAGCGCCGCTGCCTGCCTGAGCCACGGGTGGCCAGCCGTCGGGGACCGGGACATCCATGCGTACCCCCCGCAACCCCGGGCCTTCCCCTGGGGGATGGGCCAGGGCGACGACCAGGTTCACCGAGTCCGGACTGTCGGCGCGGAACCGCGTCAACGGCACCGCGGCACGCCACACGCCGTCCTCCCAGCGCTGCTGCCAGGCCGCGCCAGGCTCGATCAGGCCAGGGGTTTCGGGGAAAAACTCCAGTGTTCGGGTTCGCCACTCAGGAGGCAGGCCAGTGAGCACAACTTCAAGGGCGTTTTCCGCAGCGCGCAGCTGGCTGTCTCCTGCGGTCTGCTCAGAGGGGACAGTAGACCAGGCCGCCTCGAAAGCGGCCGCATGCGCTGCGGTGGACAACTGCGTCGGTATGCGGACCTGGAAGCTGGCTTCCTCGGGGATGCATTCCTTGCGGCAGATCAACCACGTGGCCAGGACTTCGGCTTGCAGGGCCTGGCCCTGAAAGTCGGCACCCACGCGCAGCGGGATCGGCAGCAGCACCGTGCCGTCGTAGCCGTAGTTCGCCAGATCGCCCAACGGGAACTTGCGTGGCGTTGGCCATTGGATGTCTCCAGGGGTGATCCCGACCGGCAGTTGCCATTCCAACTCGGTGGGCAGACCGGAATCCCCCGGGTTTTTCCAGTAGGTGTGCCAGTCCGGGGCGTGGGTGATCTGCAGGCCCAGCCACAGCGGCTGGCCGGGCGTTACGCCGTTCGGCGCATGCACCAGCAGTTCGGCACGCGAGAACTCGCTTTGCACTGGGGGAGACACTGTCGCACCTTGCGCGAGGGAACCGCCCGCCAGTGCCAGAGCGAACAAGAAACAGAGCCAGCGTTTGAACATGGATGGGTGATCGGGATTCAGTGGTCGGAATACCCCCGGGCGGTCAAAGTTCCGTCAGGGGCAGGCCTGGCGATTGTCTGGCAGTTGGCGCCCCTCTGCAGGAGCGTGTGTCGGTTCATAGCAGAAATCTATCAAAACCATAGTGCTGACGGGGTTTTCAAGGGCGACTCGGTGTTGAACAATCGGTCTGTGGGCCATGAGGTGTTCCTGTCATGGAGGATGAACGGATGTTGTCGATCGACAAGGCGTTGGAATCCTGGGTGGCGCGGTGGCGCCAGCGTGTCAATCTGCCGCTGCAGGTGCGGTGGCACACGGTCCCTGGCGAGATTCCGCCCACCGCTCCAGCCTGGCACCTGGGGGCGTTCGACGTCCCGGCCGTCACGGTGACGGTCCGGGACGGTGCCGCGCTTCCAGCGCTTCTCTCTCCAACGCTTGACAGCCTGGGTGAAGCCTATGTCGAGGGGCTCATCGATGTCGATGGCCGTATCCAGGACATCTTGGCGATGGCGCATACCCTGGCCGAATCCGGGGCGGCGGAGCAGGGGGGAGCGTGGTCCCGCATGATCAAGACCTTCACCCACAGCCGCAAGAGCGATCAGGCCGCCATCCAGTACCACTACGATGTGTCCAACGCCTTCTACGGCGAGTGGCTGGACCCGGACATGGTCTATTCCTGCGCGTACTTTGAGGAGGGCGACGAGCCGTTGGCCGAGGCACAGGTCAAAAAGATCGATCACATCCTGACCAAGATCCGGCTGCAGCCTGGCCAGCGGCTGTTGGACATTGGCTGTGGCTGGGGCGCTCTGGTCATGCGCGCGGCGCAGCGGTTCGGTGCGCGGTGCGTCGGCATCACCCTGTCGCAGAACCAGTACGAACTGGCCTCCGAACGGGTGCGTGCGGCCGGTCTGCAGGACCGGGTCGACATCCGTTTGCAGGACTACCGCGATGTCACCGGCCCCTTCGACCGCATCACCAGCGTCGGCATGTTCGAGCACGTGGGACTCAAGCACCTCAGCGACTACTTCCGCATCATCCACGACCTCCTCACGCCCGACGGCTGGTGCCTGAACCACGGCATCACCTCGACCGATGCGCACGACGGCGAGACGAGCCACGGCGGCGGTCGTTTCATCGACAAGTACGTGTTCCCCCAGGGCGAGTTGCCGCACATCGGCACCGTGCTGCGCACCATGCAGGAAGGCGGGCTGGAGGCGATCGATGTCGAGAGCCTGCGCCGGCATTACGCCCGTACGCTGGCTTGCTGGAGCGAATCCTTCGAAGCCAAGGCCGATCGCTTGCGCCAGATGGTCCCGGAAAAGACCTGGCGCATCTGGCGGGTCTATCTGGCCGGTTGCGCCTGGGCCTTCGAGCACGACCAGATTTCCCTGTTCCAGGTGCTGTGCCGTCGCGCCGGCCGCTCCGCGCAGGAGTTGCCGTGGTCGCGCCGCTGGATGTACGCCGGGGCGAGCGGCAACGGCTAAGATGGCCCCATGTCGTCGCGTCCGCCGCCCACCCCCCTGTCCCTGCCCCGCTGGGCAGACCTGTGCACCACCGATTTCGCTTCGCTCGATCCCGCCCGCACCGTCGCCGTGCTGCCCGTGGCGGCGACCGAGCAGCATGGGCCTCATCTGCCCCTGTCGGTGGACACCGATCTGCTGGAGGGCGTGCTCGCTGCCGCAGGAGGGCACATGCAGGAGGGGGCGCCCGTCTATGTGCTGCCCACCCAGCCTGTCGGACTGAGCCCCGAGCATGAACGGTTTGCCGGTACGCTCACGCTGCGCCCCGAGACCGTATTGAACCTCTGGTGCGACATCGGTGCGTGCGTGGCCCGTGCCGGCGTGCGCAAACTCCTGATCTTCAACAGCCACGGGGGGCATGTAGGCCTCATGGACGTCGTGGGGCGGGAGTTGCGCGCCCGACATGACCTGCTCGTGTACGGCGCCAGCTGGTTCAACCTACCGCTGCTCGACGCGCAGGGTCTGGATCTGAATGCACGCATCCCTCCGCAGGAGCACCGCTTCGGCATCCATGCCGGGCAGGTGGAAACGTCGATGATGCTGGCGTTGCGCCCGCACACCGTCCGCATGGAGCGGGCCCGCGATTTCCCGTCCACCTCTCAGGCGCGGGCCGCTCGTTGGCCCCTTCTGGG